>JAPORU010000089.1 GCA_026710045.1 Aestuariivita sp. | reverse complement strand
TCGTCTGAATCCGCTTGAATCTGCCGACAAGCGGTCGCATAAAAATCCTGAAAATTAAAGTTTGGTGTGCCACCACATTTTTTAAGGTGTTGAATATCATGACTTTTTTGCACAAGATGTTAAAGATGGGCTCTGTGTGTCCGTTACTGGCACCCTGGGGACTGCATCCCCGGACTGGCATCGGCGTAGATGACATAATCATACCCCTCGCCCTTTTGGTTGGGTGCGATTCTGTACTTGTCGGGCATGATGGACTGCAGCATTACGTACATTTTGTTACAGTGGTAGAATGCGCCGTCATCGGGAATGATGTGTCCGGCCACAAAAGTGGTGCTTTCTTTCCCACCTTCGGGAATCATTATCGGCATCCCCACCCGGTTGTGGCTGTATCCGGCCCTGCCGGTGGCCGACAGCAGCCAGGACATGCCGACAATGATGCCGTACCGGCGCCATCACCCGCACCGGCAACAGTCATGTTCGGCGCATCTTGGTAGAGGCCGCCTGGAATTACCGCTTCCCGGCCCGCATGACACGCTCGATCTCGCGCTGCATGTCCATCGCGATCGGGACAAGGGTTTGCTGGTGCAAGTATGTAATCACCGAAACAAAGAGAAAACCCGCCTCTTGAACCCGTTTTCAAAATTTCCTATAAGGCCTAATGTCTGCCATTATGGACGAGCGCCGCCCGTTTCTCCGCCGCCCTCGACTTGGTCTTCTCATGACTTTTGCAAGAGACTTTAACAGTTGGCGATTTGTTCGGGTGTTTCTCCGACACAGGTTCCAAATCTGTTGAGAACGTCAGCTATCGGACCACCTCCTGTTTGACACCCCGCCAAAAGCGTCACGATCAGAACTAAAAAGACTTGCGTTTTTGTGACCATATTCGCTCCACTTTAAAGTTAACATATAATCAATAGCACCCAACGTGCGGATTATCATCTCTCCAATCTGTGATTGTTTCACTGGTTGGAACTGCTTGTAAATTAAAATTCACAGCGCATTTCGAGCGCCATGATGTTATTCGGCTGCAACCTTGCAAGGCTTCACCAAGCAATCGGCTGGAATATGCCAAACGGAACTTAGTTTATAGATCATGTTGACGGTTAAAGCTCTCTTTCGATTCAATATCTCAGACGCCCTTGAGCGCGACCCGAACAATTCTGCAAGATCAGCTTGGAATCGTCCTGTTGCCCCCATGTGCTGCCGTAACAGTTCCACTGGCTCCATTGGCTTAATAGGATATGTTTGGTTCTCATAGTGCTCCACGAGAACACACAAAACATCCAACTCATCACCTTCTGGCGTTTTAGGATCAGCACCCCAGAGCTGATCAATTCGCGCGAGTGCGCCCGTGAGATCATCATTGCTACGGATTGGTTTTATAGTTGTCATGATTGTCGTCCGTTTCTTTTAGAATTGCGAGATAGTCATGACATCAATACGATCATATTCGGCGTGGGTACCGATGAATTTCACAAAAATAATCCGGCGCCGAAAATCCACGGCGCAGATCAAGCGGAACGCGCCACCTGCAACCTCAAAACGGATACGTTCCGAGTTCAGTATTTTCGCCTTAGGAAATGTTTGCTGAACATCATTTGTAGAAGATCAATCGGCCGCTTGCGTAATATTCAGCCAGTGGTCGAGAGATGCACGAGCACTGGGATTTTTTGTCCCGAAGTTGACAATGGTTCGCTTTGCAATGATTTGCATTTAATCCTGATATCCCGTAACGGGAACATACATGAGCGAACCCTCTCTATTCAATAGGTTTTCTCAATAATAATTCACCACATCTGAAAGCTATAAGTGTAACGGCTTGCAAACATCGGCTGATTTGAGCCCAGATGAGTTGCGACTATCCGCACGACTATCACCCCCATCAGGATTCCCGCACCGATCCGGGGCGACGGTGTTTAAGCATATGCATGGAGTCTCTCAAGACGTGATTCTTGACATTTGTCAATTTCTCGCCATACGAGAAGGACTCTCGGGTCAATGGCACATAGTGTCGCACCGTCCTGTCATCAATACGTTTTGGAGATGCGAACCAATGAAACTCTTTCGTCGCTATTTTTTTATCACTTTGTACACACTGTCATGCCTTGTTGGCGTGGCCAACATTGCCGCTGCGGAATTGCCGCCTGTTTTCTCACCAGACAATGTCGCCATTAACGGATATGACCCGGTGGGGTACTTTGCCGACGGACAACCGGTGAAAGGAAATAAAGATTACTCTGTTGTATGGAGAGGAACGACGTGGCACTTTGCAAGTGAGGCGAACCGCGATCAGTTTGAGATGAATCCCGCTGCGTATGCACCACAATATGGTGGGTATTGCGCTTATGCGATGTCGCGGGGGTATACGGCAACGACCGCGCCGGAAGCGTGGCGAATTGTTGATGATAAACTCTATTTGAATTATTCGCTGAACGTTCGTGAGATCTGGTCTCAGGATATTCCCGGTAACATCAAGAAAGCGGATAGGAACTGGCCGGATGTACTCAAGAAATGAGTGTGAGTAAGATCGGTCCTGGATCGTGCTTAGCTAACCCGTGAAGAACATCAAGAGTGTATGTGCTATCTGGTTGCAGCCACGGTGCCGCGTCATGGTATGTGCTCGGAGTATACCATGTTCATTGGGTCGGGAGTAAACGCAGGGCGTGGTTATCTGAATGTGGTAATAGAGTGTTTCTTTCATGTACGATCGTGTTTGCGTGCGGTCGGGCTTTCTTTACTTTGCAGACATATTGTTAGGTTGTTGAGAGCTTAGACGAGTTGGTGGATGGTGGCCTATTCCGATGAATTTTTGCGACAGATTCTACAGTCAACGACGTCCATTGCCATGATGGGGATTTCGACCAATCCGGTTCGCCCAAGCTATTTTGTCGGCCGATATCTTGACTTGAAGGGCTTTGATGTCATTCCTGTTAACCCCAATGCCGTCGGTCAAGAGATCTTTGGAAAAACAGTATTGGGATCACTTTCAGAGATTACGCAGGCCGTTGACATGGTCGACATTTTTCGTCGTTCAGAGTATGTTCCCGACATTGTTGAGGAAGCCTTATGCGGATTGCGAGGACTGCAAACGGTTTGGATGCAAATTGGCGTCAAACATAGCGGAGCCGCCGAAAATGTGGCAGCACGTGGCTTGAATGTTATTCAGAATCGATGCCCAAAGATTGAATATCAACGTCTTTTTGGTGAATTACGAATGGGAGGGTTCGCCACCGGAGTTATCTCTTCAAAATTCTGAAGAACGTCAACAGATCAAGCAGCCCATGATCGGGTCGTCGCAACGATATTACGCTTGAACGCGACGACATGTGAACGCAGCCGATAAGGGAGTTTCAGAATAATGGTGACAAGGAGCTTCTGACTGTGTGGCGAAGAGTGGTCCTTGCTTAGACTGGGTTAGTCAATCATGACACCTCAGCGTCGTTGTCGCTTTTCTTCGATACCTGACCTCCTCTTACGCCGATTGAGTTCGTCAAGGACGTCCTCAAGCGCGACATTACGCGACGCGAGCATGACTAAAAGGTGATACAGGACATCGGCGGCCTCAGAAATCAAGCCTGCTCGATCGCCTTCGACGGCTTCAATGATGGCTTCCACGGCTTCCTCACCAAATTTTTGCGAGGTTTTCTTCGGACCTTGAGCGAGAAGCTTTGCAGTCCAACTGTTTGCCGTTCCCGCAGATTTGCGTTGTTCAATGGTGCGGGCGAGTTCTTCAAGTGCGTTCATGTCAGTCTCATAGGTATGCCGGCTGATGCCATGTGCTCCTTGGCCTCACGAATGGAATAGTCTCCAAAATGGAATATCGAGGCGGCCAATACGGCATCGGCATGGCCTTTTAGAATTCCTTCAACGAGATGCTCAAGTGTTCCAACGCCGCCGGACGCAATGACGGGTACGGTGACCGCATCGGAGACTGCCCTGATCAACGCGATATCAAATCCGTCCCGGGTTCCGTCCCGGTCCATCGAGGTGAGCAGGATCTCTCCGGCTCCGGACTGCGTTACTTTCCGGGCAAATGGAACGACATCGAGGCCAGTGGGTTTTCGACCACCATGTGAAAAGACCTCCCAACGGTTGTCTGCAACACGCTTGGCGTCGATTGCGCAGACGATACACTGGTTGCCAAACTGGTCTGCCGATTCTGATAATACGGTTGCGTTGAAAATTGCTGCGGAGTTGATGCTGACTTTGTCGGCCCCGGCAAGCAGAAGGTTTCGAACATCGTGTTTGGTTCGTACGCCGCCACCAACGGTTAGCGGGACATTGCAGTGCTCGGCCGTGCGTTGAACGAGATTGTACATTGTTCCACGGTTTTCGTGGCTGGCATTGATGTCAAGAAGGCAGATTTCATCGGCTCCCGCTTCGTCATAAGCCCGAGCGCACTCAACGGGATCCCCGGCATCGATGAGATCCACGAAATTTACACCCTTGACGACGCGACCGTCGGCAACATCAAGGCATGGGATGATACGAGTCTTTAACATCTCGGAGTTTTCAGATGCGGTTTCGCATGGTCTGGTATGTGGAACAGTTTACTTGCAAGTGGAAAATGATGTGTCAATGACAACATTGGATGTAGATGCATCACGGTGCCAGCTGCCTGATCGCATCGTGGAGGTCAATTGTCTTGTCATAGAGGGCGCGTCCGATAACGGCTCCCGAAATGACCCGCGTATCGCGCAGTGCAAGGAGATCTTCGAGTGTTGATACCCCACCGGATGCAATCACAGGAACAGAGATTGATGTGGCGAGCTGTGCTGTTGCATGAACGTTGGGTCCCTGCATCGCCCCATCTCGGGAGATGTCGGTAAAGATGACAGCACAGACGCCGGCATCTTCAAATTGCCTGGCAATATCGAATGCACCGAGGTTTGTCTCTTCAGCCCAACCTCTGGTCGCAATGTGACCGTTACGAACATCGAGTCCAACGGCGATTTTATCGGGATGCGCTCGAGCCGCTGTGCGGACGAGATTCGGATCTTCTACAGCCGCGGTTCCAAGGATTACGCGGGTGATTCCGCACTCTATCCAGTAGTCGATGGTCTGCATGTTTCGGATACCGCCACCAAGTTGCGTTGGAACGTCAACCGTGTTCAGAATTGCCTTGACGGCGGCGGTATTGACCGGTTTTCCCTCAAATGCACCGTTTAGGTCGACAAGATGCAACCATTCACAGCCGGATTCGGTAAATGTCCTGGCGTGTTCTGCGGGTTCATGATCAAATACGGTTGCATCCTTCATATTTCCACGTAACAGTCGGACGGCTTGATTGTCTTTAAGGTCGATTGCTGGATAGATAATCATGGCACTTCAAATGGCTGACGTTGATGGTTGACACTTTGTACGGATGAGGGTCGCCATATGATAGAGGAAAATTGGCACCCGCATGTGCGTTTGGTGTCGTCCTCGTGTTGAACAAAGGGAGTGTGCGATGAAATATATGAGTATCGGATGTCTGTTGGTGGTGATCTTCGCCCGTATGGCCGTTGCAGAGCCTGTGCTCGGGACTTGGGTTACGTCGGTCGATGATGGCGGATATTCCCATATCGAAATGTCGTATTGTGGCGAGAACATTTGCGGCGTCGTCAAGCGAACCTTCAATAATGAAGGAGAGACCGATTCCCCAACGAAGGGTAAAACCGTGGTCATTGATATGGTGCCGCAGGGAGGTGGTGTCTATAAAGGAAAGGTATGGCGGCCTTCGAATGACAAAATCTATTTTGGACGCATAAAGGTTGAAGGAGATTCAATGGCGCTTCACGGTTGTATTGCCGGTGGATTGTTTTGTGCAAAGCGGACTTGGACGCGCCTAAAGTGACGGGTTGGATTGTGATGCATTGAATCGCGATCTTGAACGACTTTTGAGCTCTTCATATCGGTTACTTTTTCGTCTGATGTAAGCATGGCACACGTGACCTGAATCAGCGATATTCTTGGATTGTAGATTTCGGGTGAGTGTGGGTCCGATATCGTTGCACATTGAATTTATGGGTTCCATTGCAAAAAATTTGAAATGATCTTCAAACCCGTTGCCTGGCTCTTTTCGGGATGGAACTGTGTGCCGACAATTGTGTCAATTCCGACGATGGCATTCACGTCCTGACCATATTCTACATGGGCATAGACCTGATCGGAGTCGTTCAAGATCATATGGTAGGAATGTACAAAATAGGCGTGATCGCCTGTCTTGATCCCCTCTAGAACTGGATGTTCTCGGTTGAGTATAAGATCATTCCAGCCCATGTGAGGAATCTTTATCCCGTCATCGCTCGGCATGATCTGACTGACTTTGCCATTAAGCCAGCCCAAACCCGATGTCTGGATAAACTCATAACTGATGCCGGCAAGGAGCTGCATGCCAACACAAATTCCGAGAAAAGGTTTCGCCCGATATTTGACGGCCTCTTCCAATGCTTCAAAGAGATCTTTGTCTTTCTTTAAGGTGGCAGCGCAATGTGGAAAGGCACCATCCCCCGGCAGCACAATGCGATCTGCACGCGATACCGTATCAGGATCGGCGGTTACGACAACGTGACCACCGTTGATGTCTTTTGCCATTCGTTGGAAAGCCTTTTCGGCGGAATGTAGATTTCCACATTGTATGTCGACTATGGTGGTCAACATCCGATGCTACAAAGCTCCCTTGGTTGATGGGATGGAGTCGGCCTGTCTCTGATCAATTTCAACAGCGTCCCGCAGGGCGCGTGCTGTCGCTTTGAACGTCGCCTCTGCAACATGATGGCTGTTGAGTCCGCGCAATTTATCGACATGAAGCGTGAGACCGGCATGCGTGCTGAAGGCCTGAAAGAACTCGCGTACGAGTTCCGTATCAAAGGTGCCAATTTTAGGAGTGGCAAAGTCAACATTCCACCCTAGGAAAGGCCGTCCTGATATATCAACGGCAGCGCGAATGAGCGTATCATCCATTGGAAGCAGACAAGATCCGTATCGGCGAATGCCCTTTTTGTCGTCGAGTGCTTGTGTGAGAGCCGTACCCAGTGCAATGCCGGTGTCCTCGACGGTGTGATGATCATCAATGTATAAATCACCCGTCGCCTCCACCGAGATGTCGATCATTGAATGACAGGCAAATTGGTTCAGCATATGATCAAAGAATCCAATATCTGTTCCATTCGTGAAACGGCCGGTCGCGTCAAGGTCGATCTGCGCGGATATTCGGGTTTCGGTTGTTTTGCGATGAACGTGAGCGGTACGCATCCTGTAATCCTTTGACTTGCTCAATTCTCTAAAGTTGTTCAATTAGATTAGAAAGTGCAACCAAGAGCTGATAAAGAAAAATGAGTGTGAGTAAATTGGCACTATCAGGTCTCAAACCCGTTTATTATCCTTGAGGATATGAAGAAATGACCACATGTGTTTTTGTTCAAATTCGGTGTAAGCCCGGGACAACTTATTGCGTAGCGCAGGAAATTGCACGGCGTGAGATTCATTCGGAACTTTATTCGACAAGCGGTGAGTACGATTTGATTTTGAAGATGTATATCCCGGAAGACAAAGATATCGGCAAGTTCATTAACGACGAATTGCTCTGTGTCTCTGGCATTGAGCGATCGCTGACAACGATGACATTCCGGGTCTTTTAATATCGGGAATTTTAGGGTTGTTGGTACAGGACGTGTGTATTTCACCAGCCAATCCGTGGACCGAGGACATCCAATCGATTGGCTTTGGTTTGATGCTCCGGCCAATGTCCGGGATTAGATCCACTTTCCAATCTCAGTTCACAGCAACGGATAGGTGACAAGACATGGACATTGGAGTGCTATTTTTACAATCTTTCGGCTTGATTTCGAATTGGGATTCGAATCTCTCCGAGATCGTCTTCCTGTCTTTACAAGTGACGGTTACGGCTGTTGTGCTGGCGTGTCTGTTGGGGTTGCCAATTGGAGCGATGGTTGGAACCTTTCGTTTCTTTGGGCGGAGTGGGTTGATTCTCGGCATGAATGTACTCATGGGACTGCCCCCCGTAATTGTCGGTTTGGTCGTTTATCTGCTATTGTCCGCATCGGGACCAATGGGGGTTCTCGGATTGTTGTATACACCGTTTGCAATGATCATTGCACAAACGGTTTTGGTTACTCCGATTATTGCGGCGTTAAGTCGACAAGTTATTGAAGATCTTTGGATGGAGTACGCGGAGCAATTTGCATCGCTCGGAGTAAGCCGTCGGGCTCGGATTTTTGCTTTGCTGTGGGATGCAAGATTTAGTTTGCTGACGGTTGTTCTCGCTGGGTTCGGACGAGCGGTGGCGGAGGTTGGGGCCGTAATGATTGTTGGTGGGAACATCAACCATGTGACGCGTGTTATGACAACAGCGATTGCGCTTGAAACGTCTCGAGGTCAACTGGAGTTGGCTCTTGCTCTCGGTCTTGTGTTGCTTATCGTGTCGTTGGTGGTCAACATTGTGGTGATGGCCTTTCGTGGAACGATTGTCAGAGGAGCCTATGCGTGACACGAAGCAATGATAGACGCAGGAGCTATTCCGCGGAACTTATCGAGTCGGGTATAACACCGCCGCTGCTCTCGGCGCGAAATCTTTGTTTTGAAATGCAAGGCCAACCGTTGCTACAGTCGGTCAACTTGTCCGTACGCGCGGGGCGCCGTACCATTGTTATTGGCCCGAATGGTGCTGGAAAGAGTCTGCTGCTGCGTTTGTTGCATGGGCTTATTCCGATGACAACGGGTGACATTTATTGGAAAGGGCAGAGATTTTCACGCGACGCACAATCGGCGCAAGCTATGGTGTTTCAGCGGCCGGTGCTGTTGCGGCGCTCGGTATTGGCAAATTTGAAATTTGCCTTAAAAGTTTGTGGCTTTGTTGGTCCCGAGCGAGCGAGACGGGTTCAGGATGCGCTGCGTATTTCGGGATTGATGGATGTGGCCAATCGCCCGGCGCGTGTGCTCTCAGGTGGGGAACAACAACGTTTGGCGATTGCGCGCGCCTTGGTTTGTGCCCCCGAGCTGTTGCTTCTCGATGAGCCCACCGCGAATCTGGATCCGGCGGCGACCTCCTATATCGAGACATTAATTGACATGGCATCCGGACGCGGGATCACGGTTGTGATGGTGACGCATGATCAAGGTCAAGCCCGGAGGCTGGCGGATGATCTGGTGTTCTTGCAAGATGGGCGGGTAGAAGGCACGGGTGTTGCTTCCGATCTTTTTGCCAATCCCCGATCCGAAGCCATGAAAGCCTGGCTTGATGGTCGCCTGCACGTTCGCAGAGAAGAGATGTAATTGGCGCGATTTGTGTTCCGGTCCCTTTTGCAACGTGCCGTGTTGGTTGCTTTTTTTGCGTCAAATGCTGTCTCGGCTGGCGATGTCATTCTCATGCAATCGACAACGTCTGTCCAGAATTCGGGTCTCTTTGATTATCTGTTGCCGCTCTTTCAGGACGAGACGGGTATCGAGGTTCGGGTCGTGGCCGTCGGGACGGGGCAAGCGTTGCGTAATGCGGTGCGGGGAGACGCCGATCTCTTGTTTGTGCATTCGAAAGAGGCGGAAGAGGATTTCGTGGCGCGTGGATTCGGTCTGGCACGATATGAAGTGATGTACAACGATTTCATCATTGTTGGTCCATCCTCCGATCCTGCGAAGATTGGAGGATTGTCCGATGTGACCGAGGCCCTACGGAAAATTTCGGATCAAAGGGAGATCTTCGTTTCGCGCGGAGATGATTCCGGCACGCATCGTGTGGAGATGACGTTGTGGGGTTCGACGGATATACGTCCTGAACGTGCTTCGGGCGCGTGGTATCGTGAAACGGGTTCCGGGATGGGTGCGACGTTGAATATTGCGATCGGTATGGGAGCCTACGTTCTCACAGACCGGGCAAGTTGGATCGCGTTTGGCAGCAAGAGGGATCACATTCCTTTGGTGGAAGGTGATCCAAGATTGATGAACCAGTACAGTGTTATCGCGGTGAATCCGCTCAAACATGCCCATGTCAATGTGCATGGAGCACGGCAGTTTATTGATTGGATACTCTCAGGCGCCGGACAGAGAGCCATTGCGGCTTACACAATGGATGGCCGGCAACTGTTTGTGCCGAATGCACGACCGGATTAGGGCCCCAGAGGTCCCGTGCTGAAACATATGATTGTTGGTGATTATGTTGCGAATACCTCTCCACGTCCTGAATTTTTAAGTAGCCAGACGAATCACCATTTTGTACGTCGGTAGGAGGTGCATTTTAGGTCATCAAATAAATCACCAAAAAGAATTGCACGCTAATCGAAAAAACTCTAATGAGTTTGTTGCATGTCAGTATTCCACTTTACGCTGATATACGCTTATTGGGACGTCCGTCCAACTCCGAAGGGCGCCACGGCAGATATAGTGGAGCACTTCAGAGTTGGACGGACGTTTTAAAAAAAATGTTATTAACGGGGGTTTACTTTTAAAGCTAGTGGTATTATGGGTTGATTCGCGCTGGGAGTGCGTCATACAGCACGTTGGGGCTAAGGCCCCGCCTGGCGTCTAGTTAAATACAGTGCCGGTCCATCCGATTTTGGGAAATCTGGCAATACCATATCCATCAATCGCTCTGGTTCTCGAATAACACCGAAATGATGGACGAATACACTCTATCCAACGATTATCTCCGTATTCAAAATACCGTTGTGTCGCTCCGGCTACCATGTCTGCGAGTTGCATACCAGCGCTCATGTGAGATGGCGCAAAGAAAATATATTTAAAAAATTGCCTACCAATGTTCTTATTTCTCATTTAATTAAAGCTTCAGCTTCTTTTAAAGTCGCAGATTAAATCCACGTCTTTTTTTTGGTCAACCCTTATTCTTTTAACATGTGCAATTTCGGGAATGGTGATTGCCGATGCCAACGCGACAACGGTTTGTCTTATAACGAAAACCGACACAAACCCATTTTTTGTCAAAATGAAGGAAGGTGCAACGGTCAAGGCTGAAGAACTTGGTATGGACTTGAAGGCCTTTGCCGGCAAAGTCGACGGGGATCATGAAACCCAGGTCCAGGCAATTGAAACATGTATTCTTGACGGTGCAAAGGGAATCTTGATTGCCGCTTCGGATACATCGTCCATTGTGTCGGCTGTTCGCCAGGCGCGTGACGCTGGTCTCCTGGTCATCGCACTGGATACACCCTTAAACCCAATTGATGCCGCAGACACGACATTTGCAACAGATAATTATCTCGCCGGGCAATTGATTGGTCAATGGGCACGTGGCTCTCTCGGGGATGCCGCTGCGACGGCAAGAATTGCAACACTTGACCTCAATGTGAGTCAACCAACCGTTGATGTGCTGCGGAATCAGGGTTTTCTGAACGGCTTTGGAATTGATCTTGGAGATCCAAGCATGATTGGAGATGAGACAGACAGTCGTCTTGTTGGATCAGACGTAACGGATGGTAACGAGGAGGGTGGTCGACGTGCAATGGAAAATCTATTGGCAAAAGATCCCTCAATAAATGTTGTCCACACGATCAATGAACCTGCAGCGGCAGGAGCCTATGAAGCGTTAAAGGCCATCGGACGCGAAAATGATGTACTGATTGTTTCTGTTGATGGCGGATGTCCCGGTGTGCGGAACGTGGCCGATGGGATCATTGGCGCGACCTCACAGCAGTACCCTCTTTTGATGGCATCTCTTGGAGTGGAAGCCGTAAAGGAGTGGGCAACAAATGGGACAAAGCCTCAACCAACCCCGGGTAAGGACTTCTATGATACCGGCGTTGCACTCATAACGGATAATCCCGTAGACGGCGTTGATTCCATTTCGGTACAAGAAGGTACCGATCTCTGCTGGGGTTGATGGGATTATATGCAGTAGTTGACATACCACATTATATTGTATCTGACATGCGAAAAATGATAAAATTGTGACAAGATCAAGCGTTAATCAGAGAGGTGAGTGAAATGTTTAGACTATTCGCATCAGTTTGTGCAGCCTTCTTAATGATGTTAACCGCAAGCATCGAAGTACATGCAAATCAAGCAACCGGTATGATTGAAGGCAATTATGCCGGTCTTGTTCCAATCCCGGATTCAGACGATTCTGAATCAGAATGGGACAAGATTTGCATTGAACTGAAGGCAATTGGAGACACTGCCAATGTTAAGCTCATCGTTTATTCCGACGATGAACGAAAGGAAATGTTTGCTGCCAGTTTGCCACTGAAAAAGAACCCAAACGAAGCAAATAACCCCAATACCCCCGGATCCGTTGTCAATATCCTACAAGGTATTTTCACCCAGGTCCAAGGCAGCGCAACCAATTATGGTGGCGTGAAACGATGGTTTGAAGGCAATGGGTGGCAAGGATACTTGGGAATCACGAACACTATGATAGTTAAAATGAACAATAGTGTGAGGCCCCTTCCTGATGGCGTTGAATTCAGCCAGTACGGTGGTACTCGATTAACCGAGAAGGCGCAATGCGACAGTCTTTAGCATGTCCTTGTTACGTCAA
>JAPORU010000072.1 GCA_026710045.1 Aestuariivita sp. | reverse complement strand
CGGATAGAGGAACGGACGAAAGCGCCGGACGACACGGTTCCCGTTCCCACAATACACGGGACGATCCCGCTCTCATCGGCTCATGACGGCGATCCCGTGCGGAAACGCCACAGCACCGCTTCAAGAAACAACCGATTATCCGCCGTCCGTCCCGGATCGGTTGCCTGTCCCGACAGAAGCGGTTCCATCCGCTCCCCCATCGCATCCGTCAAGACGGTTCGATCCTTATTCATGATTCGGCTCTCTCAATACTGTCCGTCGCCTCTTTTCCGGGCAACTCTGAGAGTGAATGTAACAGACATCCAGAAACGTTCAAGAGTAGATGTCAACGGGTCCTAGACTTCAGTGTTTAACTGAATTGGTGGATTGACGCCGGGGTGATCAAGGATGGCTCGCTGTGTTGCTGGCGGTCAACAGCAGCCGAAATCTCTTCGGGAGAGTTTAGCTTAGCCGCGGGTCAAGTGCAAGTGGAGTGGAATTCAAGGGTGCGAATCTTGTATGGGGTACTATATCTTGTGCCTTTATGCGACCAGCGCCAAGCGAAGCGCCCGATTGTCATTAGCCGGCGACGCGGGAACCCATCCACGCTGGCGATTGAGGCGTGGCACCAGGTCTTCCCAAGCCCGATCAAAGCGACCAGACTTGCAAAGGGCGCGGATGCTCAGAACGCCTTGACCACCGTCTCGTCCCCAACTCTGACCGGAGCGTTTCAGGCGCGAGGTGACCAAAACTTTGATCACCTGTCCAAATCCGGGTCTTTAAAGAATGTACATCATTTAAACACCATCCCGGAACTACTTGGCTCTCCTGAAGCGGTAGAGGAACGCAGCGCACTCTCTTAAGAACGAAACGTTATTCTTCCGAGCCGAGCTGATCCTTCATGCGTTGTTCAAGTTTTACAATCCGATCCTCAAGAGCAACATTTTCCTCTCGGGCTTTCTGGGCCATCGCCCGAACAGCCTCGAACTCCTCCCGGGACACAAAATCACGATCTGCGAGCCATCTTTCAATCAGCGAGTACACGGCGGTTTCAGCCTCTTCCCGCGCACCTTGTGCAACGCCCATCGCGTTGCTCATCAATTGCGAGATATCGTCGAAAAATTTACTGCGAGTCTGCATGAAGACCCCTCCTCATAGGCTTCTCAAATCAAAATTGATTAATGGTGGACAGGTTGACTTTCGGATGTCGTAAGTTCAACAACTAACGATGCTGTTCGCAATTCCATTTCCCAACTTATCACCTGAACTCTTCGCCATCTCCGTTGGTGACATCCGGTTTGCAATCCGGTGGTATGCACTATCCTACATTGCAGGAATTCTGGTCGGATGGCAACTAGCGAAATATGTCGTAAAGCAACCCTTGTTATGGCCCAATCGACAGCAAGCGATGGCGCCAACTCAAGTGGATGATCTCATAACGTGGCTTATCATCGGAATAATCGCCGGCGGACGACTTGGTTTTGTCCTATTCTATCAACCCGCCTACTATATACAAAATCCGCTTGAAATTTTTGCAATTTGGCAAGGAGGGATGTCCTTTCACGGCGGTTTACTCGGCGTGATCATTGCCGCATGGGTATACGCCCAAAAACAGAAACTGCAACCACGGCATGTCGCGGACTTAATTGCTCTCTGCGCACCCGTCGGACTACTCCTTGGTCGAATTGCCAACTTTATCAATGCGGAGCTTTGGGGACGACCAACATCGCTTCCGTGGGGAGTCATTTTTCCAAGTGACGCCGCCCAGAATTGTCCTGGCATCGCACCACCCTGTGCCCGTCACCCATCACAACTCTACGAAGCACTTCTCGAAGGTCTAGTTCTCTGGGCAGTATTGATTTGGCTGGTTTGGTGGCGCCGAACCCTGCACCGACCCGGCCTTGTTGTCGGTGTATTTTTTACAGGCTACGGAATAGCCCGTTTTGCCGTGGAATTTGTCCGACAACCTGACGTTCAATTTATCACCGTCGATAATCCACTGGGATTAGCCTTCCACCTCGGCGGATATGGGTTGACAATGGGCCAAGTTCTATCGCTCCCCATGATTGTTCTGGGACTCTGGTTAATGACGGCCCCTCACGCCAAGCCATGACTTTAAAAAAGATATTGGCAAAACGCATCAAGACACAAGGATCCATAAGCGTAGCGGAATTCATGGAAGAATGTTTGCTGCATCCCGAATTCGGATACTACACAAAACGCGATCCATTTGGTCACCATGGAGACTTCATTACGGCACCCGAAATAAGCCAAATGTTCGGCGAACTCATCGGCCTCAGTCTTGCACAAGCTTGGATAAATCAAGGTCAATCAGGTTCATTTACACTAGCGGAAGCGGGTCCTGGTCGCGGCACCTTGATGGTCGATGTACTCCGCGCCACGCGAAACATACCAGGCTTCCAGGACGCCGCCCAACTGGTGCTGATTGAAGCGTCAGATCATCTACGTACCGTGCAAGCCCGAACACTCAAAGATCATAACCCAACATGGATCAAACACATCGAAGACCTGCCGGAACAACCCCTCTTCTTGATTGCCAATGAATTTTTTGATGCATTGCCCATTCGCCAGTTTCAAAGAGACAGAGATCAATGGTGGGAACGGCATATCCATATGTCTTCCGGAAAACTCGCCTTCACCCACGTCACAACGTCCAATCACTCCGAACTCAAAAAGCGCTTAATAGACACCAAGGACGGAGATATCATTGAATCGCGACCCGATAGTCAAAGAATCGTTGCAACGATTGGCACGCGCATAAGCCGATACGGCGGATCCGCACTCATTATTGATTATGGCAACTGGAGATCACACGGAGATACCTTACAAGCTGTGAAACAGCATCAATGGGTGCATCCTCTATCCGCACCCGGTGAGAGCGATCTTACCTCCCATGTCGATTTTGAGGCACTCGCGTTGGAGGCCGTGCCATGCAAGCATTCGGAACTCACATCTCAAGGGATTTTCTTGAAGAGACTTGGAATCGATCTCCGCGCGCAACAATTGGCTCAGAATACCCATCCGACAAAGAAGAAAGAGATCTTTGCGGCCTACGATCGCTTGACTCATCCAGACCAATGCGGACACATCTTCAAGGTTCTTGGATTATTCCCGGAAGATGAAGCACCGCCACCAGGGTTGACTGAATGACCATTGAAATCCTGACCTCCCGTCAAATCGCGCCCATTCGACATGGGTTTTTTACCCGATCAGGTGGCGTGTCAAAAGGTTGCTTTGCAGGACTGAACTGCGGTTATGGATCATCCGATGATCACACGGCCGTCCATGAGAACAGAAGACGAGCGGCATCAGCGGCAAAAGTTGCGCCCGAAACTCTGTTGAGCGGACACCAGATTCATTCATCGAACGTTATCACGGTTCATGACACCAAAGATTCTTGTGGTGCTGTCGATGCAATGGTCACCGATCAACCCGACATCGCCCTATCGATCCTGACTGCTGACTGTCAGCCCGTTCTCTTTGCGGATGCAAACGCAGGTATCATAGGAGCGGCCCACGCCGGCTGGCGTGGAGCGCTTGATGGTATTCTGGAAAAAACTCTGCAGAAAATGATAGATTTAGGGGCAGATCGGCAGAAAGTTGTCGCCCTGATCGGCCCATGCATTAGTCAAGACGCGTATGAAGTTGGACCGGAGTTCATGGAAAAATTCACAGCTGACAATAAAAATAGTTGGCGTTTTTTTGCAAAGGGTCGAAAAGATCGACTACACTTTGACTTACCATCTTACAGCCTTGACAAATTGCAAAAAGCAGGAATCAACCATGCGGAATGGACGAGGCATTGTACTTATTCCGATCCCAAGCGATTCTATTCTTATCGTCGTAGCCAACAGAACGGCGAAACAGACTATGGTCGTTTGTTGTCTTTGATCAGCCTTTAAATCCGACACGTTCACCATTGGAGGATTTAAATGTCGAGTACACTTTCGCTGCAAAACCGGAAAAAGAGCAACCGAGACTACGCATCTGGAAGATACATCCGGCACAAATTTATCCTGATGTTCTCCAAGATATTGAGAATCAATACGTCAGTACCCATATGCCAAGTCGTGAACGCTGCCGTCCCTGCGGCTCGGCATTCAGGTCAAATAGATAAACAATAAAACCCATTGACTTTAAAGGACAGCAAATGAGACCACTCTCCTATGCAAGAATTGCGACAGTGTTGATCACGGTGCTCGGTATTGCCGGTGTCGCCAACGCGCAGGACCGGACAGGATGGCCCACCAGTTTCACAGTTGGTACAGCCTCTCAAGGCGGAACATATTTTGCCTACGGATCCGGGTGGGGCGGAATCGTCGCGGACGAACTTGGCATATCCGGTGGTGCCGAGATTACCGGTGGACCGATGCAGAATATGGCTTTGGTTCATACCAGTGAGTTACCTTTTGGAATGACAACACTTGGGCCGGCGGCTGAATCCATTGCGGGAAACAATCCAATCGCGCCCGGACTCGCCATGACAAACGCCTGCGCCATGTTCCCTATGTATCAAACACCTTTCTCGATAACTGCCTTATCCTCGTCTGGGATCAAGAGCATTGCCGATATTCCAGCGGGAGCGCGCATCGGATTCGGACCAGCAGGATCCACATCTGACACTTATTTCCCACGAATGATGGAATTGTTAGGTGTTGATTTCGAACGTAGAAATGGGAGTTGGACGGACCTCGGCAGCCAATTGCAGGACGGTCTCCTGGATGTCATCGCCTTTGCGGCAGGCGTTCCGGTACCCGCCGTTTCTCAACTCGAAGTTCAAACAGACGTGAACATCATTGAGTTCACGGAGGACGAGCAAACTAGAATTGCTGCAACATTCCCGGTCTCCAATTTCGAGATTGCGGCCGATACCTACACAACACTCGCGGCACCAGCGCGTTCGGTGTCGATGTGGAATTTCGCAATCGCAAACTGTGACCTTCTGGACAGTTTTGTGGAAGCGGTTGTCAACATTATAATGTCCGATAACGAACGCATGGTGAATGTTCACAAGGCGGCACGTTCCACCTTACCCGAATTTTGGGATCGGAACACCGTTTTAAAATGGCATCCAGGGGCGGCAAAGTGGTTTACAGAAAATGCCGGAGCAAACATTCCAAGTGAGCAGATACATGGTGGTTAGGATGTTTCTCATACACGTTCTCAGAATGGCGTAGAGCACAAACATCTTCAAATTTTCCGTTTCTTGAGCAATCAAGAAACGGTTCTTTATTCGGGATTATAGGTTTTCATGATTCGCGAGGTCCACGGATTGGGAGGTTTCATGGGCCGGGCTCCTTTGAAAGAAAATCGGACCCTTCGGTGTGTTGATTCCAATGAAACCTGAAAATGAACTGTCTGACAAGAATACGGCAATGCCGTATATGCACGCATATGCATACAACCATTTTCACACCGGAATTTTGGGACTTACGTATATAACTTAGCGAAGGAGAAATTTGATGTCAAGAGAGAAATCCAAGCCACTTTTACAAGCATTCTATACTGCAAATCAAGAGATTGCTCGTAAAATTCCAGTAGGTCTGTGGGAATACCCGCAAACTAGATCTAGGACCCGTTGACATCTACTCTTGAAATTTCGTGGACAGTTGGTATGATTGCTCTCAGAGTCGCCCGAAAAAAGAGGCGACGGACATTATTGAGAGAGCAGAATCATGAATAAGGATCGAACCGTTTTGACGGATGCGATGTGGGAGCGGATTGAACCGCTTCTATCGGGAAAGGCAACGGACCCCGGCCGGACGGCGGATAACCGCCTCTTTTTCGGGCAACTCTGAGAGTGAATGTCAACGGGTCCTAGTTTTCAAAACAAGTCTTCTTATATGTTGTAGTGTTTAGATATTTTCACTAGATCGACCAACAGCAACTCCAGCGACAAATAAGAATGCACTTCCTAGCCAGGTAAACACACTTTCAAGCCAAGCTGTATTTTCTGAAAAAAGCCCAAGTATTAAAAATTTGCCGTTGAAGATATATCGAAAACGCTCCACTACGAACTTGAGGCAATGGGCGTCAAAATGAAGATCGTTCAACCCGGCATGATTGCCACGGATTTTGCCGGACGCCGCTTCGATTTCGCAAATGACTCTCGGATTACGGAGTATCAGACCGTAATCAGCAAATTCATAACGTTCTCTATGAAGTCCGAAATGGAACCCTCACCGCCAAAACTGGCCGCTTCAATCATCAAGACTGCGGTCACCGATGAAACGGATACATTACGCTATCACGCCGAAAGCGATGCTGAGATGCTCTTGTCAAATCGCAAGGTAGCTAGCTGACGACACAACATTTATCGGTGAGATGAAAGAGCAGATGGGACTCTGATCCACCCACTTCAGTCCATGTCGACCGGTCGACGCCCAACGTGTGATAAAAGCACCATAGCATCAATCAGCAATCGACCCGTCACTGGACTGGACGCATCTCAACAGGTTAAACTTCCGCATACGGTACAGATCAGTTAGGGTGCGGCATTTCTTGGAGCATCGCCCTCACCAAGACTGCCGCGTTGCCGGCCGCAAGGTCGAGAAATGTTTCCATCTCGTTTGCACTCTCTCCGCCACCAGCAAGGTCTGCAAGGCTGCGCACGGCCACAAACGGCACATCATTAGCATAAGCGACATGGGCCACAGCCGCACTCTCCATATCGAGAACCCGAGCGCCAAATGTTCCAAAAACCCATTCTCGAAAAACCGCATTATCCACGAAGACTCCGCCCGATACCCCAGACCCGCCAACTTCAATTCGCGGAATTCTATCCAAACAACGACCATCTGTTGTGCAGCGCTCTAACGTTATTTTTTGCGCCGCACGCTGCGCCGCCATCAACAACGTATCGTCCACCCGGAACCAGAAACGGGATTCGGGCTCCTCATATCCATCCCGCAACACCGTAATCGAGCGCGGAAACATCATCTCAAAATTTCCATAAGGATACTCAAAAAACGGCACCGGAACCCAATCGCCCTCGGTCTCGCGAGCGAAGAGCATTTCCAGATATTGACCCCAACGCTCCACAACCACCACATCGCCAATGCCCAGCGCCGGATCAACGCCACCCGCGATACCGGAAAACACGATTCCCTCAATGGCAAAACGCTCTAATGCGAGTTGGACCGTCATCGCCGCATTGACGACACTGATCCCGCTCAAGAACAGCACAACCTCGTGTCCATCCAACGTGCCGGCGGTAAAACGTACGCCATTCACCACGCGCTCCGATCTGTTCTGCAACTCTTGACCTAGAATTTCCATCTCCGGTGCAAAAGCGGAGACCACGGCAATACGCGGCGTGGAATCTCGAACGGCGTGATCGTTCGCCATTACATGAACTCCCATAACCGCGAGGACGGTGGCTACTATCAGATACCTTAGTCCAAACTGAACAGCTCGTTTGATCGTTCTTGACAAAATTAACATCCTTATTTTCCGTTCCGGCACGATGCGTAGCTCTGCATGCCAGCCCAGATGTCCGACCTGCTGTCGTATCAAGGGCTCAACCGCGGCTTGTGCCGTCTCGTTTGAGAGCCCAATAGACCTTGACGCTCAAAATGTCAACATAAATACTCGACACACTCTACATGCTGCGCATTTTGGGTGCTGACTAGACAAAGATCTTGCCAACACGCCCGTCTCACGATCATTGAAGATTACGTACAATTCCGCTTACGCCAAAGCGCACCGGATCGCATGCGGGCACACCGTATTCAACACTTAGATCGGTCAGACGTTCTCGGGCTTCCGCTTCGTTCAATTGAGAGGTATTGAGACAGATGCCGACGCATCTGATCCCAGGTGCGACCCGCCGAGATAACAACACCGTAAGATCAATAATTTCGGCGATACTAGCGGTCTTATGACCGGGAAAGGCCGATAGCTCCTCACGCCCGTCTTCATGACAAACGACAAAGGCTGTTGGCTGCGCGCCATGCAACAATCCCAGTGAAACTCCAGCATAGGCTGGATGTATAAGCGCACCTTGCCCTTCAATGACATCCCAATGGTCCACCTCAGCAGCCGGTGTCAGTTGCTCAACCGCGCCAGCGACAAAATCGGAAACGATAGCGTCCACACAAATCCCCTGACCGTCAATCAGGACGCCGGTCTGACCTGTGGCTCGAAAAGTCGCATCCATACCTTGGGCGATCATTTCTCGGTGGATCGCTAGGGCAGCATATTTTTTTCCTACAGCACAATCAGTCCCTAATGCCAAAAGACGTTGCCCGGAACGAGGCAATCCGTTGGCAACTGGAAACGGTCCTTTCATCAAACGGACATCGTGAAGAACACCACCAGTCGTTCGAGCCACCTTTGCGATATTTGGAAACGAGCGTAGAGGTATGTGCAGGCCCGAGGCTACATCTAGGCCCGACTCCAACGCTTCGACGATTCTGCCGGTCCATTCCGATGGCATCAGACCGCCTATAAACGCTGTTCCCAAAACCAGAGTCCGCGCACCTGCAATAACAGCTTCGGCGATTCCCATGTCCGGTATCCCGAGATCAGCAACGCAGCCCTCTTCCCGGAGTTGTCCAAGACAGCGCTCGGGTCGCCAGTAGACAAGACCAAGGCCGGTCTTTGCAAGTCCCTGGATCTGCGTATTTCCAAGGTAGATCAGGTAGGGAGTCTTTAAGTCAGTCATTGCCGCAATCCGTATCTTTCTATCCCCAAAGAGTAGTGTCGTAATGTTTCAACTGACCGTTGCGGTATTGCATTGCAGGTGTCCGATCCGATGCCAGTTGCAACGGACCATCCAGATCCGACCAATCAGCAAGACTCCCGATCACATAACCAGGTGCCATGGAAAGCGACGTTCCCGACATGCAGCCAACCATCACACCCATACCCGCCCGTCGGGCCGCCTTAACCACAGCGAGGGCTTCTGTCAGACCCCCCGTTTTATCCAACTTAATATTCACGCCCTGATAACCGTTCTTCAACCGAGCGACATCTTTTGCGACATGACAAGACTCATCGGCGAATAGCGGCACTGGGCTTTTGATTGTAGTAAGTTCTTCATCTTGTTCAGAGCAAACAGGTTGTTCGATCATCCTAACCCCAAGTTCTGCCAATCTTCCAACAACACTCTGCAGCAGGTCAATCGTCCAGCTTTGGTTCGCGTCTACAATCAACTCCACGTCAGGTCGCGATTCTCGGATAGCGGTGATGCGTTCGACGATGTCCTGATTATCGAGTTTGATTTTCAGAATATTGTGGCTCGAAGCTCGGGCCGCATCGGCCATTTCTCGACTGGTTCCGAGGCTAATGGTTTGATCAACGTTGATTGCAGCTGGTCCTTCGGACAGACCCGCAAGTTCCCAAATACTTTGACCCCTCTCCTTCGAGCACAAATCCCATAGCGCACAGTCGAGCGCATTTCTAGCCGGACCAGCAGGTAAAGCAGCACACGCGGCCTCCGGATCCACCCCATCAGCAACCTGCGCGATGACCTTATCCAGATCTGCCTTTATTTGCTCCATCGTTACATTGAACACTACTGGGTAAACTCCCTCTCCATGTCCTGTTTTTCCGTTGCGGGATACCGTTACATAAACACATTCGAGCACGTCAATCGTGAACCCCGCAAATTTGAAAGGGCGAATAAAAGGCCACTGTTCGAGATTATAAGTAACCTGCGTCATTCGCGTATCTTCTCATGCGCCATTCGGACCGGTCTTTTCTGAATCAGCGTCGGACCGGCCAGCATAGCAATCACGAAGATACCAGTAGCAATCTTCAGATCGCTTGGAGCTAGTCCCGCAGCCAAGCAAAAGGAAATCAATTGATAGTAAATGATTGAGCCAATGAAAGGTGCCGCCAATTGTTTCAGAAGCCGTTCCCTCCCTGTAATCGCCTCACCGATCATCAGCGCAGCCAAGGCATTAATCAGAATACCAAGTCCCATATTCACGTCGACAAAAGACTGGCTTTGAACCATCAGGCTCCCGCTGAAGGCGGAACAGCCTCCGGCCACACCGATGCCTAGAAAGATCGAACGATTGACATTATTGCCCTGCGCCTCAGCCATATCGGAGTTGTCTCCAACGGCCCGCATAACAATCCCACGCTCAGTGTTGAACCAGAACCGCAACGTCAGGACGAACAACAAACCCAGCAACCCTGCGAGTAGTATCTTGCCAGCATTGATCGAAAGGAAAGGGAAAGCAAGATAATCGAAGACCTTAATCTCGCGAAACAGCGGAATGTTGGGCTTTCCCAGAATCCTGAGGTTCACACTATAGAGCATTGTCGTGACCAAGATTCCAGCCAGAAGTGTGTGAATGTGGAAACGCAGGTGAATGAATGCGGTCAGCGTTCCCGCCAGAAAACCAGCCGTAAATGCCAGCGCAATGGACAAGAAGGCCGGCACACCCGCTAAAAGCGCAACCGCGCACACTGCACCGCCAAGCGGATAAGCTCCCTCCGAGGTCAAGTTGGGGAAGGACAATATCCGAAACGGGATCATGACGCCGAGAACGACAAAGCTTAAGATCAAGCTCTGCGCCAATGTGACCGGGACCAACGCCCAAAAAACGGAAAACACCTCAAGCATATTCAGCACCGAGCAGCATTCGGTCGGTCTTGACCGAGAAATGATCGGTTAGGCCGCTAATCGTCACGGACACCTTATCATCACCGGCGATATCAAACTTAACTTTGCCAGACTCCAGCATCAAAATACGAGTGCCGTAATCAACCGCGTGCTGCATATTGTGCGAGACCATCAGCGTCGTCAATTTGAAAATGTCAACCGCGCGGATCGTTGCATCAAGCACAAGCGCCGCAGTACGCGGGTCGAGCGCTGCCGTATGTTCATCAAGGAGCAGAATGTTGGGCTCGTCCATCACAGCCATTACCAGAGAAAGTGACTGACGCTGACCACCGGACAGTAGCGAAACCCGTGTGTCAAGGCGATCTTCAAGGCCAAGTTTCAGGTAGGAAAGCTGCTCCCGGTACCAATCGCGGCGCTTCGTTGTCAGTCCGACACGCAGCCGGGCTTTAGACTGTCGCAGCTCTGCCAGCAGCATATTTTCCGCGACTGTCATGCCGGCTGCCGTGCCTTTCATTGGGTCCTGAAATACCCGCGCCACATAACGCGCCCGTTGGTGAACCGATACTCTGGTAACGTCGTGGCCGCCAATATGAATGCTTCCCGAGTCCAGCATTAGCGAGCCGGAAATGGCATTGAGAAGCGTGCTTTTCCCGGCGCCGTTGGAGCCGATGACAACCACAAACTCGCCTTTGTCAAGGGTTAGATTCAACCCATCAAGGGCCACTTTTTCGTCAGGCTTACCGGAGAAAAAGGTCTTTTGTGCCCCTAGAATGTGCAGCATCAAAAATCTCGGTTTATGCGTACCGCACAATAATTGGGTTAGTCAACGATACAATCGCAGTCATTGAATGTTTCCGGAATCGTGGCCCCGACACTGGCCATGGCTGACCGAGAGATCACCATGCTATGGTCGTCAAAGCTGGGCTTTTGTGGCGAGATGCTTTCGAGCGTCTCACCAGCAAGCACACGCACGGCGATTTCACCCACCATTTCACCGATACGATAGTAACTAACAGTAAATCCGGCAGGAATAAGACCCTCATTGACTGGACCGTCATCCATGTTGACCACTGGTTTACCCATTTGCGTCGCCGCAGTCGCAACCGCAGCAATCGCAGGTTGGATCATATTTGATGCAGGTCCATAAATCACATCTGCTGATGTCGAAAGCGACGTAACGCGCGCCATGATATCGTTGGTGTTGTCGACGCCGACGCTTTCAATCTTGAGACCCAGTTCAGGTCCATGGGTTTCGAAAAGCTTCAGCGTTGCGAGATCATTCGCTTCGGCTGGATTAAAAGGGACGCCAACTGTATCCGCATCAGGGAATAACCGATTGATGAATTCCAAGGTTGCCTTGATATCCAAAGCATCCGCCACACCTGTGATGTTCTTTCCACCTGCATCCCAACTGGGGACAAGCTCCGCAGAGACGGGATCAGTGACGGCGCCGAACAACAACGGTTTGCCGCTGTCTCCAAAGATATTTAGCATATTTTGAGCAACCGGAGTTGTAATCGATACGATCATATCTGGGTCGGATACCTCGATCTTTGAGAACATCTGTGGCAGCAATGTTGCGTCAAAGTTAACGTGGTCAACTGTTATCTTGGCATCAACATCTGCGGCGGCAATGGCGGCCTGAAATCCTTGGGCAACTGCGTTCAATTGCGGATGCGATCCAAAATTCGCGATGGCGATTGTCTTGGTTTCAGCGGCAGCAGACGCGACTGACAATGTTGATCCCACCAAACATGCAGCGGCTGTAATCTGACGAACATGAGCTCTCATTAAAATTCCTCCCAGATTTGAACTGCCGACATTTTTGTCGACAACCTAATGAGGATTGAATTTTAGGAAAGAAAAATTGTAATTGTTCAGCACCCTAACAGTTAATTTTTTTAGCCGAGTATCATTTATCCGTGC
>JAPORU010000054.1 GCA_026710045.1 Aestuariivita sp. | reverse complement strand
AAACCGTCCTCTACCATCCAGCTCCTCCTCACCCCCTCAGCAAGACACCGGGGTCTGGAGAGAAGCTCGGTGGTGCACTTCAGAGTTGAAACGGTGAGGTGTTGAATATCATAACTTTTTTGCACAAGATGTTAAAGATGGGTTGACTATATTTTTTCTTTATTTTTCAGGCATTTATGAATTTCCAACAGAAGAACAGAAAGAACAGGTTCCTGTTCTTTAGCAGGAAACCTGTCCCTTTCGTGACCTTCGGGACGGTTCCTGCTAAAAATAAAAGAATAATGACGCATGAGGTAATGCATAGTGCAAAGATGGCTACCTTATGGTGCAAGGACGTGAACTTTGTTGCTCTCGACCATGCGCTGAAGAGGGTGGCATCGCTGCAACGTTGACAATTATCGCAGTCACTTCGTCGTGCATTTGCCGGTGCCGTTTGATAGATAATCCGCATCATGTTTCATTCTTACAAACGTAACGACACCGCCCGGATTTACATGATTGATACCAGTAGTAGCACAACGCCCTTGCAACGGTTGCTGGTGGCACTGGTTGGCGTTCAGGTTGCCGCTTGGATTGGTTGTGCGGTGTTTCTGGGGACGCTGGTGTGACCGTCGTTGTCTGCACCCGAAAGACCGAACGCCTTCCCTTCACTGCTCTCTCTCGCCGCACGGATGCCGTGATGCCGGATTTCCGTGGCGACTTTGTCTGGGCGCAAGCCGTGCTGACACGCGGCGAGTTGATACGCCGCAAACGCTGGCCTATCTCTGTCCGCATCATGCTGAAGAACGGCCAGCTCATCATGTACGCCGATAACTTTCGAACAGGCAAGACCAAGAACCACCCGTTCCGTCTGACGTGGCAGGACTTGCAAGGCCGTGACTGGGTGGTCTATGACCCACGATGACAATGACCCTCGCCTCTCTGCCGATGGCCCCCGTATGCCGGGGGGCGGTCCAAAGTAAAATCAAGACGGCAAACGGCTACCGCAGCCCAATACATCCGTATATATATAGCACATGAAAACACTGGCGAAAAACAACCTTGCGCCGCCGTTTGAGCTGTTTCCGTTCCAGGAGAAGTTTCTGAAGAAGGCGCTGGATCCCAACATTGATGTTGCGTGTCTGTCGATTGGGCGGGGGAATGGGAAGACCAGTCTGATGGCGTACCTGGCGCATAGGTTCCTGACGCCGGGGGATGAGCTGCACATTCCGGGCGGGTTGTCATACATTGTGTCGGTATCGCTGGGTCAGGCGCGGCGCACGTCGTTTCGGTCGTTGCGGATGATGATTGGGGATAGTGAGGATTACACGGTCAACGAGTCGACGCAGCAGGCGAATATTACGCACAGGGACACGGGGACGCGCATTGAGGCGTTACCGGCCAACCACAAGACGGCGCAGGGTCTGCTGGGTGTGCGGTTCCTGATCGGTGACGAGCCGGGGGCGTGGGAAATTAATGGCGGGCAGCAGATGGCGGATGCCATCGAGGAAGGCCAGGGCAAGCCGGGGGATGATATGAAGATCATCTACATTGGCACGCTGGGACCGAATGCACTGCATGCCGGTCATTGGTACTATGATCTGGTGACGAACGGGCATGATCCGGATGAAGGCCGGTATGTAATGGCGTATATGGGGGATCGCCGGAAATGGAACCGGAAGAAGGAGATTGCGCGGGTCAATCCGGTAATGTGGAATTTCCCAAATTCGCGGCGTAAGTTGATGCGTCGTCTCAAGCAAGCCAAGTCCAATCCGTCGAAAAAGGCCAGTTTCCTGACGTACCGGCTGAACCAGCCGACAGCGGACGAAACGGAGGTTCTGTTGACGGTGGATCAGTGGGAGGATGTTCTGGCGCGGGTTCCGCAGCCGAAGAACGGTCATCCGGTGATCGGGATTGACATGGGCAGCAACCGGGCGTGGAGCGCTGTGGTGGCGTTCTGGGAGTCGCAACGGATCGAGGCGTTTGCCATTTGCCCGGGTATCCCGTCGATTGCGGAGCAGGAGGAACGGGACGGTGTGCCGTTCGGGGCGTATCAGAAACTGATCGATGAGGGGTTGCTGATTGTAGCGGATGGGCAGAAACAGCCGCCGGCGTTCATGATTGTGCAGGAGATTGCGCGTCGGTTCGGGTCGTATGTGCTGGCGGTGAGTGATCTGTTCCGGTTTCACGAGTTGGAGGGAGCGGGTCTTGGAGCCGGTGAAGTGCGGCGGACACGGTATTCGGAGGCCGATGCGGACATCCGGGCGTTGCGGCGGGCGGCCCTGGATGGGATGTTGTCGGTCGATGAGTCGGCCAATCTGTTCGGGGAGTCGTTGGCGGCGACGATGGTGATTGAGAACAAGCATGGCAATTTGGAGATGCAGAAGAAGGGCAAGCACAACCAGGGACGGGATGACGTGAGCGCGGCGTTGAAGTTGGCGGCGGGTGCGGCGGAGCGTCTTTGGGGTCCGTATGGACGCCCTGTGGCGTTACCGATTGTGATGCAGCTTGGGTAGGAAGAAGATATGGCAAAACCGCGAAACTACGATGTCTATCTGAAGACGCGGCGGTGGCGGAACCTGCGGTTGCAGAAGCTGGAGATGAATCCGTTGTGCGAGCGGTGCGATGTGGTGACCGAGGCGAAGGTTGTGCATCACAGGCGGGCGATCAACGACGGCGGTGACCCGTGGGATATGGACAATCTTGAAAGTCTTTGCCAGACGTGCCATAATGCCATTCACAATCCGCCGAGGCCGGTCAATCCGGAGAGGCGAAAATGGCTTGAGAGGATGAACCGCAGTGCCCCTATTCGACAGGATGTTCGGACGGCAAAGGGGTTCAGAACCTAGGCAACAGACTACCGAACGAATTTAGACGCCACGAGAGCCGCGAAAATGGCTCACAGAGCGCCAATCGCTCTTGAGATAGAACCCCCCCCCACGCTCATAACCAAAGACACGCGCCCTGCGGCGATTTCTGACGGGTCTTGAGTGTATCCAAAAAAGGTGGGACCAATTATGAAATTTCATGCAAACGGACCAACCCTACCTGACTTTCTCCTGAAACGCCGTAACGAAGGGCGTGTTGTGTTCCTCTGTGGCGCGGGGGTTTCTTCCAATTCGGGCCTGCCAAACTTTGCTGATTTGACCCGATGTGTGATTGATGACCCTATTCTGGATATCCCAAAAGACTCCGAGATCAGGAAGGCGTTTGAACCCTGGCACAAGGAATTATCGTACGCTCCATTCCCATTGGATCATATTTTCACCCTGATCTACCGCGAATACGAAAGAACGGAGGTGGATGCCCTAGTCACGCGCCGGCTTACTGCAGATCGAACCGGTAGGGAGATTGGCCGCGAGCATAACCTCATCAAGCGCATCTCATCCAATCAAGCCGGTATACCGCAGGTTGTCACCACCAACTTTGACCGGCTGTTCGAAGGGAGTGATCCCAACAAAACGCTGCGTATTCATGTTCCACCCCGATTACCGGATCTGTCGCTGAACGAACCGATCGAGGGCATAACCTATTTGCACGGTCGTCTCGCAGACCCCGGTTCCCATGAACAACGCCTTATATTGAGCGGTGCCGATTTTGGTCGGGCCTATCTGTCCGAGGGATGGGCCGCAAACTTCCTCAAGACCCTCCTTGACCGCTACACCGTCGTACTGATCGGCTATCAGGCCGATGACCCGCCGGTTCGATACTTGTTTGAAGGCCGGTATCAAGAGGAGAACACCCGTTCCCGCCCTTACGTTTTTGCCAAGGGAAACCTGGAAGACATCAAGGGAAAATGGCGCGATCGCGCGATCCCCATCGCTTATGCCTGTCATGATGATCTGTGGAAGACAATCGCGGCATGGGCCGAGTACGCGGATAACCCGGTTCGTTGGAAAACATCGGTCATTCAACGCGCCCGAAACGATCCAAAAACCCTGACCCCGCACGAACGTGGCCAGTTCGCACACGTCCTCAGCACTGTGCACGGTGCAAAACAATTTGCCGAAGCGGGCACGGATGTCCATCCTGAGTGGTTATGCGTCCTTGATGCAATTATCCGTTCCACGGGCACACGTTCCATGGGCACACAAGGTGATCCCCAGGATACAACCTACGGAGTCGACGTGGATTTCGGGCAAGGAGCCGAAAGTATGAACGTGCTGGCGGTTTTGCCCGAAGAGCACATTTCCCGTGAATCCGGAGCTCTTGTCGGACCGTATACCCAACTTGGATCCGTGACGGCAAGGCTTGGCTATCTCATACAATGGATCCGGCAATCGCTCGACCATCCAACTGTAGCCTGGTGGGCGACCCAGCAGAGCGGCCTTCATCCGCGTCTGCTGCATGTGATCGAATGGGCCTTAAGCGAGTCCACTCTTGATGCCCGTGCTCGCACGATCTGGAGTCTGCTTCTCGTCTATCACCGCAATGATCCCCGTAATGTCTCGCATGACAAAAACATTTTTGATCTCAAGCGCCGGATCGCCGTCGAAGGCTGGATGCTCGGCGTGCTTCGAGATTTTCGGCGCGTGTTTCATCCCAAGATCACGATCAACACACAGGGTCAGCCTATTCGCTCCAATGAAGTACCCGCACGTTGGGAGGATTTCCAACCGCAAGATGTGTTTCAAGTCGAATTTCCGAAGCGATCCCACAAGGATTTTGATGTTCCCGATACAGCGTTGGAACCCGTGTTCCGGATCCTGGAGGAAAAACTGTTCGCGGCGGCGGAACTGTTATCGGATATGGGTACACAGTTTCTCCGAACGCCGACCTGTTACCCAGGACGCTCAGTGAGCGGTGAATTACACCATTTAGAGTCGGCGTCAATTCTCCCTCTTTTCAGGGCATTGTTTGACAGGATTGCAAGACAAAACCCTACCCTTGCAAAAGGGCACGCCTTGACATGGCCTGCAACAGACCAATTCTATTTCCGCAAGCTGAAACTGTATGCGTTGAACGTGAAAGGCGTTTTTGAACCTGATCTGGTGGTTAATATTGTTTTGTCTTTCAATCAGGACGCTTTTTGGGATACGGCGGTTAAACGCGAACTGCTGTTCCTTCTGGCGGACCGATGGGCGGAATTTTCACCGGATGATCAAATTCGGTTGTTCGAACGCATCCTGAAGGGTCCGGACCAACGGGAGGGATGGCCGGATGCAAGATATCCACAGTGGCAGAATGAAACCGCAGCCTGTTATGGCCGGTATCTTGAAAACCGGGGGTGTGCTCTATCGTCCGGGTACAAGAAACGTTTATCGGATATGATGACCTTGATTCCGGAATGGCAGGATGCCTGGGCGGACTCCATCGTCATTGAATCGGGAGTCCGCAGCGGTTGGGTCCGTACCGATGACACACCGGATGTACTGGTTGATCGACCGGTCCATGAGATTATCGACACGGTGCGGGGCCTTCCAGACCGGGATTGGGACCATTTTGTCCGATACCAACCGTTCACGGGGTTGATCCGGAACCGCCCGCGCAAGGCGCTGGCGGCCTTGACGGCTGTTGGAAGAAAAGGCGATTACCCCACCGCTTTCTGGTCGGAGATGATTCGGGAGATGCCTGACAATGATCCACGACTGATGCGCGTAGTCCTGCACCGGCTCCGGCGCGTGCCACAGGATACACTCCAAGAGATGCGGTTCGATTTGGGAAGTTGGCTTAACAAGAACATCGAAGGGATCCTCCGGCTTGATGCGGATCTGGCCTGGTCCGTGTACGATCACATCGTAGAAAACATCCTGAGCGACGGCGCAGACGCAACCCGTTCAAATTATGGCGACCCGTTGTTGTCCGACGGTCAGAACCCGAATGCGCGGCGCACACTTGATCATGCGCTTAACGGACCGATCGGGCAATGCACCCAGGCGCTGTTGAAAACCATTCCCGACCAACCTGCATCCAAAATCCCGGATCCTGTCAAGGAGCGCTTCGAACAGCTCCTTTCCGCCCCGGGGGAGGGATCAGCCCACGCCGTCGCAATGACAATGAAAGAGTTCGGCCGTCTCATACAGGTTGATCCGGAATGGAGCCGGGAGCGACTTTTTCCCCTGCTGGGCGCCGATCATCCGGCCATGGAGCCGGCCTGGAACGGCTTTCTTTATAATCCACCACCTCGTGATGATCTGGCGGTGCTTGTCAGGCAACCCTTGCTGGACCTGCAACAACGGTTCGACACATTTACATGGGCTAACGAACTGTCAGATAGCTTGAGCGAGTGGCTTGTCTGCATGGGTCTCTTTCGCCAAGACAAGCCGGACGGTCTCACGAAAACCGAGATGAGAGCTGTACTGCGATCCATGTCTAATGAGCGCAGACGACAGTTTGTTTCCCATCTATGTGAAACAGGACGACGCAATAAGAATGGCTGGACCAAACGGGTCATTCCGTTTGTGAACACAAACTGGCCCCAGGACCTGAAGTTTCGGACATCCTTTCTCTCGCGGGAATGGGTGAATTTGCTTGAACACACGGAGAATGATTTTCCCGAGGTGTACGCAGCGGTCAAGAAATTCCTGGTTCCGTTCAAACCGGACGACTTCTCCTATTCATTCTTTGGATTTATTGAAACCACGGACAGCACCAAATCCCTTGCGGGCCGTTTCCCGAAAACGGTTCTCGATTTTTTGGATCAGGTGATACCGGCCGATCTGATCTACAAACCCTATCAATTACCAGAAATTCTGGAACTTATTGTTGAGACCGATCCATCCCTTGGCTCTGATCCAAGATATTTGAGATTGCTGGACTATATAGCGTAATCTGGGTCGAATCTTTGCAACAGACGGGTTCGGGTATGCGTGATTGCGCAACCGAAACCATCGTCGCGTGTCATAAACCCCGCGCCTGATAGACCTACGGGAATTGCGATTGACGACCAAAGACATCGTTCATGGCATTGGTGATTGACTCAAGACCTTGCAAGAACGATCCCTTCCGCGACTGCCGTTCATGCTCACCCGCCGATAGCACCAACGCCGCCGCGACATCGTTGTCCGTTATCCGGTATTGATCCGACATCCCGGCATCATCAATCATGCCTCGCAAGATCCCAAAGTTTGTCCGCCGTGCCTGCGACAAGCTGGCGGCAATGAAATAGGATTGTGTACCCGGCTCAAAAAATGCGTCCCCCGGAGACAAGCATCTGAAGGCCATGTGAGCCGCTAATGTACTCTTGCCGTTCCCCCTCGGTAAGCACAAAGCCGCGATCTGTGTGTCGCGTTTCATGGCCTGCGCAATGAATTTTCTTTGGAAGGGCAACAACTTCATTTTTCAATTCCATATTTAGACAATAGTATGGGCTGCGGTGAACGTTCAAAACACGATTTTACTTTTGATAGCCCCCCGGCCGTACGCCGGGGGTTTCAATTTCAAAGCGCTTTGCCTTTGCTGTCAACAAGACCTATCCCGGCATTGGCTATTGCTTGCTTTCTGCGTTGTTTGGCTTGCTGATCAATAATGGCATCATAATGATCCTTAAAGTTGAGCAAGTATTGCACGACTTTTTCAAGCGTGATGTTTTTACCTTTCGTGGCTTTTTTTTAAAGATCAGGCTAATATCGTGGCCGGCGTTGTTGCAGTGAACAAGACCCGTGCTGTTCATTTGTCGGATGGGAACACAAGACAATTCTTTGAGGTGGCGACACCGGATGATGTCCAATGGGCGTTGGATTCCGGAAAGGTTACAAATGTGCGAAATAGTCTGGGTTACACACCGCTTCATTTTGCCGCGCATTTTGGATCGGCTGCAGCCGTGATAACATTGCTGGATGCGGGCGCGGATATCGCGGCACGCTGTGAGTGTAGCATGACCCCGTTGCATTGGGCGGCACCAATGGATTTAAAATTCCAGTTAATGCAGAATTTAATTCGAAGCTGGGCAGCGAACTTGACGGACAGCTTTCGAACGAATTCCTTATTGCGATACGGCGTACGAAATATGACGCTCGCGGGCATAGTGGAAAGAAACCATGGGCTATAATTAAAAATGCCAGCTATGGAGACGACAACCGATCAGCTCAGGTTCGGTTCCATCGTAAGCATGGCATTCGCCTTTGGGACGCGCGAGATCGACAAGAGAAATCCGGGAAAGGTACTATTTGCCTCAACACGAGCCTGAGTATCGATCTCCCGGTCCGGTTCGCCGCGAAAGTCGGGCTTGCGGCTGGCTACTACGCTTACGGCAGGGCATTCAGAGATTTCGTGGATCACCATCACCTCCGACAAGTAATGATGATAAACCCGGCAAAACTAGGATCTAATGATGGTGAGTATTTGGCCATTACCAAAACCGTAAAAGCATATGTCGATAGCTATCTTCATGAAAAACCGTCCGATGACAATTATGGACTACTGATCCCCAGACAATTTTGTCAAATTGTAGACGGCTCGATTGTCATATTTCTGCCTAGACCGGATTGTTTTCAAGTTACGATTGGCATACTCGGTCAATTCATAGCAACAATCAACGTTCCCGTAAATACGGCTTACTTTCCTAACAAAAAGGATTACCATTTTGGTCATGTAATGCTGGTGAAAAAAAGGAAGCTATTTCGGACTTCTTGGTTCCAGTGCATGCAAGACATAATAGGGGTAATCGTATAGTTTGTTCGCTCAACTCCGTTAAGAGTGAAAAAAGAGGTCGTTTTTATAGACGATCAGACTGTCCCATAAACCCTTGTGATCATTTTTGGACATATTTGAATATTGGGACGGATAAACGAACAGTTTAAGCGTAGAAAAATAAGGAAAGATAGCAGATAACGACATTGTCCCGCAAACGACCGTTTTTGGGATGGGTCCCAGCCTCTACCCAGCGGTTTTCCGCCCGGCGGGTCCAGCTTTGTTCTTCTTTAACGTAGTTCAGCGCACAAACTATACGACTACCCCAAGTGCGCGTAGGTGTATTCTTCGATTGAACAAAAGGGCAAATCAATGACGGCACGAGAAGATAATTCCGCCACACAGCTTCCACATATACTTATTGAAGCAGTCAAGCATCAGCGCGTAGTTATTGTTTTGGGCGCGGGTGCTTCAAAAGAGTCTAAAAACCCTTCTGGTTCAACTCCGCCAAATGGTGAGCAGTTACGTGATCATCTGGCTAAGAAATTTCTTGGAATTAAAAATGAAAAACGTGATCTTGCAACGATCTCTGAAATGGCAATCTCTAGCGCCGCTGGGGCACCAGCCGTGTTTGATGAGATTTTTAGCTTACTTGAGGGGTTCAAACCTTCCAAGGCTCATCAAAAATTGACAGAGTTTCGTTGGCGTGGATTAGTCACAACAAATTATGACAGACTTGTTGAGGAAGGATACGCTTCAAGTTTGGACAAAAAGCAAATTTGTTTTCCTTTCGTAAAAGATACCGAGCCGTACGATGATCGTTTGCAGACAGTGGAAAATCCTGTGGCACTGTTGAAACTACACGGATGTCTTAACCACAGGCTAGACCCAGATATCCCATTGATACTCTCAAATGAGCATTATCATCAATTCCTAAAAAACAGGGAGCAGCTTTTCAACAGACTTCGGCAATGGGCGCAGGAATCACCTCTTATTTTTGTGGGGTATCAATTTACGGACAGTCATTTGCGTTCTCTTATCTACGACATTGACCCCGGCACACGACCGGGATGGTATATCGTTTCCCCGAATGGTGACGACCATGACAGGCGCCTATGGGCAACAAAGAACGTCGAAGTAATTAATAGTACATTTGGGGAATTTATTTGCGCTCTTGATGACCAAGTGCCTAAATTATCTCAGGTTCTGAAGCTTCCAGAAGACATTATTAATACACCATATAAACGACATTTCCATTCTCAAAAGTCCGGATCGGAACTTTTGAAAAACAGTTTTCAGATGGATTTGGAATATGTCCATTCTGGAATTTCATTTGATGAGGTCTCCCCCGAAAAATTCTTTTCGGGTCATGATAACGGTTGGTGCTGCATCGTACGAAATTATGACTTTAATAGAAACACGACTGAAAAAATGATTTATGCCGCTTTAGATGTAGCGGAAGAACATACGCAAGAGCTTTTCTTGCTTCAGGGAGCTGCTGGATCTGGAAAGACGATTGCTCTTCGGAGGGCGGCTTATAGCATCGCAGTTCAATTAGATGAAATAGTGGTTTGGTTAAGAAGCTCGGGCCATCCGAAAGTTGAAGTTTTTGAAGAACTTTACAGCTTAACGGGCAAACGTGTTTTGCTTTTTGTAGATCAAATTTCCCTTCATGTGGAAACAATTGCGATGCTCCTCAAGAGTCTCGCAGATAAGTCAATACCAATTACCGTCATGGCGTCTGAGCGCACCGCTGATTGGGGAAGTTATTGTGAAAAACTTGAAGAAGAGTATACTCCCAAACTATTCAATTTAAGAAGGCTTAGTAAGAAAGAAGCCGAAGATCTTGTTGATTTATTGGAGCGTTACAACTGTCTTGGACAACTTCAGCATAAGAGCAAAGCAGATAGAATTGCGGCATTCATGGAGGAAAGCCAAGCGGACAGACAATTGCTCGTTGCGCTCCACGAATTAACTCAGGGGAAACCATTTGAACACATCATCCTTGAAGAGTTCGATAAGATATTACCAGAGACAGCCCGCCAACTTTATTTGGACATCGCAACATTGCATAAATTTGGCGTTGTTGCGCGGGCGGGGGCTGTATCCAGAATAAGTGGAATTCATTTCAGGGATTTCGAGGAAAAATTCTTTGCGCCATTACAAGACATCGTCAGCGTTGTTTTTGATCCGTATACTGGAGACAAAGGCTATAGAACAAGGCACACGCGAGTTTCGGGTATTCTATTCAAGACTGCGTGCCCGAACGATGAAGACAAAGGGCGGCAGTTATCAAGAATTCTTATCGGGATAGATATCGGATTTTCTTCGGATAAACGTGTCCTTCAAAATATCTGCAAAGGTCGATCACTTTTGCAAAATTTTTCCTCAATCGAAGTTGGAAGGAAGATATTCGAGACAGCAATTAAGATGTTACCAAGTGCCGCCTTTATTTATCAACAAGCAGCTATTTTTGAGTATCTTCACGCCAATGGGTCACTTGATAAAGCTCAGAAATTAGCTGAAACTGCCCACGAGATTGATAGTATCAATCATATTTATATCCATACGCTGGCAGAAGTTGCTAGGCGAAAGGCAAAGGCAGTTAAATCAGAGATTCTGAGCGCACAACTCAGGAACCGATCTCGGTCATACTTAGACAAAATTATGGGGAAAAACTCACGAAAAGATCTCAGCTTTTGCAAGTTATTAATTGACGAGATAGAGGATTTTCTGATCAATCTCTCCGAGAACCCAAAAGAACATGAGCTTGTCGATTTTAATGAAAAAGTAGAAAAAACCGTTGAAAGACTGAAGCGTGCCCAGCAGGATTTTCCTAACGAAGCAGAATTTCCTGAGGCTGAAGGACGTTTATGGCGGAAGCTCGGAGAAGGTAAAAAAGCATCAAGTACTTTTCAGAAAGCGATTTCTAAGCGCCCAAAAAATATAGGTGCTTTCACTTGCTTGTCAGAAATCCAAAAAACCGCAGGGTCTCAGGAGGAGGCTGTTTCTACACTGGAAAAAGCGCTAGAACGATTTCCTGAGAACAAAAAAATACATTTACAGATGGCGCTCCTAAAACTTGGTATAGAAGAAGTAAACAATAACGAAATCGAGTCTCATTTCCGATCAAGTTTTGGTGTCGGGGACCAATATTTTGAGGCCCGTTTTCAATATGCACAATTTTTATTTTGGGCCGGTAAAATTGAAGACAGCATAAGCTTGTTTGACGAGATTGATAAAAAGGCACCAGAGAGATTTCGTAAATTAGCCCCCACAACTGACGACATGATTACCGCGAAACTGGGCAGCTATGCCGGGGCTATCGAGTCAATCAAAAACCGCTTTTTCTTCATTCGTTTTGGTCATTTTCCAAAGGCAATTTTTGCCCATATGTCGACGTTGATAGATTCAAATTTCGAGGATCTTCAAATGCAAACTAGTGTGAGTTTCAAACTTCGTTTTAATCGAAAGGGCCCCGTTGCAGTCGAAGTTCGGGTGCAGTGAATTCGACCCTTTACGCACGAAGAGGTCAAAACGACAAGATTTTAGAGTTATACCCTTGACGGGGTTGATTCAGGCTAAGTGCAGAAAAGGGCGTTAAGGGGTCGATTTCAGTAGAGGGCGAAAACGTACGCTCAGCCCTCTACCGAAATCAACCCCAACATGATAAAAGGTGCCATCCTAACTAACCTTCAATTGGTCACCGACAACAAGCTGCGGCCAATTGTTAATAAGTTACGACTGTGGTCGAAGTGTAGTGGCTGTTCGGTCGTCGGCTTTGTCCTGCAATGACCGCTCCATCATCTATTTTTTGCTCATCGCATGTAAACGTATGAATTTCTTCAGGCGACCACATATTTACGGCGCCACCACCTTTGTAGTTGGCGAATTTTTCGAAACGGGCGCAATGTCTAATGGCCTTGTCGATGGCCTCTGCCGTCAATGTCGGGACGGAATCCCATGCCGTATATCGAAATGAAATTGTATTTTCAGATACATAATCTTCAACCGGTGGCAACCGCCCATCTGATCTAACCACGCTCAAGCGAAAGCAGCTCCAAAGAGAAAAAAACAGCCACCGATCAACCATTCAAAAAGCTAGGAAAATGTACTCATGGAC
>JAPORU010000145.1 GCA_026710045.1 Aestuariivita sp. | reverse complement strand
AGGTCATCTACCTGATCTGCAAGCCGCGGTTCAGGCTGGCGAAAAAGGCGAACGCTATCGGGTGCGTCTGGCAGATACCGCAGGAATCAAAGAACCCGCACCCCGCTCCGTTTCCGGTTGAACTGGCGCAACGCTGCATAGAATCAACCACCGGCCGGATTGTGCTTGACCCGTTCATGGGATCGGGATCGACGGCGCTCGCCGCGAACGCCGTCGGAAGGCAGTGGATCGGAGTGGAACTGTCCGAAGCCTACCGCAACCTTGCCCGCGAGCGGATCGCGGGGAACGAGCGTCTGGTGGACGGGTAAATCCACGTTTTTCTCTTGTGTGGCGAGACGAAAACCGCCGCCCCGTGGATGGGACGGCGGGAAACTCGCGAGCGATCCGAAGACCGCCCCGCGTGCGTGTTTCAGTGGCGGTTATCCGGCACTGTCGCATTGCCAGTTGCTCCGGATTGAGGAGTAATCGTAACTCACGGCCGATCCGTCAATAGTAACGCTTCCCGACGCGGGCCGCCCGCACAGGCAGTTGCGCACGTCCTGCGGGGTGCGGGGAGAGATCGAGAAGCACCCGTTGCTGCCGTTATTAATACTAAGATTGTTGATGGTGTAGCTGCCGCCGGTCATGAAGCACACGGTGTCAAGCGGATTGCTTTCGCCAAGGCCCGTTACATCCGCATAGAGAATGGCGAAGTAGGGCGTCTTTTCGGCCGCGCTAAAACTGACCGCAGTGTTTGGCAGGGCCGTGTCCGTTGAGTTGACCGTGCCCGCTTCGCGATCGACGACCTCAGAGCCAGTCCTTGCGTTGTAGACTTTCAGTTTGACGGGGAATGAACTGGTTCCGGCGTCTCCGACGCGTCCCCGTAAAAATGAATAGGTGATCTGGTTGAAGTTGTTGGGAGTAAGACTTTGCGTTCCACTCGCATTTATCACACTGCTAATGCCGATGTGCGGCGGCTGGCCTCTATGTTCCCTCCCTCCCACGCAAGCCAACTGGCCGTACAGCCCCGGCGCGGTTATGGTCTGCGCCGCCACCGGCGCGGCGACCACCATAGCCACCAGCGCGGCGGCGAGCGTCGCTAGGAGTCTATTCCCTGACGATCCCCAGATTTGAGGGGGGGGTAAGAGCGTTTAGGATATTCATGGTCGGTTCCTCATATATTGACTTTTACTTCCCATATCGGAAAACGGGTTTAGGAATCAATAGCGGAGGATTCATCAAGGATTCAGGAGTATACCCGCTTCAGAAAGCGATCTTCCGTTACAGCAAGGTATATAATCCCCAAAACTTTATTGGCGGCTTCTACCGAACCCGACCCGATAGCAAACCCGGCGTTAGCGGCATCCGCGGCATCCATATGATGGCGGCTCTTACGAAAGTATCCGAGTTCGCGGCGGAGCTGGGCACTCCCCTGCCGCATTGGTCGCACCGACCGGCAATGGCAACATTAATCCGCGGCTCTTGACGGCAGCCGGTGCTAAGTCGAAGGAATTTCACCTCCGAATACTATATTTTTTTGGCGTGGGATTCGCCTGCGATAACAAAGATCGCGATCTTCTAGTCCGATCGGAAAAACAGTTGGACCGCCGAGTCGCTTGGCGCAACCCGTGACCTGCGGTCATCCAGACTCGACTTGCAATCAACCGCTGATTCCGGTCCCGGTTAATTACGACACCAAAGTTTCGGTTCTCTGGCAGATACCATGAGAACCGCGTTATTCAAAAGTGTTCATCACTCAGGATGAAATCAGGCGAACCGGATGGGTGCTGAAGTGATAATCACCGTATACTTCCATCAACCTCTTTTGATTTTGGCTTGCGAATCAAGCAGGAAATTCCTATTCTCTCCCCGAGAGGTTGGTGCGGGTAAGCGTCTCGCCAACCCGGTCAGGTCCGGAAGGAAGCAGCCGTAACGAGCCCCGCTTGGGTCGTTGTCCAACCTCTCATTCTTCTCAAAAATGAACGTGACCATATCATCAAACAACCTCATACGAAGATTTATGAAGAACGCATATTATCCGGGTTGATTGGCAAAATCAGTTCCAGAAGATAAGTGTTTCCACGCATCGCTTAAACTATGAAGAAAAAATCATGATCATTCCGTAGTTGGACGATCAAAGAATAGGGACTTGCGATTGCAGACGCGCTTGGTACCAATAAGAGCATTCGGAAGGTAACAGTCATCTGTTCGACAATCTTAAGGCAATCCGCAATGCGACAAATTCCATGGAAGACTCCTGCGACAAAGGGTGGTGAAAAGCTCTTAGAGCCTAAAATACTTCATTTTGCGATCTATTCAGTAAAAAACCAAAACACGATGTGGGTTAGTCGGAATTTTAGGTCAGGCTCTTAGTCTTAAGATAGAATCATGGTAAAGAAAAAAAGTGATCCAAACTACAAGGTGCTTGCCGAAAACAGACGTGCACGATTTGCCTATTCAATCGATGATGATGTTGAATGCGGCGTCGTTCTTGAGGGGTCCGAGGTCAAGTCTCTACGTGACAGCGGCGGCCAAATTGCGGAGAGCTATGCCGCCGTCGAGGACGGCGAACTTTGGCTCGTGAATTCGTACATCAAGCCTTATAGACAAGCCAAGACATTTGGTCACGAAGAACGCCGCCGCAGAAAGTTGCTCGTCTCACGCAAACAACTCTCCGACCTTTGGAATGCAACGCAACGGAAGGGAATGACCCTCGTTCCCCTCGTTCTCTACTTTAACCACCGTGGCAAGATAAAAGTCAAACTTGGCATTGCAAAGGGCAAGAAGACTATAGATATTCGCGAGACACAGGCAAGACGTGATTGGAACAGGAAGAAACAGAGGTTACTGAAAGCAAGCAGCTGACCCGACATATAGACCCGTTCAAATACAGGTCGGGTCTGTGTCTGATATTGGAGGATTTGAATTGACGAATGTCTACGACCTGTCCGGTTGCGAAAGATTATCGGTATTGATGATCTACCGAAGGGACGGCTATTCCACAATGTCTTTCCGATGAGCGATTGAATGACGGGCTTCAAGAGTGACCCAAAAACCTTGGTATCAACCCAATGGTTATCAGAGCATCTGGATGATCCCGACCTGAGAATCCTGGATGGCTCGTGGTATCTTCCATCGGTTCGGCGTAATCCAAGAACCGAGTATGAAAAGGGGCATATCCCCGGTGCAAGATTTTTTGACATTGATGACATCGCTGATGATACATCCGACTTGCCCCATATGGCACCATCGGCCGAGAAGTTCGCCTCACGGATGCGCAGGATGGGTATCGGCGATGGGCATCAGATTGTCGTCTATGATGGTGTGGGCGTCAACTCGGCGGCCCGCGTTTGGTGGCTGTTTCGATTTATGGGACACGAGAGTGTTGCCGTGCTGGACGGTGGACTCCCGAAGTGGTGCTCGGAAGGTCGTTCCATAGAAGATCTCCCACCACAGCCAAGTGAACGACATATAACTGTCCGCATTCAAAATCATTTGATTCGAAACCTGACACAGGTTTCGGATGCATCCGCAGAGGGGTCGAGTGAAATTGTGGACGCCCGACCAACGGGCCGGTTCCGTGGCCATGATCTGGAACCCCGTGAAAATCTGCCCTCCGGCCACATCCCGGGCTCCCGCAACGTACCATTTCCAACGTTAATCAATTCTGACGGCACAATGAAAGATAACGAAGAGCTACGGGCGGCCTTCACGACCGGAAAATGTGATCTGACGAAACCGGTCATCACAACCTGCGGGTCTGGTATAACCGCCTGTATCCTTGCTTTGGCACTTGAGCGTATTGGGCACCATAATTGGGCAATTTATGATGGATCATGGGCCGAATGGGGTGCCTGCTCTTCAGTGAAAATTTCAACAGGTGAAGTATAATGTTTGGGTCGTTGCAACCACAACCGGCGGATAAAATTCTGAAACTGATGCAAATGTTCAAGGATGATCCGCGCGAGGACAAAATCGATTTGGGTGTAGGTGTCTATAAGAATGCGAATGGCGTTACACCGATCATGAACGCTGTCAAAGACGCCGAGGAACGTATATGGCAAACGCAACACAGCAAAGCCTATGTCGGATTAGCCGGAGATGCCGAATTCAATGAAGCCCTCATTGAACTGGTGTTGGCGGACTCGGTAAGTCGTGCACATGTTGCCGCCGTTGCCACACCGGGCGGAACGGGTGCTGTCCGACAGGCCTTTGAGCTTGTCCGCCAGGCAAATCCACAAGTTCGTCTCTTCGTAAGCCAGCCAACATGGCCAAACCATTTATCCATACTGAATTATCTGGGAATTGAAATAGTCGAATATCGCTACTTTGATGAACATAGTCGGAGCGTCAATCTCCAAGGTATGCTCGACGACATTGCACAGGCGGGTCCTAATGATGTCGTACTGATGCACGGCTGCTGTCACAATCCAACCGGAGCCAACCTAACGTCCAGTGAATGGGACGCTGTGATTGCCAGCATTCAGCAAACAGGCGCAACCCCCATGATTGATATCGCTTATCAGGGCTTCGGAGACGGATTGGACAACGATGCCGCCGCAACGCGTCGTATCGCATCTTCTTGCCCGGAGATAATAATCGCCGCCAGTTGCTCAAAGAATTTTGGCATCTATCGCGAACGTACCGGACAGCTTATGTTGATCACCTCAAGCAAGAAAAAGAGCGTTTTGAACCTCAACCAAGACACACTGGCGTTTCTCAACCGCCAAAACTATTCGTTTCCTCCCGATCATGGTGGACGAATCGTGTCCACAATTCTCAACGATGACGAACTTCGGACCCGTTGGGCGGATGAATTAGAGCATATGCGCATATCAATGCTTGAAATCCGCGCACAACTGGCTCGTGAACTTCAGCAACGCTCACAATCCAATCGATTTGGATTTATTGCTCAACATCGCGGAATGTTTTCACGTTTGGGATGTTCACCAGAAAAAGTTGATCGACTCCGTGACGAACATGGCATCTATATGGTCGGCGATTCACGCATCAATATAGCGGGATTGAACTCTCAAACTGTTCCGATCCTCGCACAAGCAATTTTGGACGTCGGGATCTAATGTTCCGGAAAAGAGTCATCACACGCCATTTGAACCACCCAATGTCTCACGGGCTCGTACCCTCTCGGATTGATGGGTCGATCCGGTGATACCAATGCCCAACGTCTTTCAAGAATGTTTCATGTTCCGGTAATTTTGATGTAACCCGAACCGTTCGACGTTTGGATGCAACACAGACTATGTTTAACTGAAGAAAGCTCGGACATGAAAGCCCGAGCCCCTGATCGTCAACGGAATACATCTAGCCCTTGGAGAACTCTGGATACGCTTCCATTCCGAGCTCCGACATATCCAGTCCGTTAATCTCCTCCTCGTTGCCGACACGAATTCCCACCGTGGCCTTGAGCGCGAACCAGACAATCGCCGAAGCCACCGCCGTGAATATTCCGACAACCATGATCGCATAGAGCTGTGCTCCGATATTCGCATCGGGATTGGTAAACACAACCGCAATTGTACCCCAGATACCGGCAAACAGGTGTACGGGAATTGCACCAACAACGTCGTCAATCCTGAAGCGATCCAAAAGCGGCACACTCAGAACCACAATAACACCACCAATTGCACCAATCAGAGTGGCCATACCCAGAGAAGGCGTGAGCGGTTCCGCTGTAATTGATACCAGTCCCGCCAAGGCCCCGTTCAGGATCATTGTCAAATCGGGCTTTTTATAGAGAAATTGCGTCAAGATTAAGGCTGCAATTGCGCCACCTGCGGCCGCCGTATTCGTGTTTGCAAAAATACGTGACACGTCAGCAACATCTCCTACCGTTCCCATCGCAAGTTGCGAGCCACCATTAAACCCGAACCATCCCAGCCACAGAATGAATGTTCCGAGTGTCGCGAGCGCCAAGTTCGATCCTGGAATCGGCACGGTTTTTCCGTCCTTATATTTCCCGATCCTTGGTCCAAGAATAAGTGCGCCGATGAGAGCGGCCCAGCCACCAACAGAATGGACAACAGTAGATCCTGCAAAGTCGAGAAAGCCCATTTCATCCAGAAATCCTCCACCCCATTTCCACGAAGCTTGCAGCGGGTAAATAACGCTGGTCAAAACAATGACAAAAATCAAGAAGGGCCAAAGCTTGATACGTTCCGCCAAGGCCCCGGACACAATCGAAGCAGTCGCAGCACAGAACATCAGTTGAAAGAAAAAATCTGAACCCGTCGAAGCGTATCCGATATCGTCCGCCGCCGCCGCGGTGACGCCAACGGATTCAAGCACCCCGGGTCCCCAGACGCCCGACAGAAATCCATCGACCATCCATGCACCTAATGGATACATCAGATTATATCCAATAAGATAGTAGAAAATCGTAGCCAATCCAAAAAGTCCAACATTCTTGGTCAATTGCATCGTGACATTTTTGGATCGTACCAACCCTGCCTCAAGCATGGCAAATCCGGTGGCCATGAAAAAGACCAGAAAGCCACCAACCAAAAATAACACAGACGTGTAGATAAAGTCTCCATTTATGAAAGGAGCGTAGACCGCAGCAAGTGCATCCGCCGCGGCCGCAGCCGGATCTCCACCGCTGTCAATTGCATCTTGCGCGGCTGCCGCGGCCGCCTCAAATGCCTTGTCACGAATAATCGTATCTGGAGTCAGGTAAACCGATTCGGCGACAGCCAGCGCCTCCGGCGATGGACCGTCTTGCGCAAGTGCAAACGTTGGCAGAAAGAATGCTGAAATTATAGAAATGAAATTGAGACGTTTCATAAGAAATGTTCCTTGCAATTACACATTAAAGTGCGTCTTCGTTTGTTTCTCCTGTACGCACCCGTATCGCTTGTTGCACATCAAGCACAAAAATTTTTCCGTCGCCGATTTTTCCCGTACGGGCTTGTTTCGCGATTGTTTCAACAACTTGATCCGTCATTGAATCCGGAACGACAATTTCAAGCTTAATCTTGGGCACATAATTGACAGCATATTCTGCGCCGCGATAAATTTCAGTATGGCCCGATTGTGACCCAAACCCCTTGATTTCGGTGACCATCAGGCCGCGGACACCGCAATCTGTCAGAGCTTCTCGGACTTCATCAAGCTTGAAGGGTTTAATGGTTGCGATAATGAGTTTCACATGTGAACCTTTCTGACAATTTAAAGTCTTTTCGCAACTGCAGAAAATGTATTATGCAACTGCAACATAAAAGAAAAAGTCGAAAAAGATGACACAATTTTCCTTTAATCGCACAATAAATGTGCAAAATTTTAGATTATGCACAAATTTTATTCATAGATAAATCGTTAGAAGGCATGCGAACAGTCTCAACTTTCTCTCAGAACCAGCTTATGAGCACAGAAAACCAAACTGGGCAGGATAATCATGGGTGATTCAAAAAATCATCGACCGACACTTGTAGCGGAGAAGCGAATTCCGACTAAAGGGACAAAGCCTGAAAAGACAATCAGGAAAAAAGCCGGTTTAAAATCGAAATCACGTCGAAACCAGCGGACGTCCTCGGCACCGCGAACATGGTACGGTAAGCTTCTCAAAAGAGTGTTTTCTGTCGTACATTTAATCGGTCGATTGACGTGGGGTTTTGCCTGGCGTTTCGGGTTGATTACGGCCGCTCTCCTTGCCCTTGGAACTGGTATTCAATACACACGTCTTCCGGACATATCGGAGTTACTCGACGGTCGGGCACGTGGTTCGGTCACATTACTGGATCGAAATGGTCGGGTCTTTGCTTGGAGAGGAAAGCAGTTTGGCGGAGCCATTACCGATGAGACGGTGTCCCCTCACCTCCGAAACGCAATAATTGCGACCGAAGACAGAGGGTTCTATTGGCATTTTGGCATCAGCCCAAGAGGTATAATTGGCGCAATTTGGATCAACTTACGGGAAGGACGTGGTCCGCTGTCAGGACATGGTGGTTCAACAATTACGCAGCAAACAGCGAAACTCCTCTGCCTCGGCGAAACATTTGACCCGAAATCTGGACTAAGCGAAGCGCAATTTGAGAAGAATTGCCGACAAGGTTCCATCTGGCGTAAAATCAGGGAAGCAGTCTTCGCCGTCGCGATGGAATTTAAATTCACGAAGAGCGGAATACTGACCATCTACATGAATCGAGCCTTCCTTGGTGCAGGAGCGCAAGGGTTTGAGGCCGCGAGTCAAAGATATTTTGGCATCTCAGCTGCTGACGTGAACCCAGGTCAAGCCGCAATGTTAGCAGGACTTCTGGTTGCACCAACGAGATTTGCTCCAACCAATAATCTTGAGCGGTCACAGAATCGGGCGGCAACAATCTTACGATTGATGAATGAGCAAGGATATCTGAAAGAAAAGGAGTATCAAGAAGCTCGGAACAGTCCCGCCCACTTAAGTTCGGCAGCGGCCGCGCAAACAGGGGGTTACTTTGCTGACTGGGTAATGGCGTCTGGCCCCCGTTACTTTACATTCAATACAACCGAAGATGTCATCATAAAGACAACATTCGATCAGATACTTCAAGGCGCGGCGGAACAAGCCATGCTGGACGTTTTTGAAAACAAGGTACGCACAGGATCGAAAGCGCAGGCTGCAATTGTTGTCATGAGTGCGGATGGTGCGGTCCGGGCGATGGTTGGAGGCCGGCAAACCAAAGTTTCCGGGGCGTTCAATCGTGCAACGCAAGCCCTTCGTCAAACCGGTTCACTGTTCAAGCCATTTGTCTATGCCGCCGCGTTGGATCGTGGTTACTCGCCGCTTGATATCGTGCTGGATGATGCATTTTGCATGTATATCTCCGGTTCCGGGAATTGGTGTCCACGCAACTATACCAAAGACTATCAGGGAGAAGTTACGCTCACCCAAGCACTCAAGGACTCTCTTAATATTCCAGCCGTAAAGGTATCAGAGGCAGTTGGACGTGATCACGTTCGAAGGGTGGCCTCCGAATTTGGGATAAACCGAGACTTGGCCCAAGGTCCAGCACTGGCTCTTGGAACGTCCGAAAGTACGTTAATTGAGATGACGGGCGCATACGCCGGCATCTTGAATGGTGGTTCCGCTGTCATTCCATACGGCCTTCTGGAATTGCGTTTGCTGAATGATGAAGCCCCCGTCATGGGTCGTGAAGGTGGCATCGGCAATCGCGTTGTACGCGAACGCACGGCAGAGGAACTCATCTGGATGATGCAGCAAGTCGTCGCTGAAGGCACGGGAACACGGGCTGCTCAACCCGATGGTCGACCGGTTGCTGGAAAGACGGGAACAACGCAAGCTGCACGCGACGCCTGGTTTATTGGCTTCTCAGCCGATTATGTCGCAGGTGTCTGGATGGGATATGACGACAACACCCCTCTTACCGGGGTAACGGGTGGTGGACTTCCCGCTGAAATCTGGAAAGAGACCATGATACGTGTGCATGAGGACCTGCCCATTCGACAACTTTCGGCACAAACGCCACAACAAACATCACAGTTCGATAGGACGATCAATGGAGAATCGCCCAACAGTTTCCTCGGAAATCTCGTTCGTGAAATCTTGGGGTCGGGGGGATAAAAAACACAATGGTGTTTGCGATAGCACTTATGGATAAACACGCATTCGCCCCATGACACGGCACACTTTGTTCACTCGACATGATCCGATTTACCCGCGCTGCCAAATTGCTAAAATATAGTTTCATCCCTTCATCTCAAGGCGTTAAACGAAAGCCTGCCTATTCCTGACCGCTGCAACAACAACGAAGAGACTCTCCGAAGCATCGACGCTTAGCATAATATGAATTACCTTCAGACTGACCCATCTTTGAAAAAGTCTTTGAAAATCACCGAATTTTTGTCACTGTTTACTTTGTATCCAGCAACTCCAACCTCGTAAGCCACCTATCAAAACGTGGACACTCCTGCCGCAGTATGTTCAATCCGACCTGTGCCGCAACCATTGGCCCAGAAAGAACTTTACGATAGGTCGGGATTACAGATTTTATCCTTCTGCTCGGTGCCGAATGGTGACTATCGTTGATATCTTCCGGACTTTCAAAATCATTGCGGATTGCATGTAACTTCTGAATGATCTCATTTGATGCCCCCGCCACCCGAAATGCTTCCACATCCGAAAACAGTAAATTCTCGAACTCATATTTTTGCACATAAGGAATGATCTGATTTGGATGCTGTGCCGCATTCCCAAATTCCCGATACAAGCGCTGTTCCAGATCTTCAACGGATTCTTCTGGTAATCGTCCTCGAAAGCCATAGAAATCAACCAGACACGTTACAGCATCGAAATTTCGATGCAATTCCAGCATTTCACGAACAAGTTCCTTTACAGTCACATTACCACCGCCCCGATTCCGGTTTCGCGCTCTTCCCAGCAGAATAGGAACTGAGAAGATCCGTTTCTGTCTCAATGCATCTGCAAGCACAGTCTTTATGAAGGTTTCTTCCGTTTGACCTTCCACCGATATCGCAAGCCGTATCACGGCCGACCCCCGAGCAGGTTCTTTTGCCAAAGCTCTCCCGTCGAGTATTGCTCCAACCAATGACGATACTCATCGTCACTAAAACGCTGAACACGAGTCTGCCCACATGTCGATTCCAAAACAAAAACTTCGTTCAGATCAAATATATCCGCCAACAGCGGCGACTGCGTTGCAACAATTATCTGACGTTCCGTTGCACGCGCCCTAATCAAGTCACCTATCAGTGCCAAAGCGGAAGGATGCAGTCCCAGTTCAGGTTCATCCAGCAAGACAACATCCGGAATCATTTCATTCGGGAGATTAAGCAACGTTACCAATGCAAAATAGCGAAGGGATCCGTCCGAAGAAAGATGAGCACCTATACTCTTCTCCAATTCATGAGACTTCCATCGCAGCATGACCTTACCGGAATTTTCATGCAGTTCGAAACGGTCGAAAATTGGCAGAGCTCGTCTGATTTGATCACAAATCAAGTCAAGCCTATGTGGCTCTTCGCGTTCCAACCGTAAGAGAATGGGCGCCAGGTTCCCTCCATCTGAACGGAGATATGTATTTTCGTAGGCGTCCCAGTACTTTTTCATCTGTGAATTGTCTGAGGTATCGTGAAATTGATATACGGCACAATTCCCAAGTAACGTCACAATTGTATCAGCTGATGTCCGGTTGGCACCAGAGACACTTCGACCTTTCGCAACTTCGACAATCCGAGCTTCAGGATGACCACTTCCAAGATGTTTCCAATTTGCTGAAGTTTGAAATTCAACTGTGGGGGACGGACGATAGGCTTCATCAACAAAAATAAAACGATCGGGATGAGCATAGGACAGTGAAAATTTATAATCGGTTCGGCCTCGTAGTGTCTGAATGGCGAACTCTGCGCTTATTCTCTCATTGACTTTGCTCCCACCAAAAAGCTGGTCGTCCGCACCACCTTGTCGTTGTACGAATTCACCGAGTTTATTGGCCCCTATCATCCAACCGATAAGGTCAAAAAACTTTATGAAATTTGACTTGCCGGATCCATTGGCACCGATCAATACGACAGGACTCGGCAGCCCATTAATCTCAACATCAAGCAGAGAGCGAAACCCCTTGATGCGTATGTTTTTAATTTTATTTAATTCTTTTGCGGTCATAATTTGTGCCCTTACCAATCCAGTCCTGTTCCCTTTCTTCCAAAGCCGATCAACACTCTTCAATGAAGACGCTGCGCTCTGTCGAGTGTGACATGAGATTATCGATTCCTGCGGTCACATCCCATTGCACATTGATCTTATCCTCATCGTCGACAGTCTGGATCATAACAACGCGATCATAAAAATGACGGTCACGTACGGAGCGGTGATACATTTCTGGTATAACCGCGACCCCAGCAGATTGCAGTTCAATGCGCAACGCGCTCAACTGATCTTATGGCGCTTCGGGCTCACCATGACGAGGATTCCACACTACCTTAAGTCGTTCAATATTAACGCCCGCCGCACCGGACGCAGCAATAAAACTTGCGAGACACCGGCGATTGTTCGGACGAACACCACACCACGGGCTTCAATTTCGAGCACAACACGGCGTCCTGAAACCCCTTTAAAAAGGGATTTAAGTAGATAACTTAGCGAATGAGAAATTGGATGTCAAGAGAGCAATCCGAGCCAGTTTTACAGGCATTTTCTACTGCAGGTCAAGAGAAAACCTGATAACCTCAAAATCATTTAAACATACTAGGGTCCGTTGACATCTATTGTGCGGCGATGACCCCTGCAACCCGATGAATGCCCGCCGCGAAGCGGGACGCCGTCTTGTCATACCGCGTTGCAATCGCCCGGAACGCCTTGATCTTGCAGAAGACATTCTCAATCCGGTGCCGGTCCCGATCGGTGTCTCGGTCAAAGGTGCGCGGAAGCGTTCGGTTTTTCTTCGGCGGAATCACCGTCTTGACTCCGCGTTCGGCGCGTGTATCCAGCAAGGCGTCCGAGTCACAGGCCGTGTCGCCGATCCATGGCGTGAAATCCACAGGGTCCAGGAGCATCGGTATCGCCACGAGATCATGGCTCGGACCGGGGAGGACGACAAAACGGATCAGTTTTCCAATCGCGTCCGTCAGTGCGACGCTCTTGCTGGTCAGACCGCTTTTGAACGCCCAATGCCTCTCTATGAGCCCCTTTTTCCGACCCGGAAGCCTTGGCATGGGCTTGCAGGATCGTCCCATCCACCGATACGACCGACCGATCGAATGCGTCGGATAACACGCGGACACTACGCTCAAAAAGCCCCTTCTGCAC
>JAPORU010000093.1 GCA_026710045.1 Aestuariivita sp. | reverse complement strand
AACGGTAGCTACATGTCCACCGTTTCACAAAAAAATGGCCTGAAATCAGGAAAAAATCGCTTGCCAGTCGATTTTTGCAAGTGGCTCATTTTAATCCGAATAACGACATTTCGACAGTCTAACATGATGATGACCACCGGTTGAAACGTCGTTTGATACCCAGTTTTCATTGCTGAAAAGGCCAGAAACGACACTCCTGCGGCCATCCTTGGTCGCAACAAACGGTTGTAGGAAATTGTGCCCGGCGATGTCGCTTCGCCCACCATGGGATCTCACAGCCAAATGTCAAACCCCAGTCTGAGACGGTACTCTGCACACATTGGATGATAATGACAGTATCCACTGTCAAATCGAACTTTACCGCAGGTTCCAGTTCCTATTTCAGACTTTCATTCTTCACCTCCATCATGCTATGTGATGACCAATGGAGATTGCTCCAAAGCCTATCAAACGGACGCAGGGAAACAGGCAAGTCACGAAACCCCAGAGAGCGCAATCGGTGTATGCATCGGTCAGTTTTCATCAATCAATGAGGTTCTGGGCAGATGCGTGTAACAAGGGAAGGTCTCATTGGATCTGAATTATAGGGGATGCCGTTGAACGATACGTCGTCGAACAACGACAACAACCCGAGCAGAAATGAGGTTCGACACGTTAGAACGAAGAGCCGCTGATGACCACAAACACCACCGCACAAACACGCCCGTTCTCCAATCACATGGAGGCTGCACTGAGTCTGCCAAGCGGATCACGGTTCTTTCGTTGTGCCTTGCAAGTAAATCCGTTCGCCTATCTTAAGAGACACAACAAGCCAACCCGATTCACATCGGAAGAAGAATACAACAATGCGATCATCAAGACATGCATTGACATCGGTATCGAAGTCATTGCGGTCACGGACCACTATCGTGTCGCGCATTCGGCAAACCTCGTGCACGCAGCCCGCGCTGCGGGTCTCCATGCATTCAACGGATTCGAAGCCGTTACTAAAGACGGGGTTCATTTCCTGTGCCTGTTTGATCCAGACAAAGACGAGGTACTGGAGCGGTTCATTGAAGAATGCGGCATTCACAACCCCCGTCAACTATCACCGACCGGCAGCAAAGATTCCACTGAACTGCTTGAATGTGCCAAAAAATGGAAGACCGTGTGCATTGCAGTCCATGTTCCCTCGGATGGAGGGTTGCTTAAGAAGCTTTCAGGACAATCGAGAGTCAACGTCTGGACCAATCCCGATCTCCTTGCCTGTGCGCTGCCCGGTCCGGCCACGGCCGCACCCGACGGAATAAGACAGATTATCGAGAACACGAACGCCGAGCATAAGCGAGACCATCCGCTGGCGATTCTGAACGCCTCGGACGTCAGCGACCCGGACAAGCTTAAAGATAATGCGGCATCCTGCTTCATCAAGATGTCCACCGTCTCGATCGAGGCATTCCGGCAAGCGTTTCTTGACCCTGTCTCCCGCATCCGCCTGCACAGCGATCCTGATCCTGATCCCCATGCCGAATTCATCGCAATGACATGGGAAGGTGGATTCCTGCATGATACGGCGGTGCATTTCAACGGGAACCTGAATGTGCTGGTCGGTGGAAGGGGCACCGGTAAATCGACCATGATCGAAAGCATACGCTATGCCCTGGGACTTGATCCTCTTGGCGAAGAGGCACGGAAAACCCATGCGAGCGTCATCAAGAACGTTTTGCGATCGGGAACGAAAGTCACACTACGCGTGCGATCGCACAAGCCGTCTGACCGTCATTACACGATCGAACGATCCGTTCCAAACCCGCCCATCGTTAAGGATGACACGGGGAAAGTTCTGAATCTGTCACCAAGTGATGTCATGCCGGGCGTGGAGATCTTCGGACAGCACGAGATATCCGAACTTGCGAAGAGTCCAGAGAAACGCACATTTTTGCTAGAACGTTTCGTTGACCGTGACCCCACGCTTTCAACGCGGAAATCAAAGGTGCGCCTCGAACTCGAACAGGCGCGCGGCCGTATCATGAACGTCCGACGTGAAATGGCACGTCTTGACGAGCAACTTTCGGCGCTACCGGTCCTCGAAGAGACGCAAGCGCGATTCCGGCAGGCCGGACTGGAAGAGCGTTTGCAGGAAAGGAGCCGACTCATTCGCGAGGAGCGACTGTTCTTGACCTTAGAAGAACGGATTGACCAGTACCGCACCCTTCACGAGGCACTCGCTGAAAGTCTGCCTGTCGACTCAGTGTTCGTTTCCAGCAAGGCCGTTAAAGGGCTGCCGAACTCCGATGTCCTTTCCCAAATCGCCAAAATGCTGGCAACGCTTAGTGGGAAACTGAAAACACTCAGTGAGCAATTCGGCGAGGCTCTCGCCGAAGCGGATCGATCAATCATAGATACCAAATCACGCTGGAAAGAACGAACGACCGCAATCGAGGAAAACTACGAAAAGATCTTGCGGGAACTTCAGAAATCAAAGATTGACGGCGCGGAATTCATTCAACTGCGCCAGCAAATCGAGGAGTTGCGCCCGTTGACTGACAGGATGAAAAACCTCAAGCACGATCTGGAATTGCATAACACCCAGCGCCAAAATCTGCTTGCAGAGTGGGAAGACGTCAAGGCATTCGAATACAGACAGCTCGAAACCGCCGCGAAGCGCGTATCCCGGAAACTGCATGGCAGGGTGCAGGTGAATGTCACGATGGCCGACGACCGCAATCCACTCGAAAAACTGCTGCGAGAGATCGGAGGTAATCTTTCAGCAGCTATAGATCGCCTTCAAAAACTCGATCATCTGTCTCTGCCGGAACTTGCCAAGCTTTGCCGGGAAGGTAAAAAAGCGCTCCAAACACGTTACCAATTGCCATCCGGTGCAGCCGAACGGATCGCACAAGCCGATCCGGAACTGTTCATGTGTATTGAAGAACTGGAACTTCCTTCAACGACGGAGATCAAATTGAATACGGCTCCTGAAGGACAACCGGCGAATTGGCAAACACTTCAAGAACTATCGACCGGTCAAATGGCTACGGCCGTCCTGTTGCTTCTCTTGCTCGAATCTGATGCGCCTCTTGTAATCGATCAACCAGAGGACGACCTTGACAACCGTTTCATCACGGAGGGTGTGGTTCCGATCATGCGCCAGGAAAAACGTCGGCGTCAGTTCATCTTTTCAACACACAACGCGAATATTCCAGTTCTCGGCGATGCAGAGCTCATCCTGGGTCTCGCGGCAGTCGGCATAGCAAAGAAAGGTCAGGCGCGGATTACCCCGCAGCATATGGCCTCTATCGATTCTCAACCAGTGCGCAACCTGGTTGAAGAAATCCTCGAAGGCGGCAAGACGGCCTTCGAGATGCGCCGCTCCAAATACGGGTTCTGAGGTATGACGACACACAACGAGTTGTTAGAAATTCTGGCAAACGGCGAAAACTCCGGTGTGGAATTCAAACGCGATGATCTGAGCACCCAGGACCTCGCGAAGGAACTGGTCGCCTTCTCGAACCTTACAGGCGGCATCGTTCTTCTCGGAGTCGAAGATGACGGATCGGTCACGGGCCTGAATCGGGACAATCTCGAAGAGTGGGTGATGAATGTGTGCCGAGACAAGATCAAACCAGAAATTGTTCCGTTCTTCGAAGTGGTCCGCGATGTCAAGAACGGCAATGACATCGCCATCGTCCGTGTAACCCCCGGCTACGACGTCCATGCTCTGTGGCACCACAGTACAAAAAGATACCTAATGCGTGTCGGAACACAAAGTAGGGAAGCGAGTCAGGAGGAGCTCGCACGTCTGTTCCAAAGGAGAGGGTTGGTACGCGCCGAACTGCGGCCCGTGTCGGGATCTACCTATGTGGATCTCGACCAGCGGCGACTGAGAAACTACTTCAGCGACATCCGCCAGCAAGACATATCATCCAATGAGGACCAGGATGCATGGGAATCTCTTCTCTTCAACACCGAGATCATCACCGAGGACGGCGTGTCCGTTGGCGGCATGCTGCTGTTCGGCAAGACGCCAAACCGGTTCCTGCCACACGCCGGGATAGACGCAGTCGCCTACCCCGGAACCGAACAAGATTATGACGCGCGGGAACATACGACACTTCGTGGCCCCATCACGCCTCTTCTGGATAAAGCCGGAAACATTCTCGAAAACGGTCTCGTCGAACAGGCCCTGGATTTCATACAGCGCAATACGCCTGTGGTCGTCGAAACGCTGGGTGGGAGACGCGTGGCGTACACGACCTACCCGCGCGACGCCCTTCGTGAAGGAATCGTAAACGCACTCATACATCGCGACTACCTGCTAACAAATACCAATGTCGAGTTGGCGGTGTATTCTGACCGGCTGGAAATCACATCGCCGGGTCGGCCACCCAACGGCATAACGCCGGAACGAATGCGATCCGGCACACGAGCCGCACGAAACCAGTTGTTGAAAGACATGATGCGCGACTATCGATATCTGGAAAATATGGGAATGGGGATTCCCCGGAAAATCATCAAGGGTATGAAAGAGCACAATAATACCGAACCCGATCTGGTCGAACAGGACGAGCAGTTCACCCTTCGGTTACATAAAAAGGATTCCGAAAAACACTCCATAACCGACTCACGCTGATCACATGTCGCGACGTCCATCATGGTAGACGGTAGTACGGTAAAGTTGTTTCACTCTTTATCCATCAACGAAAGCCGAAACCATATGTTCACGTCATTGCTTCCATTCTGCCCGAGAAAGGAGCGTCCGGCATCCTATGCTATGGAATTTCTCAATGAATAAGATTGCATCCGAACATGAACCTGGAAACATTCGATCAGAAAGGATCAGAACATTGATCATTGGAGATCGGAAAAGGCGCGCACCAAACGCCGAGCGGCCTCTTCAACTTGAGACCTTGGCATTGCAATATTGAATCGCAGAAAATTCTGACCGCCTTTCCCAAAGGTGTGGCCGTAGTTGGCCGCTATTTTTGCATCCTGTTCAACGCGCAAAACAATTTCCGACATATCCATCCCTGTTGCCTCGAAGTTTACCCACGAAAGGTAAGTCGACTCCAACTCCATAGAAGTCACGCCTGGAATGGAATTGAGGGCGTCATCGAAGAGTTTTCGGTTTGCATCAAGATATCTCAGAAGGTCATCGACCCACAGAGCGCCTTCTGGAGAGTAAGCAGCCGTCGCGGCAAACAAACCAAAGGAATTTGGAGATAATCCAAGACCGACCATACGCGTCGAAAATTTCTGTCGAAGACCCGAGTCTTCAATGATGACATTTCCCGAGTGAGCACCCGCAATGTTGAAGGTCTTGGTCGCGGATGTCATCATGATCAGTCGATCAGCGAGTGACGCATCCACCAGAGCCATGGGAATATGTTGGAAATCCGGAAACACCAGATCATGATGGATTTCATCGGATACCAGAACTAAATCATGATATTTGCAAAACTCCGCGATCATCTGTAACTCATCTCGGGTCCAGACACGCCCACCTGGATTATGAGGGGAACATAAGATAAACATTTTCTCATGTCCCACAAGTTGAGATGACCACAACTCGATATCGATCTCGTAACGACCATTGACATTGACGAGTTCGCATTCGACAAGATCACGATCCGAGGCCCGAATGACCCGCGCAAACGCGTGATAAACGGGTGTCATCAAAATTACCCCGTCCCCCGGCTTGGTGTATGTCTCGACACACAGTGCTGTACCATTGACCAAGCCATGAGTTGTAAATATCCAACTGGGATCGATGTCCCAGTTGTGACGGGTTTTCATCCACCATACGATAGCGGCCAAATAATCTCGATCATCGCCAAAATACCCGTAGAAACCATGATTTAAGATCTCTTGGAGTTTATCTTGAACAATCTGCGGGGGTTGGAAATCCATGTCGGCCACCCACATTGCAAGCCCTTCATCAGTTGGAACATTATAGAGATTTTCCATAAGGTCCCACTTTGCACAGTGGCTGCCTCGGCGGTTCAGGACTCTATCGAAATTCAAAATGTATCTCCTTTATGACCATGACCGCGCTCCGCTCTCACATCGCGCCTCAAACATGTCGGTTCCCACAATATCCAGATTACAACAGCTTGTTTCATCGACCGTAATGCGGATGATGCTCCGTATAGGACGTCCGACAGATTGCCTACCACTTTATGTCACAGGTTTGATCGAGAGAATCGATTCTCTCAAAAAAAACTCTATGGCGTAACACCTGTATTACCATTCTGACTCGGTTAAAAATGTCACAATCATGCGCAGGTTCGACGTGATAGCGCACACCACGACCCCGCCGGCACATCGCATCATTTTGTCTTCACACTCCATAGGATGTGTTGCGGTGATAAGGATCTTCCTTTAGAGAGAAATCATGAAACGTCACATCATTCTCTACCCGGATTCCCGTCTGAAAAAAAAATCTTTACCGGTTTCAGATATTTCAGACGAGCTGCGTATTCTAGCCAACGATATGTTGGAAACAATGTATGAGGCACCCGGGATTGGATTGGCCGCTCCGCAGATTGGAATCATGGATCGTCTGATTGTTCTCGACTGCATAAAGCCAGATGAAAACTATCCACAGCCAACCATTATGTTCAACCCTGAAATCGTAGCGGCCTCCGATGACATGAATACGCATGAGGAAGGGTGTTTGTCTCTGCCCGAGCAATTTGCGGACGTGACACGCCCCGCCGAAGTTGACGTGACATGGATGGACAAAAATGGAAAATCCAATCAGCAGGTCTTTGTTGGCTTATGGGCCACTTGCATTCAACATGAAATAGATCATTTAAACGGAAAGCTGTTTATTGACTACCTGACGCTTGTCAAACGTCAAATGATTACACGGAAAATGCAAAAAATGAAACGCGAGTTGGCACGAACCTGATTTTCCCGGAACGCTGTCCGAGCAAGAAACCGCTGCACGGGCTCAAGAGCAGTCCTCGATGATTTCCACAAATCAAGATCGCGGTGCTCAAAGCTACAGTTCCCCCTTCCGACACGACAATGGAGCAAGTATGGGCATGCAAGACCTAAGTGATTTCACGAAAATGGAGCCAAAACCATCAATGACCGGATCAAGGGCCTTTCAATCAGATCGAGGTGTGATGTGCTCTTGGAGCAAGGAGCGGGCATAACGTCATGAAAATCGTCTTTATGGGTACACCAAGTTTTGCTGTACCTTCACTTGATGCAATAATTGCGGCGGATCATAACGTTGTCGGAGTATACTGTCAGCCACCTCGACCGGCGGGTCGAGGCAATAAGTTGCGAAAATCCAACGTGCAAAGTCGTGCGGAAGAATACAGCCTACAGGTATTTTCCCCAACCGAACTCACGAGCAAGGCGCAACAAGAGGGCGTCACCGCGCTCGCGCCGGATATCATTGTTGTCGTGGCTTATGGCTTAATCTTGCCTCAATCTCTTCTGTACGCGAGTCGATTTGGATGCCTGAATATTCATGCCAGCCTTCTTCCCCGATGGCGAGGGGCCGCACCCATCCAAAGGGCGATCATGGCCGGAGATAAACAGACAGGCATCTCCGTAATGAAAATGGATAAAGGATTAGATACAGGGCCCATCCTTCTCAGAAAAAAAATACCAATTCATCCACATGATACAGCGGCCAATCTCCACGACAGATTATCAACTCTTGGCGCACAATTGATCGTGTCCGCACTTGAACGGGTGGCGGACATTGTCCCGACCCCGCAGCCGCCCAGCGGTATCACATACGCTCACAAGATCAATAAATCGGAAGGACAAATTGACTGGTCGCAGACAGCTGAAGAGGTGGACTGCCGTATCCGTGGATTATCCCCATTTCCAGGGGCCTGGATCAAGCTTGGATCTGATCGTGTAAAGCTCCTATCGAGTTCCCCTCGTAACAAAAGGGGGAAGCCGGGAGATGTTCTTGACGATGCGTTAACCATCGCGTGCGGTACGGGTGCGATCCAAATTTTGAGATTGCAACGAAATGGAAAGGCCCCGCAGGCTGCCGATGAATTTCTAAGAGGGTTTCCGATCCGGCGGGGAACCTGTTTGACGGGATCCTAAATCCACGAAATCACATGACAATCAGCAGCCACAAAACTAATTCTTAGTTCCCTTACTACTGAAGGGCTCTTCGTGCGTACATCGCAGTGGAGATTGTTCCGTCATCAAGATAGTCGAGTTCACCGCCAATGGGAACACCTATCGCCAGGGATGTCAGCTGACACAACCCATCCAACTGGTCGGCAATATAGTGGGCTGTTGTCTGACCATCTATGGTTGCGTTCAGCGCAAGAATAACTTCATCAAATTTTTCAGATTTTACGCGTTCAACAAGGTACGGTATTCGCAATGTCTCAGGACCAATGGAATCAAGTGCCGACAAAGTACCACCAAGAACGTAGTACCGTCCCTTGAATACCTGTGATCGCTCCATTGCCCACAGGTCTGCGATATCTTCCACAACGCAAAGACTGCCCGTATCCCGTCTTTCATCGGAACATATATCACAGATTTCGGACGTACATATGTTGCCACAGTTTATGCAGGCACGCGCAGTTGCTGCAACTCTTTGCATGAGATCTGACAGCACTTGAAGTTTCTGGCTGCGATTGCGAATTAAGTGCAGAACCACCCGGCGCGCGGAAACCGGACCAAGTCCCGGAAGTTTTGCCATCAACTCGATTAAGGCTGATATATCATCGGTCGTGTTCATTACGTTCAACTGTTTGGCACCACAAGATTTTGGCGATTGGCCGCAATGACCGTATCTTTACGGTAATGCTCTATCCAAAAAGATTATCTGACAGAGCGTCCGGCATATCAAAACCATCCGTGATTTCGCTCATCTCTGCCTTCATGCGCTTTTTGGCCGTTTTCTCGGCGGACTTAATTGCTGCGAGTAACAGATCTTCGACGAGCTCTTTTTCGCTCGCCACAAGAATCGACGGATCAATTTCAATCCCCTCCAGAACTCCTAGAAGGTTAATCTTCACCTTGATCAAGCCGCCGCCTGCCTCAACGTCAATAATCGTTTTCTCCAATTTTTTCTTTTTTTCTTTCAACTTGCTGGCTAACTGAGCAAATTCGCCCATCATATCGTTAATTTTGCTAAAGTCAAAATTTGGTATCGACATTATCCTATCTTCCTACGTTCTTTCTTGATTGCTATTCATCATCGCACTCATGTTCTTCAAGACCCTCTGAGAAGGCCTTTGACTGAACGGTACTTTCACATTGTTCGGTCGTTCGAATGGCGGTAATACTTGCGTTTGGAAAAGCTGTATAAGTTGCCTTCAACATCCGGTGTTCATTTACGAATTTCACAAGCTTGGTGTGCTCTTCATTACGTGTTTCATCAAGTGTTGGACCGCCCCCTTCACGGGTGACCGCAATGATCCACCGCTTTCCGGTCAAGTCCTTTAACTTCTGACCCAGTCGATGCGCGAGATCTTTAGGCGCTGAAGGACTGGGCTCAAATTCAATACGACCCGGCTGGTAACTTACAAGCTTAACATACTTCTCGATTTCTATGGTCAACTGCATATCATAATCTGCACGGATTAAATTAACAATGCTCTCAAATGTCGGATACATCATGAGTTCAGGATGCATCTCTTCGGCGAGCGCCGTCATAGAACCCGAAAGAGCTTGTGTCCGGTGTGTCACACTTAAATCAGTTTGAACGTTGTCGTGGGAATGTGCGGAAAGGGTGGTCATCTGATCAACCGATTGAGCGGACACCAAATTGCTTTCAGACGTTACGGCTTGTGATTTTTCCAACACGGATATGGTTTGACCGGATATCTGTTTGACGAGATCCTCTGGAGACGGGAGGTCGGCGACATGAGTCAGTCTGATAATGGCCATTTCAACCGCCATCTTCGGATTGGGCGCAATGGAAACTTCTTCCAGCGCCTTGAGTAACATCTGCCACATTCGCGTCAACACCCGCATACTTAACAAAGCAGACATTTCAAGACCACGCGTTTTCTCGTCGGGAGAAATAGCCGGATTGTCCGCTGAATTCGGGTTTAGCTTGATGACCGAGAGCCAATGGGTCACTTCCGCCAAGTCACGCAGAACGGCCACCGGTTCTGCGCCATCATGATATTGGTTTCCAAATTCTGTCAGTGCCGCCGCCGTTTCCCCACGGAAGATCATGTCAATCAAATCCAAGATACGACCGCGATCTGCCAACCCGATCATTGCACGCACATGTTCAACCGTCGTTTCTCCCGTTTCATGACCGATCGCTTGATCAAGTAAGGACGTTGCATCACGTGCTGACCCTTCGGAGGCCCGGACGATCAAAGAGAGAGCCTCGTCGCTTATCCTAGCATTCTCCGCGGTAGCAATTCGACGAAGCAGAGACATCATGGTATCAGGATCAATACGTCGAAGATCGAATCGTTGGCAGCGTGACAACACTGTCACCGGGACTTTTCTGATTTCGGTTGTTGCAAAGATAAATTTAACGTGGGATGGGGGCTCTTCCAGTGTCTTCAACAGCGCATTGAATGCGTTGGTCGATAACATATGGACTTCATCGATAATGTAGACCTTAAATCGAGCTGAAACAGATTTGTACGCTACTGTGTCGATGATTTCGCGTATGTCATTGACTCCCGTGCGCGACGCTGCATCCATTTCCATCACGTCAATATGTCGCCCTTCCGTAACGGCAACACAATGCTCGCACACTCCGCATGGATCTGTAGTCGGTCCTCCATTTCCGTCCCGGCCAATACAGTTCATTCCCTTGGCAATAATGCGTGCTGCCGTCGTTTTTCCTGTTCCACGTATTCCGGTCATTATGAAAGCTTGGGCGATACGATCTGCTCGGAAGGCATTCGCAAGTGTCCGAACCATTGTATCCTGGCCTACAAGATCAGCAAAGGTTTCAGGTCGATATTTGCGGGCAAGAACTTTGTAGCTCACTTCTGTACGCTCCGCTCTCTTTTCTTTGCGTTCTCAATGATGTTGATGCCGGTCAACGCCTAAAATACTTGACGATACACGTGACCCATCACGCAATTCATCTGACCGAAGATGCAATGAAAGCGAAACCCTAAATCTCACCAGTCCAAGAATCTACATCAGAATGTTTGCAACGTGACTGCCGCATAGAAAAGCTCTGTCTCTATTCATTTTGAAGCCTTTCCCCGAGGGAGTGTTCTTTTCCATCGTGCTTGCGATAACTCCTATGCTTTTTCCTCTTTCCGATAAAGACCTTTTTCACTAAACGGTAGACTGGGTCGAGTAGACATGCGGATGCTGGAACAAATCACGAGCAGCAACCCTCACGCAATCCAGAAAAATCTTCTCTGAATGGAAAAGCATCGGCTTATTCTTGAAGTAACGACAGATCAGCGTTTTTGGATGTGGCAAACTATTGTGGAGAGGAAGCCGCTCGCAAGAGCCATCGAACCTTCCGATACGATCATCGCGTATCTCTTGCTCATACAACTGTAACAAATCAAATTACGTCATAACCCAGAATTCTTGAAACAAAAAACGGAAAAAACGCACATCAGGACCCTCATCAAGATTCTCTTGCAAATATGTCAATCCATATCAGAAAATAATTACAAACTATGAATGTATATTTCGTAATCGGATTGGTTTTGACTCTCTGTCTTGTAGCATGTGGACGACCACTTACAGAAACTGAAAGAGCTTTTGTTCGCGACATTCATGGTGACTCCGTCGACTTGCAGCAAGTACGCATTGCACCGAACGCATTTGTTGGTGCACTAAAGTTCCGGCGTCCTGTGCAACCGCGTTTCACGTGCCGGACACGTATTTTTCCTCCAAAAACAACAAAATATGTGAAGGGATCAGCCGCGGCGGCGGTCTATTTCAACCAGATTTTCTTTCGGAAAGATTGGTATACCGAAAATTACATGCCAAATTATCCAGGTCAGTATTCTCTACCGATAGCGATGCTCTTGGCCCATGAGTTAACACACGTCTGGCAGTGGCAAAACCGAGATATCACGGGATACCATCCGCTCAAAGCGGCCACGGAGCATGCCCGAATTTCAGACCCGTATCTCTTTGACTCCGAACTTACGTACGCATTCTTGGATTACGGATATGAGCAGCAAGGAGCAATAATGGAGGAATATATATGTTGTCGATCCATTGCTCCGGACTCTGCGAGAACAAAAAGACTTCACGAAATGATCCGCGACGTAATTCCAGTCTCACCGTTACCGACCGAGCTGAACCAGACCATCAAACTTCCCTGGAAAGGGGCTAAAGTGGACGAAATATGCCGATAATAACGAGCAGGGTCCAACCTAACATGACGCACTGAACAATCGATAAAGTGCACCATCAACGACATCGGTTATTCGGTCGACCTCATCCGGCGTCACAGTCAATGCCGGCGAGAAACACAGGGTATTGTTTTTTCCGGGAAGAGAACGGTTGGTGACTCCGATGATCACGCCTTGCTCCATGCAATCAGCCACAACCGCTTGTGCCATTGTCTCGTCAACAGGTTCGCGCGTGGTCCGATCAACAACAAGTTCAGCGCCGCAGAACAAACCCGCTCCACGGACATCACCAATAACGCTGTGCTTTTCTTTCAGAGCGTATAAATTATCCATCAGACGCCGACCCATATCAGTGGTATTCTGAAGAAGATTCTCGTCCTCGATTATACGCATGTTCTCGAGGGCTGCAGCCGGACCGGAGGTGCATCCACCAAACGTTGAGATGTCGCGAAAATAGTTCAATTTATCGTCCGGATTATCCTTGAATTTCTCGAAGACGTCCTCTGTTGTCACCAAACAGGCGATGGCCGCATAACCGGATGCCACCCCCTTTGCCATTGTAACCATATCGGGTTGAACACCGTAATTTTGGTAACCAAACCATACGCCTGTTCGTCCAACACCACATACCACCTCATCAATATGCAACAAGATCTCATATTTCTGGCAAATGTCCTGAACACGATCCCAATATCCTTCTGGAGGCGGAATCACACCACCACCCGCAGTCAAAGGTTCAAGACACAGCGCTCCAACGGTATCAGGACCTTCGTTCAAGATGACTTGTTCAATCTGGTCCGCAGCCCATTCGCCATAATAAACATCCGGTGCCCCATCCTGCTCATGCTTTCGATATTCCAGACAGTGCGGAACACGCACAAACCCAGGCGCAAACGGTCCGTATTGCGCATTTCTCTCGTCCTGCCCACCGGCCGAGAGAGCGCCAAGGGTTGTACCGTGATAATCACGATCCCTGTACAGAATCTTCCATTTGTTACCGCCGTATTTTGCATGTGCAATTTGCCGGACCATCTTGAAAGCCTTCTCATTGGCTTCTGATCCGGTATTGCAATAATACACGCGACTCATCCCGGGCATCTTCTCAATAATCTTTTGCCCGAAAAGAGCACCCGGAATTGACCCGGCAACACCTGCAAAGTAGTTCAGCTTTACCAGTTGATCACGAACGACATTGGCAATGCTCTCGCGGCCATACCCGACATTTACGGTCCAAACCCCACCTGATACAGCATCAAGATGTTTCTTTCCATGTTGATCCCAGACATACAGACCTCGACCTTCAATGATGACCCGGGGATCTGTACTTTCGTACGGTTTGTGTTGACTCAAATGATGCCAGATATGGCTGCGATCAGCTTCCACAATACCGGAAACATCATTTTCCGAAAAATGTCCGTCCATAGCCATGGCCCTCCCTGAATTTGGTAGTATGTCCGTATGACCCCATCACATTCCGAACATAACACGCTTCCGTAATGAATTGTCTAGGTCAACGGTATGTCGGTTAATCCGAAATAGGATGACATCCGAGAACGGATGCCTTCTAATCCAATTTTCAGATTAGCCGAGTAATCTTCACACGATCAATCTTCGTGAATCAAAAATATGAGTTTTTCAGTATTTTGACATAAAATAGATCTGGATGCACGCACCTTCCATTCCGAGATAATTTTTAACGTAACAAGTTAGCGAATGAAATGTGAATATGTTAAAGTCACAACGTCTGCAGAATACACGCATGAAGGATAAAACTTGATGGAAGACAAGCCCGGCTTAACATCGATTCCACCGAGACCACTTGATCAGGTATTGAGCATTACCATGCCAGAATTCAAAGCTGTCCTGTCACGTCCTGCCACCCGCCAGTTACAGGTTCTTGAATCTGGCGACATACAGATTTCACTCAAATCTTGAGTGAACGATACCTGTTGATATCTGAATGGTTGCATCTGGACGCAAGACGAACATTTCTGTTTCACGTCTACGACATTGGAACAGGACCGTCTTCTTCACCTATTTATACGAATCTCTCACGGCCTGCACGGTTGACACATAGGAACGAATTTCCTGATTATTCCCATCAAGGATCACGATCTCATACGCTTTGACGGAAGGCTTCAGTCTCGCGACAAAATTTTCGAGAGTCATGTCACCAGGTGCTCTCTCATCAAAAAAATAATCATACACGTCATCCTCCATACAATACCCTTTTGACTTATCATAAGCAGGCGTTTCAAGAGAGATGACAATACCTTCCATGTCTTTGATTTTTTCTTCAAACTCTTTCGTGGTCATTTCTTTCATGTCGTTTCCCTGTCGTTCTTTCATACCACCAAAACCAAGGTTGCCCATGCACAGCAATACAGCAAGACACCAATTCTCCGATGCCGTTCGGACTCGACTGCACATCGTGGGTGTACCCCATCATATGACTACGACCCATTCTTGCATTTAATGATGCTCAATTGACGCCAGAGACAATAGAGGCAGATTGCATGCAAAACAATCCAAAAAGAACATGAAGACAATGATATCGGCTTTTCCCCTAAAATACGTCGTATGAATTCTCCACATCGGAAATCAGGGTCAATCCAAGAGAAACGACAGAGTCACTGAAATACAGGTCAAGAAATGTTACACGAACCCCGTATCATCGGCTCCCTAACGGAAGGGATGACCGAGGGCACAACAATAGCGTGATTGCCCACCAAAATACGTTACTTCGACTTCCTATTGCCCGGTAACGCTCTGTCGTGTCCGAATCAAAGTGCCTGATATTGCCTCAGTCCGCCTCAGACGCCAGGATCTGGTGTGATAACACGCGACAAGCTTAGACGCTGGACATTCTGAACGCCAAAAACATCCGTTGACCGATAAAGTTTCAGACCCGGCGGCAATGCAGTCATCGCGACAGCTCCAGTTGAGATGTCATATGATCAAGCGCGATCATGGTCCCGGTCTCCTTAATAAACGCGATCGCGGCCTCACTGTTGGTTATGGCCAATCCCGAAACGCGATCAATCCCGCCTTCAAGAATCAACGGCGTCACAGGCGCACTGGGACCCACCAACACACGTTTCGCTTGTCTACCGATCCGAGTCAACAATGGTTCAAGACTGCCGTTCATGAGCGTTTGTGCCGTGATGGCAACCGATGTAGCGGACTGCAACGCACGGTGTGATTCGCTCTCAGGAATATCATTCTCCTTTGGTTCGCGCTCCACAACACGTGCCGCAGAGAGGCGTCGCTGTGCATCACGAAACCCGCCAACAATGACCAGCCCATGTCCTGGTGGCTCAAAGGCAGACAGACCCCAATTTTCAGAAACAGCCGCTCCGAGATCAACACGATTCCAGTAAGCGTTTATGGCCGCAAGACCGATTGAACGGCGCAACGGGTCAAGCGAACACAGCCATTGCGAAAGACATCTCAGAGACCGCCCGGCAATGGGTTCGCCTTTGCGAACGGTGCGGGCCCCTCCCGTACCCCGTTCAGGGCTTCTCGCTATGCCGGCGTAAGACTTTGCACGAACCATGGTCCAGTTCAAACCCACAAGCACCTCATCCACCTCCGTGTCATCTTCGACGCTGTTCGCCAATTTCCTGTCCATGTCACCTCCGCCGGCGGCACGCAGCATGGCATGGGCATCAACGATAACGTCATCCTTCAGGTCATGATGGGAGAGCGAACCAATAACTCCCTGATGTTCAAGACACAGATCCATTCCACCCTGCGGATTTTCAGCAAGCCGCCATCCGGCGTCCAACAGGAAAGATTTTGCGCAAGACCATGACATCACGTCGGAACGGTCAGATACCAGAGACGTCATGTTTCACCCTTACTCACACAACAAAAGAAGCCAAAGTGTCCTTCCAACGGACAACCGACACAGGCACATACAGGCATACATACAGGCATGCACTGCGCATCATAGCCTGACACGCGCATTGCACCTTGAAAGATAGAAGACTCGAGCCAATGACAATCATCGATTCTTGGAATGTATTCACGTCAGTGATAATTTGCATTAGAGAGTGAAAAGTAGGATGACAGAATAGAGATCAAGGTCCCTTCTACCCATACACCTTGATCGTCAACCCCGTCATTGCCGGGCGTATCATGGCACGCACACAAAGGAGACGTGACATCCTCAACGTACCGGTACGAATGGGCGGTCTCTGTCAGAACTGCAAAACACAAAACCCGCCCGGATCGATATTGAGGCGCGACCGATTTATCAAGCAATGGCAGAACTGTGAACAGGATGGATTTTCAACATGAATCAACACAATGAGAGCCCGCGTGACAATCGTCCCTCACTTGTCGATCGTGCCGTTGCCGCTTCGTTCCCAGAAAACTCAGGACCACTTGATAACTTAAATCCGGCGCAAAGAGGCGCTGTCGAAACTCTCGAAGGACCTGTGCTCATGCTCGCAGGGGCCGGTGTTGGGAAAACAAGAGCCCTCACCGCACGCATTGCCTACCTGATTTCAACCGGGACAGCGCGATCACATGAAGTTCTTGGGGTAACGTTTACAAACAAAGCGGCACATGAAATGAAAGATCGGGTGGCGAACATGTTGGGGTCATCTGTAGGAGGACTGCCATGGCTTGGCACATTTCATCATGTCTGCACAAAGATACTGAGAAGGCATGCAGAGCTCATCGGCTTAGACCAGTCCGGCGTGATTGGCTCGGCATCTGACTTGCGTGTACATCTTGAACCGAATTTCACAATTCTTGACTCTCAAGATCAACAGCGCCTCATCAAGCAAGTTCTGGAGCTCGCAGACATTAGTCCAAAGAAGCTACCGCCACGTTACGTTGCCACTATCATCAATCGATGGAAAAACCGCGCCTTGACCCCGGACAGGTTGTCATCCGCGCAAAGAGACGAGTTTGATAATCGAGGACACCAGATCTACACGATGTATCAACGTCGACTGCTTGATCTGAATGCGGTCGATTTTGGTGACTTAATTCTTCACTGTCTTTCACTTTTTAAGACCCATGACGATGTACTTACCAAGTACCAGAGATGGTTTCGCTATATCTTGGTCGATGAGTATCAAGATACCAATGTCGCCCAATATCTCTGGCTTCGACTGCTCGCGGCGGCACATCATAACATCTGCTGCGTCGGCGATGATGACCAATCCATCTACGGTTGGCGTGGCGCCGAAGTTTCGAATATCCTCCGCTTCGATAAGGCATTTCCAAACTGCAAAGTTATTCGTCTCGAGCAAAATTATCGCTCGACGCCCCATATCCTTGCCACGGCTTCCTCGATCATTCGCGGAAACAAACACCGACTTGGGAAAGAGCTTTGGACAGAAAAGAAACATGGCGAGAAAGTTCAACTTGTTGGGCATGCAAGCGATAATGATGAAGCCATCTGGATCAGCGACCGAATTGAATCCTTACATTCGCGTCAAGAGAGCGAGAACGGATATCGCCTCAATGACATGGCAATTTTGGTGCGTGCCGTATTTCAGATGCGGGTGTTCGAGGAGCGTTTCTTGTCAATCGGCCTTCCCTACCGGATCATTGCTGGTTTACGGTTTTATGAACGGCTCGAAGTTAAGGATGCGCTGTCCTATTTCCGACTCGTGTCCTCACCGGCCGATGATCTCGCATTTGACCGCATTATCAATACCCCAAAGAGAGGCCTCGGCGATAAAGCCCAGCAGACGATTCGCGAATATTCATTTGAGCATGGCGTGAGCCTGCTTCAAGCTTCAAAAATGGTATTGAAGGAAGGGCACATTAAGGGTCGCGGTGCCATTGAATTGAGAAAGTTCTGTGACCAGATCGACCGATGGCACATGCTGATGAGAGACAAAAACCAATCACACGTTAAAGTGGCTGAAACAATTCTGGATGAGAGCGGTTACACCAATATGTGGCAACAGGAGCACTCACCTGAGGCAACTGGACGCATTGAGAATCTCCAGGAACTTTCACGTGTCATGGGGGAGTTCGAGAATTTACAAGGTTTCTTGGAACATACGAGCTTGATCATGGCCCATGACGATCCTGCAACAGATGATCGAGTCACGATCATGACACTGCATGCCGCAAAAGGCCTCGAATTCCCGTGTGTCTTCTTGCCCGGATGGGAAGACGGTCTATTCCCATCACAGCGCGCGATGGACGAAACGGGCATTGAAGGTGAAGAGGAGGAGCGGCGACTGGCTTACGTTGGAATAACACGTGCCGAAGAATTATGTACAATTTCCTTCTCGCGCAATCGATTCCAGTATGGCACGACTTCAACACGACGTCCCTCACGGTTCATTCATGAACTCCCGGAGGAGCACGTAAACGTCGTAAATTCGTCCAGATCCCCCCGAAACAAAACAACGCATATTAACCCGCAGGGGCACATTGAAATGCGGGCCGCCGAAGCCAATGTGTATAATTCTCCTGGATGGAAGCGGTTGCAAGCCAAAGCCGAAACGGTGCACGATCTGCGTTCGGTCAATCAATCAAGACACAAGAGAAACGCCGGGGAAAGACCGGACTTCATCGTCGGACAGAGAATATTCCATCGAAAGTTCGGCTATGGATCCATTCAATCAATCGACGGAAACAAACTTCAAATTAACTTTGAAAAGGCGGGCTTGAAGCATATACACGACAGCTTTGTCTTCGATAGCAAAAACATTCCAGATTAAGATGGAATACGCCGAGTCTCACCTCACATTTAGGCTCTGTGCCAAGATAGCCGGGAAGTTCGATCCGGATTCCGAGGTCAGATGACTCGAGAAGTGGACGCCTATCGCCTCATTCACACGATTCCGCACGTCAAAGTGACTACGCTTGAATGTTCTTGCCCTGTCTTCCGAACCAGCAGCAATCCCCGGGATCGTCTCTCGTGATCGGAAACATTTGTCAGGAATTTACCGATACTCCGATGGCTGCAGAGCCGATTCGGTTCAAGGCATTGACCCGGAGAGGTTCCATTGTTGCTGGTGCCACTTTCAAACTGACGTAGAAAGAACTTCCGACTCCGTCACGCACCCGTTCTCTCTCAACAACGTTCCTGGTCCGCAGGATAAACTCCCAATATCCTTACGCTTGTCGTAAAGTATCTCAATTCTTCAAGGGCGCGGCTAACAGCCGGATCATCGGGATGACCCTCAATATCAGCATAAAACTGCGTAGCGGTAAAGGTGCCGTCAACCATGTAACTTTCGAGCTTGGTCATGTTGATACCATTGGTCGCAAAACCACCCATGGCCTTGTAGAGAGCCGCTGGAATATTTCGAACCTGAAATACGAAGGTGGTAATCATATTGCCTTTCCCGCGTCGCGTATGATCGGGGTCGCGTGACATAATCAAGAATCGTGTAGTGTTATGTCCATGATCTTCGATATTGCGCGCCAAGACATCGAGGCCATAGATCTCGGCGGCTAAATCGCTCGCAAGTGCGGAGACACTTGGATCGGCAAGCTCCGCAATATGACGTGCGGACCCAGCCGTATCGGCACCAGTCACCCTTTGAATACCGTGCTGGCCTAAAAAGTCGCGGCATTGCCCGAGCAACACCGTATGGCTCAGGGCTTTCCGGATGTGCTCAAGTTGTGCGCCAGGTAAGGCGACCAGACAAATATGAACGCGCAAGAATACTTCATTGACGATATGCAGTCCCGATTGTGGCAGCAAAGAGTGAATGTCGGCCACACGCCCATAAGTTGAATTCTCAATTGGCAACATACCCAGGAGAGCGTCTCTGGAACGTACAGCTTCAATTGCATCCTCAAATGTGCGGCAAGGAAGAACGTCCAGGTCAGGCTTGGCCTGCCGGCAAGCTTGATGACTATAGGCTCCAAGTTCCCCTTGGAACGAAATTCGGCTAGACATTGGGGATCACCTTTTGAAAGACTTTCTCGATAGCACATTCAAACCCGTATCTATATCTTGATTGCTGCTGAAAGAAACAATAAACGTTAACGGAAGTTCTGGGATAGGAGCGGACACGAAATGCTTGATACAATGACCGCTACAAAAACGGTTGCAGCCTTGTGCGGAGCCTTGTTGATTTTCTTGTTGGGGAACTGGGTATCGGACGGTCTCTACCATGTTCAGTTCAATGGCGAACAATCCTACATCATCGATACAGGCGAAGAAGAGGAAACCGAAACAGCGGACGTCGAAGACGTTGATTTTTCAATCGTGCTGGCTTCGGCCGAAGTTGACAAGGGAGCTCGTTTATTTCGACAGTGCAGTGCCTGTCATAAATTGGAAGACGGCATGAATGGGACCGGACCGCATCTCTACAGTATCATCGGCCGTACCAAAGCATCTGTTGACGACTTTGGTTACTCAGACGTGCTTGCGGGAATGGATGGGGAATGGACGCCCGAGAATCTCAACAACTTTATCGAGAACCCTCGGGCTTACGCACCAGGGACAACTATGGGGTATGCTGGTATGCGCAAAATTGAAGATCGTGCGAACCTGATCGCATATCTCGGCAGCGTCGGTAACTGACAAACGTTGTCCGTTTGCAAGTGACCCTTGAGGATCTCACACCTTGCAAACGGTTTCATCACAATCGGAAGAGCGTCATCCTTGATCCAGTTCATCGCACGCATAGGATGAAAGATGCACATCGCAAAATAGCCGATAAACTGCCGGTTTCTTCAGACCGTTGGACAGGTATGGCGCGGCAGATGGGTTCCACATGGACAGCGCGCATATCACCCATGCGGCATGATATTCCAGACCATCAACACGGCAATCAGCATATCAAGATCGAAAGCCTGACACAGCAACATTCCCTCAATGGATGCAAACAAACGACTTGCTGTTGATTGTCGATCAAGGCAGGTTGACACGTCACTGATAACATATTTTTCTCTTAACGTGATTGGGACAACAATAAATATGGGTTTGATTCAAGTTTCAGCGCAAAAAGCCGTTTACAACGTAATGACGCTCCAGAAGGTGTCGCTGTTTTGCGGCCTTCTCGTGCTGGCTGCGCCCGCGTGGCCCGACAATAACTCAAGTGACAGCCTTATCGTATCTCACGGTTATGAATTCTATGGCAACCTCACTTATCCCGACGATTATCCACACTTTTCCTATGTAAACCCGGACGCTCCAAAAGGCGGTGAGATTGCCTTTGCTGCACTTGGTACATTTGATTCAATGAATCCCTACACCGTCAAGGGTCGAGCAGGTCGATTAAGTTGGACGATGTACGAAAGCTTGTTAGGAGATGGTCCTGCCGACACGTACGGTGAAAGTTACGGCCTTCTCGCGCACAAACTTGAATACCCTCCGACGAAAGATTGGGTTATATTTCATCTTCGACCAGAAGCGCGATTTTCAGATGGTACTCCTCTCACCGCGCACGACGTTCTGTTTTCTCATAACTTACTCATCGAGCAGGGGCTACCGTCCTATGCTGCGGCCGTCAAAAAGCGCATACCCAATGCTGAAGTCCTGGATGATTATACAATCAAGTTCTATTTTACCGAAGGTATATCAAGACGGTCGTTGATTGACCAGGTTGGTGGTGTTCCTGTGTGGTCACGCAAATGGTATGAAGAGACAGGATCCCGCCTTGATGAAAGTCGTCTCGAAACGTCGCCCGGATCGGGCCCGTATGTGATCGACAGTTTCGACGTGAATCGACAAATCATTTACAAACGAAACCCTGATTACTGGGGGTGGAATCTGCCGATCAACCAGGGACGCCATAATTTTGATGAAATTCGTATTGAATATTTTGGTGATGATACCGCAGCCTTCGAAGCGTTCAAGGCGGGAGAATATACCTTCCGGCAAGAGGGGGACTCGAAGAAGTGGGCGACACTTTACGACTTTCCCAAGATCAGAGACGGATCAATTGTAAAGGTTGAATTACCGGATGCAACACCCCCGACGCCATCTGGAATCGTCTTCAATCTTGGCCGAGACACTCTCAAGGATCGACGAGTCCGCCGAGCAATCGCACTCGGATATAATTTCGAATGGACCAATGAAAGCTTACAATACGGATTATTTGAACAACGCACATCCTTTTCACAAAATTCGGTGCTGATGGCTGTCGGCAAGCCGGAAGATCACGAACAAGTTCTATTGGAAGGACTCGCGAGTCCCGTTCCGCCAGAGATACTGTCCGAACCCGCATTATTGCCACATTCCTCAAGCGGAGAGCGCTTAACCGATCGACGCAACTTGCGTCGTGCAATGGGTCTTCTGGATGACGCGGGATGGCCTGTTGGATCAGATGGTAAGCGGCAGAATGACAAGGGCGAACCTCTAAAGCTCACCTTTTTATTCAATACGGCGATGGAAGGAACATTGAGCGCAATTATGGAAAATTTCCTGAACAATCTCGAAAAAATGGGAATTGAGGCGGTACTCGACAAGGTCGATCCATCACAGTACACCTTACGCGAACGCGAGAGAGATTATGACCTTGTGTTCGATTCTTATGCGGCGTTTCTCGGAACTGGAACCGGTTTGATGCAACGTTATGGATCCGCCGAAGCGGCATTTTCTGTCTTTAATCCTGCCGGTCTCGCCAGCCCATTGGTCGATGAGGTCATCCAAGCATCGCTTCTAGCGACAAGCAAAGACGAAGAACAGACCGCTTTAAGAGCACTCGATAGAGTGTTGCGCTACGAATTCTTCATGATACCGGTTTGGTATAAAGACAGCTACTGGGTGTCGTATTATGATATGTTTGAATACCCGGATCCTCTCCCTCCCTATGCACTCGGCCATCTCGATTTCTGGTGGTACAATGCGGATAAGGCCACACAATTGAAGGCGTCTGGGGCATTAAGGTAATGTCCGGGTAAATTCGCCATGGGCCTCTATATTCTACGGCGTCTGTTACTGATTGTCCCGACACTCTTCGGCATTATGCTGATCAATTTCGCCCTGACCCAGTTCGTTCCAGGAGGGCCTGTCGAACAAGCCATTGCACGGGCACAGGGACAAGGAGATGTTTTCGGAGGATTTACGGGCAATCAAGGCGATGCGGGTCTTGAGGAATCCGGCCCGGTCGATGAACAATATATCGGTGCACGTGGGTTACCCCCCGAATTTATTGAACAGCTTGAGCGTGAATTCGGTTTTGACAAGCCGCCCGTCGAGCGATTCTTTACCATGTTATGGAATTATATCCGCCTTGATTTTGGGGAGAGTTACTTTCGTTCGGAATCGGTCATCAATCTGATTATTGAAAAAATGCCCGTATCGATTTCCTTGGGACTGTGGTCGACACTTATGGCCTACCTTATTTCAATACCTCTTGGGGTCCGAAAGGCGGTCAAGGACGGAACTCAATTCGATACATGGACATCTGGCGCGATTATTGTGGCCTATGCCATTCCGGGATTTCTCTTTGCCATATTGTTACTTGTTCTCTTTGCTGGCGGCTCTTTTTGGCAGATTTTCCCATTGCGGGGTCTGACCTCTGACAATTGGGAGTCTTTGAATATACCGAGGCGGATACTCGATTACTTTTGGCATATTACATTGCCTGTGCTCGCATCGACAATATCCGCATTTGCGACCCTGACACTTCTGACCAAAAACAGCTTTTTGGATGAAATACGAAAACACTATGTGATGACCGCACGGGCCAAGGGCTTGAGTGAACAACGCGTTCTCTACGGTCACGTATTCCGTAACGCAATGTTGATCGTCATCGCTGGGTTTCCAGCGGTCTTCATCGGCGTGTTCTTTACTGGATCGCTGATTATTGAGACGATCTTCTCGCTGGATGGACTGGGACGCCTTGGTTTTGAGGCCGCAGTGGCACGAGATTATCCAATTGTCTTTGGTACACTCTTTATTTTCGGTCTGATTGGTCTCGTTGTCGGAATTCTCAGTGATCTGATGTATGTGTTCGTCGACCCACGAATCGATTTTGAGAAGAGAGAGGGATAATGGCTCTTTCTCCACTGAATCAGCGACGCTGGCGTAACTTCACCCGGAACAAACGAGCCTACTGGAGTTTCTGGGTATTCAGCGTGCTGTTTGGGTTATCTTTGTTTGCCGAATTCTTGGCTTATGACAAACCAATATTGGTGCGTTATCATGGCGAATTCTATACACCCATCTGGAACTTCTACCCCGAAACGGCGTTTGGAGGCGATTTCGAGACGGAGACCGTCTACCGGGATCCGGAAGTACGTTGCCTGATTTCAACCGGCGGTCTTGATGCCTGTTTCGACGATCCTGAACGCTTCATTGAAGACGCTCAAGACGGCATTATTGATGGTGTGAAAATTCAGCAAGGTTGGATGATTTGGCCACTTATTCCATTCTCCTATGATACACCAGTTGATCGACCGGGTGCCGCACCTCTTCCACCCAATCGGGTTAATTGGCTCGGTACGGATGATACAAAACGCGATGTCCTTGCACGCGTTATACATGGTTTCCGACTGTCCGTTGCCTTCACACTTATCGTCACAGCCGCCGCGTCGCTGATCGGGATATTCGCTGGGGCGGTGCAGGGTTATTTTGGTGGCTGGCTTGATTTGCTTCTTCAGCGATTTATCGAAGTATGGACAGCCACTCCATTTCTCTATGTCATCATCATTATGTTTGCCATCTTGGGCCGCAGCTTTTGGCTGCTGGTTTTTCTACTGGTGATATTCAGTTGGACAGCACTTGTCGGAGTTGTGCGGGCAGAGTTCCTCAGGGCACGCAATCTGGAATATGTACGGGCGGCCAAGGCTCTCGGTGTCAGTAACGTAACCATCATGTTTCGTCATATGTTACCGAACGCGATGGTTGCGACCTTAACGTTGCTGCCATTCATCGTAACGGGCACGATTGGCACTCTCGCATCGTTAGATTTTCTTGGTTTTGGACTTCCCTCTTCAGCACCTTCATTGGGGGAACTCACATTACAAGCGAAAGAGAATCTACAAGCCCCTTGGTTAGCGTTCACAGCTTTCCTCACCTTCGCAATAATGTTGTCCCTCTTGGTATTTATTTTTGAAGGGATTCGAGACGCCTTTGATCCCAGGAAGATCTTCACGTGACAGCTGTTCTGAAGGTGCAGGACCTCAGAGTATCCTTTCGACAGGATGGACAGGTCGTGGAGGCAGTTCGTGGAGTGTCCTTTTCCATTGATCGCGGTGAAACGTTGGCGCTTGTCGGAGAGTCGGGATCCGGCAAATCTGTAACCGCTCTATCGACAGTATCACTCTTGGGCGACAGCGCGATGATCGCCGGAGACATCACATTCCATGATCAACAAATGATTGGTGTGGATGACTCCGACCTGCAAAAAATTCGCGGCAACAACATTAGCTTCATTTTTCAGGAGCCTATGACCTCCTTGAATCCCCTGCACACCATTGAGAAACAGCTACGGGAATCGTTAGCCTTACACCAAGGATTGATCGGAGATACCGCACGTAATCGAATAATCGACTTGTTGAGTAAAGTTGGGATTCGAGATGCCGAGGAGCGGATCCGTGCGTATCCACATCAATTATCGGGCGGTCAAAGGCAACGGGTCATGATTGCAATGGCGCTTGCCAATACACCCGATATCTTGATCGCTGACGAGCCGACAACGGCACTTGATGTAACAATTCAGGCGCAAATTCTTGACCTTCTTACGGAGCTGAAGGCATCAGAAGGAATGGGGTTATTGTTTATCACCCATGATCTCGCAATTGTACGCCGCGTGGCGGACAAAGTATGCGTGATGAAAGATGGAGAAATTGTCGAGACGGCGTCAACCCAAGACCTGTTTGATCATCCGCGCCATCCCTATACTCACATGTTGCTTCACGCAGAGTCACGCGGATCTCCTCCTCCTGTTGCCGACAGTGCGCCGGAAATCCTGAACTGCAAAGACTTGAGGGTGTGGTTCCCAATACAGCGTGGTCTACTGAAGCGGACCGTTGGACATATCAAAGCCGTCAACGAAACATCCTTGTCCTTACGCGCAGGAGAAACACTTGGCATCGTCGGCGAAAGCGGTTCCGGCAAAACAACCTTAGCCCTCGCGATCATGCGCTTGATAACGTCGGACGGTGACATTGTCTTTCTCGGAGACGATATTCGAAAGCGGTCGACCAAAGCCTTGCAGCGTCTTCGCAAAGATATGCAAATAGTGTTTCAAGATCCCTATGGTTCGCTGAGCCCACGTATGACTTGCTTTCAGATTATCTCAGAAGGTCTGGCCATCCATCGCGTTGATCCTGAACGGCACATACGTGATCTGGTTATCGAGGTCATGGAGGAGACGGGCTTGGATCCCGGAGCAATCGATCGTTATCCACATGAATTTTCAGGTGGGCAGCGTCAGCGGATCGCCATTGCGCGCGCTATGATATTGAGGCCAAGACTGCTGATACTGGACGAGCCGACATCCGCTCTTGATATGACGGTTCAAGTTCAAATTGTCGAGTTATTGCGAGGATTGCAGAAAAAACATCGTTTAGCCTATCTATTCATCAGCCATGATCTGAAGGTTGTTCGCGCAATGAGTCACAAGATAATTGTTATGCAATCAGGGGATGTTATCGAATATGGATCGGCAAAGGAATTGTTTTCAAATCCCCAGACGGAGTACGCTCAAACATTGTTGAAGGCGGCGACGTGAGATGGCCGGCAACTCATCGGCTGTTGGTTTTTAGCATTGTTCCAAAAGGAGATTATCGCCAGTAGCCGCATCCCGATTTTTTATCCAGTCTCATGCAGATGCCTTTCATCACATTATCAGAACGCGCGTACCTGGGACGCGTCCACGGCACAACCCTGCACAACCCTGACTTCCTCCAACTCGGAGACGCCTACGGCGACCACACCGAACACATCGCAACAACCACCGACTTTGAACGCACTCTCACCTCCAAGACCGGCGTGCTGCTGGACCTCACACGCTCGGTAGAGACCATCACACCGCATCAGACACTCACGCACATCCACATCCACACCAAAGCCACACCAACACACCCATGACGACCCACCCTATCCGTCTCGGCGCCGACGTCGGCGGAACCTTCACCGATGTCGTACTCAATACCCAAAATACTCTCATCTCAACGAAGGTCTTGACCGACCATACCTCCCCAGAACAATCGATTCTGGATGGGATTCAAATGGTCATCAAACAGGCCGGAATCCGATTTTCCGATATCGATAGCATCATACATGGAACGACACTCGCCACAAATGCGTTGATTGAACGACGGGGCGCGAAGACAGCTCTCGTGACGACTGAAGGTTTCCGTGACGTAATTGAGATGCGCACCGAAAACCGGTTCGATCAATACGATCTTAATCTGCAGCTTCCGAAACCACTCGTTCCACGCCAACACCGCTTCTCGGTGGCCGGAAGAATTGACGCGAAAGGGCAAGAACTGCAACCGCTCGACAAACGCCGTCTGGAAGCGTTGGCGGATGAACTTGACCGAAACGGCTTCGACTCAATTGCAATCGGTTTCATTCATTCCTACCAAAATTCTATCCATGAAGAGTGCGCTCGGGATATTTTGACATCAAGACTCCCACATGTACCGATTTCCATTTCAGCGGAAGTGTCGCCGCAGATGCGCGAATTTGAACGCTTCAACACCGTATGTGCCAACGCCTATGTGCGACCACAAATTGAAGACTATCTCACGCAATTACAGAATCGACTCACCATATGTGGTGCAACATGTCCGGTATTGGTCATTCACTCCGGGGGCGGTTTAATCTCGATCGAAACTGCGATTCAGTTTCCGGTGCGTTTGGTTGAATCAGGGCCTGCGGGCGGCGCGATTTTTGCTGCCGATATTGCGGCACGCTTTGGACTCAAGAACGTTATCAGTTACGATATGGGCGGCACAACAGCCAAGATCTGCCTTATTGAGAATTGTAAGCCTCAAACCGCACGCACCTTTGAAGTGGCTCGGACCTATCGCTTTTGCAAAGGATCGGGTATGCCCATTTCCATTCCGGTCATTGAGATGATTGAGATCGGCGCCGGTGGAGGATCGATCGCCTGGGTGGACATAATGGATCGTATTCAAGTCGGTCCTGAGAGCGCGGCCTCAGATCCCGGTCCCGCCTGCTATCGGCAAGGAGGATCGAGAGCCACAATTACCGATGCCGATCTTGTGTTGGGAAAATTAGATCCGAACCATTTTGCAGGGGGCGCAATGTCTTTGAACGCCGGCATGTCAAAGAGAGCGATTGCCCGTGATGTCGGCGACAAACTTTCACTCCCATCATTGGAAGCGGCATTTGGAATCGTTGAAGTTGTTGACGAAAATATGGCCAATGCGGCTCGCATACATGCCGTCGAAAATGGAAAAGACATATCCGACAGCGTCATGATTGCCTTTGGTGGAGCGGCTCCACTGCACGCGGCACGGGTGTGCGAAAAGCTGGGAATAAATCAATGCTTGATCCCAGCCGGCGCAGGTGTTGGTTCAGCAATCGGTTTTCTGAAGGCGCCCTTTAGCTACGAAGCGGTTCTATCCCGACTCGTGCGCTTGTCCAACTTCGACCCAACGACGGTAAATGACATTCTGCAGAACCTCTGCGAAACGGCCGAAGGCTTCGTTCAAGACGAAATCATCGATCGACATGCAAAGATCAAACGCGAAATCATAACCTTTATGCGCTATCGTGGACAAGGTTGGGAAATTCCCGTTGTGCTTCCGGACCGGGCCCTGACCCATCACGATATTGACGTCATCCGTGAACGATTCCGCAAAAATTATGCGCAGTTTTTTGGGCGTACAATTGACAGTCTTAATGAGTTAGACATTGAAATCGTGACCTGGTCAGTCAAAGTCAGTCAAAATCAATCGAAGCCGGCAATACATAAACTACTCAATCATGGCAAAACCTCAAATGCCTCCAATGACGAAATTCTACGGCCCATCTTTGATCCGAGCAGCAATTCCATTAGGGACAGTCAGATCGTAGAACGAGCGATACTATCGGTTGGTGATCGTGTGATCGGTCCGGCAGTAATTGTCGAACGTGAAACCTCAACCGTCGTGACCTCGCTCTTTGATGCAGTTTGTCAAAATGACGGCAGCCTGTGTTTGATCCGCAAGGAGTGCTGAATGATGACCAAATTGTCTGACATCCAAAATCAAGTGATTTGGAACCGGCTGATCTCGGTGGTCGAGGAACAGGCCATGACCCTCCTACGTACGGCTTTTTCAACGTCGGTAAGAGAAGCCGGCGATCTTTCTGCTGGTGTGTTTACTCCCGATGGATTGATGATCGCACAAGCCGTGACCGGGACGCCAGGCCATGTCAATACCATGGCCGAGGCGGTTCCTCATTTTTTGGCCGAGGTTCCTGCTGAGAAAATGTTCGCGGGTGACTGCTATGTTACAAATGACCCTTGGAAAGGCACGGGCCACCTTCACGACATCACAATGGTCGCACCATCCTTCAAAAACAACAGGTTGGTGGCCTTTTTTGCCTGTACGGCACATGTAGTCGATATTGGCGGGCGTGGCTTTAGTTCGGATGGCAAATCCATTTATGAGGAAGGTCTTCTCATTCCCATCATGAAATTTATCAATGCAGGCACGGTGAATCGAGATTTATTAAACATCGTTCACAACAACGTACGTGATCCCGATCAAGTGATTGGTGACTTTTACTCGCTCGCCTCCTGCAATGAGATTGGTCATCGTCGTCTGATCGACTTGATGGGCGATACATGTCTGGATACTCTTGATCATGTGAGCACGTTTATCTTCTCCCGATCCCGTTCGGCAACTCTCACGCGAATCAAAACCTTACCCAAAGGGCAATGGTCCAACACAATGACCGTGGACGGCTACGACGTACCCATTAAGTTGGCGGTTACCTTATCCATTCGGACAGACGAAATTAATGTTGATTTTTCGCACTGTGATGGAATCAGCAATTGGGGAATTAATTGCCCCTTAATCTATTCCAAAGCCTACGCATGTTATGCATTGAAGTGCGTTGTGGCACCAGATATTCCAAATAACGCAGCGTCTTTAGAGCCATTTACGGTATCGTCTCCCCCAAACATCCTAAATGCCAAAAAGCCAGCTCCAGTCTCACTTCGCCATGTCATGGGACACATGGTACCGGATCTGGTCTTTGGGGCTTTAGCGAAAGCCTTGCCCGGTCAGATCATGGCCGAAGGGGCGGCAGCCTTGTGGAACATTCATATCTCAGTGCGTCCCATAGAAGGGAAAGACGGACAGCACTCCGAAGTGCTCATGTTCAATTCAGGTGGTACGGGCGCACGTCCAAGTCTAGATGGGTTAAACGCAACCGCGTTTCCTTCCGGGGTTCATACCATGCCCATTGAGGCAACCGAACACACAGGAGCAATTGTAATTTGGCGTAAAGAACTACGTCCGAACAGCGGCGGTGCGGGAACGTGGCGCGGCGGCTTGGGTCAAGTTATCGAAATCGCTCCCGCGCAAGACCATGAATTTGACTTTTCCGCAATGTTTGATCGGGTTCATCACCCGGCACGTGGACGTGATGGCGGAGAAAATGGAGCGCCCGGCATTGTTCAGTTAAACGATGGAACTCCATTTCATCCGAAAGGCTGGCAACATGTTCCAGCCGGAAAACGCCTGATTCTTAAAGCTCCGGGTGGTGGAGGATTTGGCCCTCCGAACGAACGCAGCCCAGATGCGCGAACAGCGGATCAGGTTGCCGGTTATGTAACCAAAGAATGACCCTGCTCGCAAAAACATATGTCTATCCTGACACCCTCTCCTTGTTCCATAGAAATCAACCTTGCCGCTCAAGCATTTACTATGCAAGCAATAGATGTTATCAATTTCAGTTCGGATAAACCAGATTTTGATACACCTCTTCATATTGTCGGAGCCGCCAAGGCTGGCGAGACACACTATGCAGTTAGCAATAGATCCTCACACAAGCCAGTCTAAAGTTCGCCTTTGAATGAAATGATTGCCTCCAACAGAGCGAAGCGTGTCTTCAATCCGTTGATGGCTACACTGGAAACAAGGATGGCGTAATACACGCAGAATTTTATTTTGTCTCGTACTCGGCACTAACTCCAATGCTCGGCAGCACGCCGGCCTTGGTTGAGTATCAGTACAAACACAACTTCAAACTGGCACCGGATTCCCTCACGGCTACGATCATACCGAAATCGGCGTGATTACTTCGAAATGCACTGAACAACCCATCCGGCACACCGGATTCAAAAAATGACAAGCAGTTCGAAATATACGGTCAAAACATCCAAATCTCTGGGACTTATCCGACGCAATTCACAAACCTGTAATTTGGGATACACGTTTTCATCCTGTCGAATGTCCTGATGTGCGAGAATGCACGTAATTTCAAACGATATCAGCAAAACCTGTCCCATTATCTGGATACATATCGGATATAGGCAAGACCGGCTGAGCTAATACGAGGAATGACAACCATGCCCATTCACAACCAGCGTATAACTCAATGGCTCAAGTGGCGACGCTTGCTGCCTAAACAACCCGCAGGACACTGTAGCACGATTTCGTGAGGCGTTTGAACGTCGTCGAAACCGTCTTTGGTCTTAGGTTAACAGAATAAATGTCATCAATGGACTGATGCTTGACGCTCCGCAGAGGGCCTTTTATGCATTTGTCAATTGCTCGGATATCATAAGATAAAGTCGCACTTGATGACACCGTATTGGAGACGGACTCACAGATAACATATTTCCTGCCGAAGGATACACACATTGCAGCTGTATCTGGAGAAGTCTCCAGATTGTCACCAATGTGTCGCCTATAGACCGCCACAGCGGATGTGCTTCTGAAAGATACAATTTCTCGCATTCGCGACTCAATTACGCGCCAAACATGAGGAATCAACATGGCTTTGTACGAACGAATATTAATCACTGGGGCAGCCGGACGGCTGGGAAGTGAGCTGCGAAAGGGATTGGCTCCTCTCGCAAACACCATCCGTTTAGCTGGACGCACTCCGTTTTCCGATCTTGCGGAACACGAGGAACAGGTTGTGTTTGATTTATCGGACATGAAGGCGACAATTGCGGCAACAGAAGCTTGTGACGCGATTGTCCACTTCGGCGGTGCCGCGCTCGAATGCTCATGGCAAACTATTCTGAACAGCAATATTCGCGGTTCCTATCACATCTATGAAGGCGCACGGAAACATGGGGCAAGACGGGTCATCTACGCCTCCTCCGTGCACGCAATTGGTTACTACAAACTGGAAGATCATATCAGCGTCGAGGCCCCAGTGCGTCCAGACAGCCTTTACGGCGTTTCAAAAAATTTTGTCGAAAGTCTCTCACGTCTGTACTGGGACAAATTTGGGATTGAATCCGCTTGTCTGCGTATCTTTTCATCCTTTCCCAAACCGGCCGATCGTCGTATGCTATGGTCTTATCTGTCTTTTAATGATTGCGTTCGCCTGACCACTGCCGCACTGACCGCTCCTCGGATTAGCCATACAGTGACCTTTGGACTCTCCAACAATACCGTGAAGGTTGTGGACAACTCCGGTGCGAACCATCTTGGATATCTTCCACAAGATTGTTCCGAACCATGGAAAGCGGAAATCGAAGCTTCTACAGAAATACCAGATCCCAACCGGTCTTCCGTGAAGTACCTCGGAGGCTGGTTTTGCGAACTGGACCATCCCGATGATAAGGAATCAGAATGAACAAATGCTACGACGTGGTCATAGTAGGTGGCGCGGCCATCGGATCCGCGGTAGCTTATTTTCTAACCGCTAACCAGGATTTTGACGGCTCTGTTCTGATTGTCGAGCGGGATCCAACATTTGCGCAAGCCTCAACATCATTGAGTTCCTCATCCATCCGTAACCAATTCTCAAATCCAATTAACGTTCAAATCAGTCAGTTCGGCACACAATTTATTCGTGAATTTTCAGAAAGAATGGAGGTAGATGGCGAAAAACCTGATCTCAACTTTCACGAAGCGGGGTATCTTTTTCTTGCTTCCTCCGATGAACAAACAAGAATTTTATATGAAAATCATCAGGTACAGAAATCCCTCGGCGTTGAGGTGGTGCTGTGGTCTCCGGATCAGGTTCAAGAAGCATTTCCACATCTACGAATAGAGGATCTCAAATTAGCAAGTTATGGTTTGTCCGATGAAGGATGGTTTTCCAATACATGTTTAATGAACGGATTCCGAAAGAAAGCGCGCGCACAAGGTGCAGATTATAAAATTGATGAGGTTGTAAATTTTGTTCGGACAGACAATCGAATTACCGATGTCATGCTAAAAAGCGGGCAAAGCATAGGATGCGGTACCGTGGTCAATGCCTCCGGCCCTCGAGCGTCGCAAACAGCGTCCATGGCGGGGTTAACTCTTCCGGTGGAGCCGCGTAAACGTACATTGTTCGTCTTCGACTGTGATCAATCACCTGAAGGCTCGGCCAAGATCAATAACGGCCGTCTGCCACTCATGATTGACACGTCCGGAACCTTTTGCCGACCCGACGGCAAGTTTTTTATGGCAGGCACCGTTCCACTGGAGGATCCAAAGGTCAACTATGACGACTTTCAACCAAGGTATGAAGAATTTGATCAAATCTGGATGGATCTCGCGAGCAGATCCAAAGCCTTTGAAACGCTCAAGCTTGTCAATTTTTGGGCCGGGCATTACGCTTTCAATACATTAGATCACAACGTTATCGTAGGACCACATAACAAGCTCAAAAATTTTATTTTTGCTAATGGTTTTTCAGGACATGGTTTGCAGCAGTCCCCAGCCATAGGACGCGGTATATCGGAGTGGATCATCTACGGTCGTTATTGTACCCTTGATCTTCGTGAGATCGGTTATGAACGTATTGTTCGTAATGAACCCTTTCTGGAAAAAACGATTATCTGACCCAGGAATACTTACCCGTGATCCTGTATAACGCCCGTCGTTCAGCACCATCAGGCAAAGACGCCCGCATCCACGGCATCGATGTACGCATGGACCTGCGGGGCCTTGCCGTCCTGCACAAGCTGCATCGCGGTCCGACCGTCAAATCCGGGCAGGGGTTCGGACCGGTACCAGGCATAGGCCATGAGCTCCGAGCCAAAGCGCGGCTCGACCTTGTTAAGCACGTCGACAAGTTCCCGGAGGCGGCGCTGTGTCTTGTGCGAGTGGATCCGGGTGCGTCGCTGCACAGCGTCCTTGCCAAGGCCCACAGTCATCGCAATCTCCGCGGTGGACGTGCGCAGGAGCGCGGCAATCGTACGGGGTTCAAAGTGTCCACTGTCGGCGAAGCGCGTGATGGGCATGACGACTCTCCATCGGTTATTGTTCCCTTTATCAATCCTCGATTCACTCATGTGGACTGCTTACTATTTCAGTCATACCCGGCTGAACGTATAAGAAAATAGTGTCAAGTCTTCCTTCAGACCGAACATTGAGTTGCTGGCCGAGCATCGACGAAGGCGTAAGATGTTATGATCTGGAGACCCAGCCAATAGGTTTTGGCCACGCCGCCCCGTCTATGTGTGGATGCAGAACTATCGAATTTACCGTGGTGGCCGCAAAACCTCCGCGATGCTATTCATCAAAGCATCCTACAAAATTCTACTCGCAAACAGTTTTATTCAGCAGAATATATTTCCGTTAACGATGAGGGTATCACCTTGACGGACCATTTTTGTGCTTTCAGTCAATGAATGTTCGTAAATCAGCTCTATCGGCAATTCCACAGACTATTGCGATTCTCGTTCTGCCCAACTTGCGAATGTTTTTTCCAAGGCCACAACGATATAATAAAGAAATATTCCCAGAAAGCCAAGTGCAATCAAAACCGCAAACATCAGGGGATAGTCGGAACTGGTTTTTCCGCTATCAAACAAAGCCCCTAAACCCTTCCCGTGTGGTGAGACAATCTCCATGAGATTTGTCCCGATAAAGGCAAGTGTGACCGCAACCTTAAGGGCGCCAAAGAACTCTGGTAATGTCTTGGGCAAAGCAATTTTCCAGAAAATTGTCATTCGAGATGCACCAAGCGAGCGCAGGATATCACGATACTCCGGCTCAAGCGTTGAGAGTCCAATCGAGACCGATACAGCAATTGGAAAAAAAGATATCATAAAGGCGATCAAGATCGTATTAAAGTCATGAGCACCAACGAACATCAAGGCAACAATTGGGACGACTGTCGCTTTTGGAATCGCATTAAAGCCAACTAGGAGCGGATAAAGCGCGTCTCGCATAATACGCGAGAAACCCATGATCATCCCGAAAGCGACGCCGACAACCACAGCCAACATAAGGCCAACAACGGTTCTCCATAATGTGTCCCATCCCATGACAAAAAAGAGTTCCCTGAACTTCCAAAACGCAGGCCATAAATCGCTTGGAGACGCCATTTTGTAATTTGGCCATCCATTGATCCAGACCAGCAACTCCCAGAAAACCAAAAAAATAAGAACCGCCACGATCGGTACAATAATCTTTTGAACCATTATATGCCGACCTTCTTGTCCTCGCCGGGAAAACGACCTTGAGCGATTTCAATTTGATGACGCAATGTTGCCAACATTTCGACCGCTTCATGACCATACAGTTGAGTCAACTCACGCGGACCATCTGTCTTTGGTACTGTTAATCGGAATTGCGTATGCGCCGGACGTCCTGACATTACAAAGACTTCATCGGCCAAGAAGATGGATTCGCGTAAATCATGCGTGATCAGTATTCCGGTAAAGGGCTCTTCTATCCGCAAACGATGCATAATCTGCCACAAGTCTTCACGGGTAAATGCGTCGAGAGCGCCAAACGGTTCATCAAGAATAAGCACTTCAGGTTGATGAATTAACGCTCGGCATAAAGAAGCACGTTGACGCATCCCTCCCGAAAGCTCCGACGGACGTTTGTCTTCAAAACCCTGCAGACCGACAAGCTTCAGTAAACGACGTGCACGATCTTCCGCTTGCGATCTGCTCATTTTTGTTGGAACGATTTCCACAGGCAGCAGAACATTTCTGAGAATAGATCGCCATTCAAGCAAAACGGGATTCTGAAAGGCCATACCAACCGACGAGCGCGGCGACGTTACAACTTCTCCATGTAACTTAACGTCCCCCGCGTTTGGCTTCATTAATCCCGCAATCAAACGGGTTAAGGTCGATTTTCCGCAACCAGACGGCCCGACGACGGCCACAAATCCACCCTCAGGCACAGAGATATTTAAATCTTTCAGGACCGGCAGCGGACCACTCTGGGTGGAATAAGAGTGAGTCACTCCCTTTATTTCGATAAGGCCATCTTCCATATTGAATCTAATTCTAAGGGGAAAAAGCGATATCAGATGCACGTCGACCGCGGCGCGACATCAAACAGCACACACGTCACGCAAAATCCTTTTAGCGATCAATGGCATATTGATGCTGAGTGCCGACGAACAAGGTCCGACATTCCTGAGAAAACCGGACCAGATCACCGCTACTTGATGGCAAATCCCGCATCCGGTAAATACTTATCTGTGAAGTAGAGTGATGCATTCGCATCATTCTGAAACTCATAGGTTTCTGCCAACTGCCTGATAGCCCTATTCATTCTCTCATTGTCAATGCGGCCCATGCCGTTCGCCAAGACGTAATCGGTGGCAACATTGGCCTCGATGGACAGCTGGAGACGGCGTTTCTCAAGAGCAGCATCAGCGGCGGGATTGCGTTCAATGAGACTGGCGATAGCTGTCTCTGGATCAGCAATAGCGTCTTTCCAGCCTTGGGCTACAGCGGCCAGAAAAGATTTAATCACCGCTGAATTTGCAGCGGCAAATTCTGTGTTGACAATAATGGCGTTTCCATACAACTCAAGGCCATGATCCGCCATCAGAATGACCGAAATGTCATTCTCTGGGACACCCAATCGAACGAGATTCAAAAATGATGAAAACGAAAACCCGGTAATGGCATCAACCTTTCCCTCGGCAAGCATGGGTTCACGAGTCGGGAAGCCAACTTTCTCAACAGTTATCTTGCTACTATCGATGCCATTCGCACTGGCAAATGCGGGAAATTGAGCCCACGCTCCATCGGGAGGGGGTGCTCCGAGTACTTTTCCTTCCAAGTCATCCACACCGCTCACACCAAGACTCTTTCGGCCAACCACAGCAAACGGCGGTTTATCGTAAATCATCATAACGGCCGTCACTGGCGCACCTGGATTCTGATCGAGAAACTTAATTAATGAATTTATATCGGCAAAGCCAACTGGAAATCCTCCGGTCGCAACTTTCGGGATAGCATCCAGAGAGCCTTTGCCCGCAGATATCTCGACAGACAACCCAACATCCGCAAAGTGACCATTGTCAATGGCAGCAAAATACGGTGCTGAAGGACCTTCAAATTTCCAGTCTAAAGCGAATGGAACTTCTGTCTGTGCGAACGCAAGTCCTGCTATAAAAAATGCTGCGACGGAAGCAACGATGCGATGAAACATAATACTTACCCCTTTACGAATTTGATTTGAGAATTAAAGAGTTCGCATGATAGATCGACAATGATCAAAGTGTTCAGAACTTGACACCATGGCCACTCGGACCCTACATTAAGAAATCAGCAACCGCCTTATTGATGAACTCGATATCAGATGAGCAATGTGCTCGTTGACAGCCGATGAACATCGCTTCGAGATGTGTTCATAGCATCCAATTCTCAGTAAAAAATACTTGTATCTTAACCTCTATATATAATTCTACAAAAAAATATCTTCAAGGCTGAATCATGTTTCTTGAATTACCTGGAGATAAATCGAAGAACTTTGGGAAGAAAGGCGGACTTTTGCGCCAATGGTCGTAAACAAGATCCAAGCCGACGCGCCTTTCGCAAAGAACACCCGGCACAGATATGTCGACCGAATTGCCGACTCTCACATGTCATCAAAATGGAGAGCGTATCATGGAGCCAAGGAGCTGACATAATGCTGCACGGCAAGTCCCAGAAATGCATTCCGTTCAATTAACGTGATCTCTCCATCTGAACACTGCGGGAATCCTCGCTTTCCGGTGATGTTGCGGTTCTCGGAGGAAACACGCTATAAGGGCTCAATTGTGAGACTGAGACCCATCCTTGTCGCGCACAACAATAGAGAATTTCGTCACATCTCATCAGAATTGAAAAAGACCATGATATCACAGTCAAAGTATATAAGTTTATGAAATTACGGCATAAATATTCACAGGATTGCAGTGATTGTCCAATCCGGTATCGGGCTATCTGCTCCCATTGTGAGGTTTCTGAACTTGAACGCCTTGAGTCAATGAAATTCTATCGTGTCTATGAGCGCGGACAAACAATCATGTGGACAGGTGACAAGATGGAATTTGTCGGTTCCGTCGTATCAGGGATCGCTACACTCTCACAGACAATGGAAGACGGACGGAGGCAGATGGTCGGATTGCTGCTGCCATCAGATTTTGTCGGTCGTCCGGGACGTGAAAATATCGGCTTTGATGTCGTCGCCACAACTGATCTGGTGTTGTGCTGCTTCTGGAAGAAACCCTTTGAAGACATGATGGCCGAAACACCCCATATCTTGCAGCGGCTTCTCGAAATGAGTCTTGACGAGTTGGACGCGGCTCGAGAATGGATGCTTGTATTAGGTCGTAAAACGGCTCGCGAAAAAATCGCAAGTCTCATGCTCGTTCTTGCGCAGCGAAAATCAGCATTAACTCTTACCACCGACGCACGCGATATTGCATTTGAACTACCATTGACGCGTGAGGCGATGGCTGACTACCTCGGTTTAACACTTGAAACCGTTAGTCGTCAGATCTCGTCCCTCAGGAAAGACAGTGTCATTTTTATGAACAGTAAACGGAGTATAACTGTTCCCGACATGGGTCGCCTGTTTGAAGAGGCTGGAAATAGATGTGAAACGGAATTCATGAATTAAAGAGAAACGGTCAAAAGCGATGAACCACGTTGATTATGAAACGTCGATCCGTCGATCGCTATGGGCCTGGGCCGATCAATACCATCGTGGCGAGCTTGACGGCGGCAAACGAGATGGTCGTTCACCTGTTTTGGAAAAACAATTCGCCGATAAAAATGTCCTTGTTCCAACTAACGTAGCAAAAGCGCACAAGATCACCCGTGCGCTTCCCATACGTCAACGTCACCGATGGTTCTGCAGCCTAAGAAGTTCACAAGCTTTAACACAAAGTGTGTTCGGAGCATTCTACGGCCTGAATCGACTCGACCTTTTTTCCAACATCATGGCGGACTGCGGAAGACCTGCATTCCTTGCGGAATCAGACGAAGCACGAATCGACTTCGAATATGAGGTCGATAACCTTCGAGAACCAAGACGGACAAGCATCGATGTCATGATGCGTCGGCTTCAGCATCGTGTCGCAATTGAATGCAAATTTACAGAACAGGAATTTGGCATTTGCTCACGGCCGATGTTGACATCCAAAGAAAAAAACTACCCACAGCAATACTGCAACGGAAACTACCAGTTCCAGCAAGGACGCAGCAAACGCTGCGCCCTTACCAGTATCGATATTCAGTACTGGCGATACATCCCTCGTTTGTTTGGCTGGTCGGACGCTCAAGACCATTTGCCGTGTCCCGTGCGACATACATATCAACTGATACGCAACGCATTGGCCGCTACTGTGAACGAGGACGGGAGAATTGATTGCGATGGACGACATGTACTCATCGTGTATGATGCACGCAACCCCGCGTTTCTTCCTGACGGAAAAGCTGCAAAACAGTATGCCATTGCAAGCAAAGCTTGCCGCATACCGGGCCTGTTTCGCCAAATAAGCTGGCAACGTATTTTAGCCGCAACGACGCATGCCAGCGAATTCTCTTTCCTGCTCGACGCGGCGGAAGTCAAATACGGTTTGAAGCCGGAATAACTCTCCCGATCAAACCGAGATTTGAGGCCGATTGTGAAAATTACCACAGTGTAATCTGACTCACGTCTTGATTCTCGATATCGCGAACCTGTTGATACAATTTGATCTTCGGGTTGGAACACTCTTCGCAGGTTTGACATGCAAGAGTGTCAAATGGAATGACGTTATGACCGTCTTTCAAACTCATAACCTCCTGCTCGATCTCAACCACGATGCCGCTCTGTCATGTTCGACGAATGCAGGAAACCGGCCCTCCGGGTCCGCACTCCACCATACCAATCTTCCTGGCGCGGACCCGCAGGCGCAATCTCAACCATCGTTTCATTTTCGCGAAACCATCCCAACATACATCCATTGCGCCCAAAGATCTACCAACCTCCCGCACAACCACAGCCGTTATACCCGTCTTGACATCGTCCCAATTCAATGTGTGGACGAAAATGATATCCTTACGAATAAAGAACAACCTCAAACCGTTGACGCTTCGAGACCTGGACCCGCATGAAATATGCCGGGCATGACGACAAATCCCGGGATACGCTTAAAACGGTCGCACCAACGGCGCAGAGCCGGATAATCGATGCGACTGATTCCACCTTCTTCAGAAAGCATCACGTAGGGAAAACAGGCAATATCGGCGAGAGTGGGTTGATCGCCAGGGCAGATCCACGTCTGTTCAACCTGCTCACAAAAATAGAGATGCTCATCAAGAATTCGAAAGAGTTTATGGGCCCCGAGACGAGCGGCCTCACTGTCAACATGGGAATAAAGAAGCCCGTCGTGCAAGCGTGCCACCGAGGCCGTCGCGGTGATGCTATCCGCAAAAGCCAGCCACTGCGCGATCTGTCCCAACCGCACAGGATCATCTCTCGGAAACCACACACCCTGTGAATCATACCGTGCCGCAAGGTAGATGAGAATAGCTTGTGCATCACGCAATACCATTCCAGCATCCTCGATTACCGGCAGCTGCCCCATCGGGTTGAGGCGGAGAAACGCAGGACTCTTGTGCTGAGCACCGGGATAAAAGTCCACAGACTCGATACTATGAACGACGTCTAGAAACGACAGCATGAGACGTATCTTGTAACAGTTCCCACTCAGTTCATAGTCATAGAGCTTAAGCATTCGTAAATCTCAAATATCCAGGATCAATCGATCAGATCTCGAACGGCTCACACACGTCATAATCGTATTTCCCTTGGCTTTCTCGCTGTCAGTCAGATACACATCTTGATGATCAATTTCTCCCGCAATAACTCCGCAACGACATGTACCGCAGGCCCCCGTTTCACATGAACTGGGCATATTGATACCATTCGAACGCAAAACCTCCAAAATAGATTGACCCTCGGATACAGTAAACGTACAGGCCGAGCGGGCCAAATCAATCTCGAAACTGCCTTCGGTATTTATTTTATTTGTATTCTTAAAATATTCGAAATGCACCTGTTCGTCATCCCAGCCCTGCTTCTTGGCGATCTTTCGGGTTGCATCCAGCATCGGGATGGGACCGCAGACATAGATATGATAGGTAGGATTCGGGTCTGAGAGGATGTGCGTAAGCTCTTCCGATGTCGCATGAGGTGAGAGATTAATGTGAAAGGTCGTTGCCTCATTGAACGCATGAAGTTCTTGGGAAAAAGCGGCACGTGTCTCACTCTGAACAAAATAATGGAAGGCAAAGTCCAATCCTTGGACATTGAGAGCCTGCGCCATCGAGATCAATGGAGTCACACCTATTCCACCAGCAATGAAGATTGTGCGCACGGCATCGCGTCGAAGAGGGAAATTATTGCGCGGCGCGGAAATTGCCAAATTGTCTCCAACGCGCAGATGATCATGGATGGTAGCAGAGCCGCCTCGACTCTCAATCTCACGTTTGACGCCGATTGTGTAGTGATCGGTCTCGCCCGGACCATTTGTCAGGGAATATTGCCGCACAAGTCCGTTTTGCAAATGCAGGTCAATATGTGCTCCGGGCTGAAATGTTGGCAACACGCTTGTCAGAGACTCTAATCTGAGACGAACAACATCTTCAGCAACCGTTTCCTTGTTGGTAATCGTAACGGTAAAGTCAGCTTGACGACCAATGGTATGCAAAACCGGCAAATCGACCAATTCGGCTGCAACTTGAGAAATGATCGGCACGAGCGGCTCAGGTGTATCTTGGGAGGCGGCTTGACCCTCTATGTGATCACGCAATTCCTGTAGAGCAAAATTATGGTACCGCAAGAGATCAAGTCGATCTCTCTTGCTCGGTTTTGCGAGCCCGCGAATGATACTGCGATTGCTATCACATGGTTGCACAAGAAAAAACACGTCGGAATCGTAGCCCTCAAGTGATTCAGAGACCATCTCTGCGGGAGCATTCAACGGAATCGGGCGCAAGACAATACCGTCTGCAAAACAACCGAGATCAGGAAGTGAGCCTGATGCATGCTCGCCTGTCCAGATTAACCCGTGAGCCTCCCGCGCTGGATAGGTGTTGTTGCAAATGGTACGCGCCGGTGCATCAGCAGGATGCGCAGGAATATACGTGCAACCCGCTGTCCGATTTGCGTAACGCCAACCATGATACTGACACTTCAACTCTCGCCCATCGTTAATCCCGATCGACAGACGGACTCCACGATGAAGACACCTGTTTTCCCAAACATTGACGTAACCATCATCCGCTCGCCATACCGCAAATTCACGTCCAAGCAGCTGAGCTTGATAGACATGACGGGGTACCAGATCCGTACTGGACGCAATAGGAAACCAGTGACTGTGTAGATTGGGGGTCATGAATACTCCATGTGAGTACCGATCACGCAGCGGCAGGAATCACGCCATAGGTGATGCCTTTGTCGGAGAGCCATCGTCGATAGGCAATAGCGGACTTATCCGCGCGAATGGGTGTTTCCGCTCGCGGATCAAGTGGTAGACGCTTCGGAAACTGGTTCTCGAGAATGGGTTTATCCTGACCAAAAATTGTTTGTTGAAAGAGACGAATCTGATGATCCGTACTCGCCTCATCCAAGAGACTGAGCATCATATGTGCTCGCACCTGTTCCTGCGTTTCCGGCTGGAGAAAGACCGCTATGACATCGAGCCGTTTGTCGTCTATCGGGCTGGATTTGTAAAGGATTGCACAATAAGGATGGGGCACGCGGTAAATATAATCAACATCGGCGCCACTGGATGAGGCCGCAGCCGCCATAGGCTGCCAGAACAGGCAATTCGTTGCAACAATCTCGTCACGTTCAACCGACACTTCAACATTATAATCCCGAACCTCGGTATGAGGTTCAGCACCAAGAATACCTGTATGAACATAGGGAAAATGGCCCATGTCCAAAAAATTCTCGATCGTGCGGGGCGCCGATGTGTGCACACCAATCGTGGCAGCATGAATATTGCGACGATCAGGCTCCACATACTCTGGAATGGAGAAAACATCGGTCTGGGGAGACCCTAAACTTGTCCACACATAACCATACCGTTCGCAAACGGGCAATGGTCTCAATTCGGTTCGGCACTGGACTCCACCACTTGTATCATGACAGACATTGATTGGCGTATCCAACAATACTGACTCCTGAACATCGATCAAATCGAGATCATCTAATGCTGCAACAGCGTACCACAAATCACGTACGACAGGATCAATAGAGTCGATAACTGTCATCTTGGATCTCCTTGAGCTGGGATTGCACCGTAGCTTACATTGTGATCACGCAACCAACGACGATAGACGATCGCAACCTTATCTGCGCGAATAGGGGTTTCGGCACGCGGATCAAGCGGAAGACGGCGCGGGATTTGATTTTCCAAAATCGGTTTATCCTGGGAAAAAATCAATTGCATAAACCAACGCAAATCTGAACGCTTCATCCCTTCTTTTACGTAACATAGCAGGCTGTGAACCACACACGTCTCAGGACTGACGGGTTGAATGAATAAAACGATGTAATCCATCCGACCATCACATACTGGATTGGTCTTATAGAGCGCGACCGTAAATGGTCGATAAACACGATAAGTGTATTCTACCTCGATCCCGCCGGTCGCTGTCGGCGATGCCACAGGTTGATGAAAATAGCACTCCGTGGCAAGGATTTCATTCTCTTCCGTGAGCGTGACTTCATAGGGTTTGACTTCTGTATGGGGTTCGTCGCCGAGCCAACCCGAATGAACAAAGGGAAAGTGGCCCATATCCAAGAAGTTCTCGACCACTCGTAAACCCGATGTGCGGACAAAAAATGAACCGCCGCTTACCACATAGCGATCATCCTCATAGGCTTCTGGGATATGTACAATATCCCGAGCAGGTTCACCCAAACTGGTCCATACAAAGCCATAGCGTGTCTGAGTGGGCAAGGCAGAGCCCTTACATTCGCAGATCACGGTTCCATTGTCATCACATTGAACCGTGACCGGACTTTCAAACAGTGTAGTCGCGATCGGAGTCTGTTGAGTCAACAGCTCCATGTCCGCAACAACATGCCAATCATCGAACAAAAAGGAATGTGTGCATTGCATGGTACCCCGCCGTTATTCCCGATGATGCGACAGACCTCAATGATCCCGTCATGATACCAGCAATAGCCGACAAAAGATAGACCATCCAGTGTTTTAAACCCGCCATTACGACAAAGCCAATAACACACGTTTCTTAAATGGACGCATCGCATCATAACGCTTTATTGTCGCACGGCATGATCATCGAACAATTGATAACCGCATTCTCTGCAACCAAAGTTCAACAATTTCCAACTAGACGCGATTATACATGGTGACCCTCTTGGAAAACACGTCCGGGCTGTCTCAAAACATGAACGATGCCTACAAATACGGAATGAAACTCATTCAATAATCCCTTGCAGACAGTGACAAGACTCGTAACGGACAAAGATCTGCTTTGAGATTTGGATATTGTTCTTGAACATCCATTCTTGCGAGAGATCATGAACCGAGATCGCGCCAGCGGTTCGTGATTGGATATCGACGATCTAACCAGAAAGCTCGCTTGGTCAACCGAGTTCCGGGCGCTGACTGAAAACGCTTATGTTCATTGGAATAGATGAGATGTTCGACCTCTCGCGCGGTTTCATAATCATGTCCTGCGTGGACACAGTCAGATAACGATCCATCTTGATCGATCAAAATATTCAAAATTGAATCCAGCACCGGATACTCCGGTAAGGTGTCGCAGTCCTTTTGATTTTCACGTAACTCCGCTGTTGGCGGCTTTTGAATCACGTCATCTGGAATGATAACACCGCTTGGTCCCTGCATCCACTCCCGATAATTCGAATTACGCCACTGGCTTATTTCGAATACCCGCGTTTTATACAAATCCTTTATCGGATTATATCCTCCCGACATGTCGCCATAAAGTGTTGCATAACCAACTGCGATTTCCGACTTATTCCCTGTGGTTAAGAGCATGGCACCAAATGCATTTGAAAGAGCCATAAGCAAAAGGCCACGCAGCCGAGACTGGATATTCTCCTCTGCGATATCAGATTTTATGTCGCCAATAATTGGAGCCAGTGCTTTCATCACCTCGGCTCGGCAGAGTTCGATGGACATGTCGTCAAAACGACATCCGAGTGTATGAACAAGCCTCTCGGCGTGATCAACACTTTGCTCGGAGGTAAACTCAGAAGACAGCATCACACAGCGAACATTTTCTGCACCCAGTGCATCGACAGCCAGTGTCGCAACAAGTGCTGAGTCGATACCTCCCGATAACCCAAGAACAACCTCTTTAAAATCCGACTTAATGAGATAATCCCTCAGAGCGACAACCATCGCTCGATAATCTTGTTCCAAACTATCCGACCGTTTCGATTTGATTCCTTCAACAATGCGCCAACCACTTTCAGATCGCTCAAGATCAATATGAACGGTCTGTTCTTCGAACTCTGGCAGCAATACAGCGAGGTGACCACCAGGATTGAGCGCAAAGGAGGCACCGTCAAAAATCTGATCATCCTGCCCACCGACCATGTTAACGTAAATAAGCGGTAAGTCAGTTTCAATGACACGCGATACCATGTGATTGAGTCGGGTTTCAAATTTTCCCCGGTAATAGGGTGATCCATTCGGTACGAGCAAAAAATCGGCGCCCGTTTCGACCAAAGTCTCTGCGACATCTTGTTTCCATGCATCTTCACAGATGAGTATACCCGCACGGATGTTTCCAATGCGAAAGGGGCCATTCAATGGTCCACTGTCGAAGACCCGTAACTCGTCAAATACTGTCTCATTTGGCAAGTGATGCTTCAAACACCTGAATCGAATTTGACCACCCTGCAGAAAGTAACAGGCATTGAAGAGCTTTGAATCCTCAACATAGGGAGCACCGATCGCGATCATCGGGCCATCCGCACATTTCTCGGAAAGCTGATGAATCGCATGTTCAATGTGCTGTTGGAACGCAGGCTTGGTAACCAGGTCCTGTGGGTTATAACCTGACAGAAACAATTCACTTGTCACGACAAGGTCTGTGTCGGCTCTCCGACCCTTTTCCCACGCGGCGTAAGCTTTCGCCGCATTTCCCGGAATATCTCCAACGACCGGGTTGAGCTGGGCAATGGTGATGCGAAAACGGTCGGACATCAGGCCCTCGGAAAGCTTACGTCGAACTTAATATATCGCGATCATTTGTTGAAATCAAAGCTCAATGAGAACTGCTTCAAATGCTTCCGATTCCGCAGCGATACACAAAACACATTGAACATGTACAAATTTCACCTTAATGTTAGGGAATACGAATATCATCTGAAATGTTCATTGATGAGCGTTTCTATCTGAACATCTATTATTCTTGCCATCTTATTGTCGGAGCTCTTGCAGCACGTGATAATGTGATTCTAGCCACGGAATGTGAGTGTGGACGTATTTTCGAAGTCCCTTACGAAAGTGAGCCGCATAAGACGACTATCTACCATTTGTCGAAAGAATGTAAATATCAGGTACGTGTTTTGAAGAGAAATTCAAGGGATGGTATCGCCCAGCCCCAAGCAAATTACTCGTAAGGAATATTCCGCCGCGGTTGGCAATATAGCATCAGCACGATGCGCTGTTCTAATGGTGAGACAATAAGGTATATGGCGGAATGACGTTCTCGACCGTAATAATGGACTGACCATCCATTTTCCCAGATTAAAGATCACGACCATGACAACAACACGATTTGCACCCTCTCCAACAGGTCATCTTCATGTTGGAAATTTACGTACCGCCCTTTTGAATTTCCTGATTGCCCGTCAATCAGATGGACACTTCATTTTGCGAATCGATGACACCGATCCTGGACGCTCACAAGAAATCTATGTTGATTCAATCAAGGAAGATCTTGAATGGCTGGGGCTGGGTTGGGATCAGATTGAGCGTCAATCTGAACGTCTTGACGCCTATTTGGAGACTGCCAGTCACTTAAGAAATGACGAACGGTTGTATGAAGCCTTCGAAACCCCTGGCGAGTTAGAGTTAAGAAGGAAGAAGCAACGGAATAGAGGGCACCCACCGGTCTATGATCGAGCCGCTCTCCTGCTCAGCGAGGTCGAAAAAGACAAACTTCGGGCGGAGCGCGGCGAAGGAGTCTGGCGATTCAAGCTTGATCGAGCGTGGATCACTTGGGAAGATGGAATCCTGGGATCACGCTCCATTGATGCGTCAAGCCTTTCAGACCCGATACTGATCCGGCGCGATGGTCAATTCCTCTACACCCTCGCCTCTGTCGTCGATGATATGGAAATGGGGATATCGCATGTCGTACGCGGCGCAGATCACATCACAAATACAGCAGTGCAAATTCAAATTATTAAAGCACTTGGCGGTCAAGTTCCTACATTTGCCCACCATTCTCTATTGACCGATGACGCTGGGTACGCCCTTGCAAAACGACTAGGCACGTTAGCGATCCGCGATTTCAAGGAACAGGGAATCGCACCCATGGCCATTCTCAGCTTACTTGCACGATTGGGTACGTCAGAACCGGTTGTCCTGGCCAGCTGCATAGATGAACTCGTCGAGGGTTTCGATCTGACGCATTTTGGTAGTTCTCCGACAAAATTCGACGACACACAGCTTTTCCAACTTACGGGTCGTTATCTTCAGACATTACCATACACTGACGTTTCAGAATGGATTCAGGATCAGGTTGGGGTCCCGGATAGCATTGCCGAGACGTTCTGGTATGCCACCCGAAACAATATCACGACTCTCTCCGACTTGAAAGCATGGTGGACAGTATTTCGCGATGGAGCGGAACCCTTGATTGATCCGCAAGATACAGATTTTGTTTCTCAAGCAATCGAACTCCTGCCGAATGGTCCATACGATACAGATACGTGGAAAACTTGGACAGACGCCGTTCAGGCGAAAACAGGACGAAAGGGACGGGCATTATTCATGCCCTTGCGTAAAGCACTGACGGGTCAGGGTCAGGGGCCAGACATGAGTACCATCATGCCGCTCCTGCACAGAATCAAGGCGCGGACGTAGAGACTGGTCGATCTGGTGACCCATTGACGACGGTCGCCATACCGGGAGCCAATGATTGCGCTTAATGCAACGACACCCCACACCAAAACAGTTCAAAAGCTCGTCCAAAAAAACAAAGGTGATTCTGGAAGAACAATAGCACACACGCTAACGAGATTATCCGTCAGAATTCGACTCCTTCAATAAATGAAGCCGTCGACCTTGAAGATGCATAATGCTTAATAATAAGGGCAATTGATGGCATTGTCGTCCGTCAACAACGTATGTTAAGCAAAACAGCCTTTGGTGTTATCCCACCTCGTCAGGGTATCTATGTTTAAGGTGAATGGACATCTAGATCACGGGCTTGGACACTATTGTTATTGTAACCAAGTCCCGTCAGTTACTTATTCACCACCACCGAGTTGATGCACATAAACTGAGACCGCACGGATTTTAGATTCGCTTATACGTCCAATCCAAGGCGGCATAACACCATAACGGGAATAACTCACAGTCTCGATCAACGTCTCGTAGTCACCGCCATACAACCATATTGCATCGGCAATATTTGGCGCACCTTGATAGACATCCCCCTCCCCGGTATCGCCATGGCACGAAGCACAATTCTCCTGATACACAACCTCACCGAGCTCAACCCGGGTAAGGTCGTTCGCAGCGTTACCCGATAACGCTTGCACATAATTCACAACCTGAACAATTTCCTCCTCTTCCAACAATTCATTGAACGCGGGCATCTGAGAGAAATGCGCATCGTCATCGGATTCGTTACGGATTCCGTGGCTGATCGTATAATGAATGGATTCTATGTCTCCGCCCCACAACCAATCGTCATCAAGCAAATTCGGATAACCAACAGCGCCAGCAGCGCCGGAACCGTGACATTGGGCGCACCATGTCTGGTATACAGCCCCGCCCGCCGAAATGGCGTAAGCGCTCAACTCATCATCAGCCTCAATATCGACCAGGTCCACACTCTCAAGACGTTCATTGATGCTCTTGTTTGAAGTCTCGACCGCTTCAATGTCGGCCGCCACTTCCGCCCGTGTCGAATACCCGAGCAAACCTGCCGTGCTGTCATTGATCAGCGGCCACGCCGGATACGCAATCGTATATCCAATTCCCCAGAGAATAGTCGCATAAAATGTCCAGAGCCACCAACGTGGGAGTGGATTATTGAACTCTTGTAAGTCCTCATCCCACACGTGACCGGTTGTGCCAACACCTTTCTCCTTCTCCTCTGATGAGGTCGTGTGATCCATCATCGCTCCAGATCCTCCGACTGCGGGGGCTTATGTTCATGCCGGAAAACAACGTTCGCTGTATCACGATGCTTTGCGTTACTGCCGGGACGCACGACCCACAACATCACACCAATAAAAAAAATAAACATGGCAAGAAGAAACCAGCTATCGGCCAATTGCCTCAGGAATGTGTACGTCTCCATTCACTCAACCTTACCCTTTCCTAGCGATGCTGATCAGGCTCAAACGTGGAGAAATCAACCAAGGTACCGAGCATTTGCATATAGGCGATCAACGCATCGGCTTCCGAAATGCCGGGTTGACGATCAAAGTTGCGCACCTGCGCACCTGGATAGCGCACAAGCAGATCATCATAATCGCTGTCCGGATCAGCCTGGGCTCGAAAGTCGGCCACAGCATTCACGAGCATCTCTTCATCATATGGGACACCGACAACAGCATGCGTACGCATCAGATCTTCAATATACGTTGGTTGAATGAGTGTTTTCTCCAGGAATCCATATTTTGGCATGATGGATTCAGGAACAACCGACTGCGGATCGCGCAAATGATCCAAGTGCCATTCATCCGAGTAACGACCGCCCACGCGGGCAAGATCAGGTCCGGTTCGCTTGGAGCCCCACTGAAATGGATGATCATACATCGACTCCGCCGCCAACGAGTAATGACCATACCGTTCAACTTCATCACGCAAAGGACGGATCATCTGGCTATGGCAGACATAGCAACCTTCTCGGATATAAATATCCCGCCCCGTTAGTTCGAGTGGAGAATAAGGGCGCATACCATCTACTTTTTCAACTGTATTTTCGAGATAAAAAAGTGGTGCAATCTGTATAATACCCCCAATAGTGACGACAAGAAAACTAAATACCAGGAGAAGAGTCGCATTGGTTTCAAGTACACGGTGTTTATCGAGTATCCCCATCTCTCCGAAGCCTCTCTATTCTGCCGGTATCGCTGTCGAAAACGATTTCTCTTTCTCGGGAACTACCCGAATGGTCTTCCAAATATTATAACACATAATGAAGGCACCGGCGAGATAGAGAACACCACCCAATCCTCGAACCACATACATCGGGAATTTTGCACTTACGGTATCCGCAAACGAGTTTACGAGAAACCCGTTGGCGTCCACCTCGCGCCACATCAGGCCTTCCATAATTCCGGTGACCCACATGGAGGCGGCGTAGAGCACAATACCGATCGTCGCCAACCAGAAGTGCCAAGAAACAAGCTCTAAACTATAAAGCCGTTCACGCTTCCATAACAACGGCACCATGTAGTAGAGACAGCCAAATGTAATCATACCATTCCAGCCCAGAGCGCCGGAGTGGACATGTCCAATGGTCCAGTCCGTATAGTGACTCAATGAGTTCACGGCCCGAATCGACATCATTGGACCTTCAAATGTCGACATGCCGTAGAACGCGAGCGAGATCACCATCATTCGAATAATGGGGTCCGTGCGAAGTTTGTCCCATGCGCCCGATAATGTCATCAGGCCATTGATCATACCACCCCACGACGGCATCCAAAGCACCACCGAGAACACCATTCCCAAAGTCGATGCCCAATCCGGCAAAGCTGTATAGTGAAGATGGTGAGGACCCGCCCAAATATAAATGAAGATAAGTGCCCAAAAGTGAATGATCGACAACTTGTAACTGAAGACAGGTCGTTGGGCTTGCTTGGGAATATAATAATACATCATTCCCAAGAATCCGGCCGTCAGAAAAAAACCCACGGCGTTATGACCATACCACCACTGAACCATCGCATCTTGCACACCCGGCCAAATGATAACAGATTTTGATCCCCAAATACTGACCGGTATCGTCAAGTTATTGACCACATGAAGCATCGCTACTGTGACAATAAAGGAGAGCAGGAACCAGTTCGCGACGTAAATATGCGGCTCTCTCCGCTTAACGATTGTTCCTAAAAATACAGCCAGATAGGCCACCCAAACCACGGTTAGCCACAGATCGACATACCATTCAGGCTCTGCGTATTCCTTCGACTGCGTCCCGCCCAGGAGATAACCCGTGGCCGCAAGAACGATAAAGAACTGATAACCCCAAAAGACAAACCAGGCTAGATTACCGCCCCAAAGTCGTGCGGCCGACGTGCGCTGAACGATATAAAATGAACAACAAAGAAGAGCATTGCCTCCAAAGGCAAAGATAACGGCACTCGTATGGAGAGGTCGCAATCGACCAAAGTTTGCGTAACCCTGTGCCCATTCAAAATTAAGTACCGGAAAGGCCAATTGAAACGCAATTACAACACCGACAAGGAACCCGATAACACCCCAAAAGGCCGTCGCAATCACGCCGGCACGAATGACACCATCGTTATATTCATGAGAGAGATCGACAGCGGAAACAGGTTCATCTGTCTTGCGCAAGATCCACAAAAACAGACCCGCAGCCACAATCATGATGAGTATCATATGGGCTTGATAAGCAAGATCGCGTGCAAAACTTGCGCCCAGCATTGCGAACAGTACAACAAGCCCCAAGACAGTCAGTTTGATGTAGTTCGCCATATCCGTTCCCCTCAAAATTCGCACACCCAATTTACTCCGCCTTGCGAACATCCAAAACTCAATCCCTTGATGGTACTGAGAGAATTTTTAGTTCTTTGATCTACGTCAAGCATAAATTTTTCAACTCATACCTTCTTAAATATCCCGTCAAGCAATTTTTCATTTCCTTGCAAATAACTGAATACATATACTGATCCTCATTCTGCATATAAAATCTGCAGGTCAGCGCACCAAACAAAAACAATTCATCCAACCCATCAGTGGATGATGACCGGCTCGACCCGGATATCCAGCAGGTTACGCGTGTCGCGTCCGCAGGCGATTGCGATCCAATGGATGGGGTCCTTCCGGTCACGATACTTTTCGGCGTAGCCCCGGTCCCGGATCTGGGTGATGGCTGCGTCCAAAGCGGCCTCTGTTCCATCCGCCGTCTCCACCATCTTGAACTCGAAAAGGAACACCTGCCCACCTGTTAAAACGACCATGTCGGCCCGGCCGTGACTGGAGGACTCCTCCGAGCGCACATCGACACCGATGGCGCGGAGACTCATGTGTAATAAACCCGCGTACCAGGCTTCGTAACGGGCCAGATTCTTGTTGTGCCACTGGTAGGGAAGGCTGGCGAGGTAGGCCTTGAGCGTTGTGGCAAAGCCCTCGAAGTCGTTCGCCTCGAGCAGCATGCGCAAGGTCTCCCCTTCTTGCAGAGGAACTCGGTTCTTCGGACTCAAATAGGTGAGCAGTTCCCGGTTCAGGCTGATGCGCACCTCCTGGTTGGGATAGTCCAGCTTGTAAAGGGTATCAAAGCCCTCGCGCTTCTCGTCAACGATGGTGAGATACCCGGTCTGGAACAAGAGCGCCTCGGCACTGATGTCCTCGACATCGAATGTCGAGACCAGCGTCTCATCGCTCCAGCACCCCTCCAGTTCCCGTGGATGCACCGCCTTCTCCTGCAGGGTCTCGAACAGGAATCGCGGCGAACCCGTCCGGAACCAGTGGGGCTTGAACGCCCGTTCGTCGAACAGCAACAGCACATCAAAGGGATTGTAGACTCTTTCCGTGCCCCGCCAGCTGTAGCCGTTGTACCAGGTCCGGATCGCGTCCCGGTCCAGACCGTCCAGCTCCGGGGCAAAGACGGTGTCGATGTCAGCGTCGGTATAGCCGCAGAGGGTCGCAAAGCGCGGATCGAGGCTGATGTCCTTGAGATTGTTGAGACCGGAGAACAGGCTGACCTTGGAGAACATGCTGATGCCCGTAACGAAGACAAAGCGGACATGCTCCGCGCTATCCTTGATCATCCCGTAGAAGCCGCGCAGATACTCCCGGTTGGCGCGGGCTTGTTCGGGATCGCGTAGAGCGTCGAGGATCGGTTTGTCATACTCATCTACAAGGACGACAACGCGTTGTCCGGTCGTATGATGGAGACGGTCCAGAAGATTGCGCAGACGTCGGGGGCCGGTGTCGGACGTGGACGCCGGCGCGAGATCATATTTGCGTTCGACGCCCTCCAGTTGCTCCAGGACATCACCGTCGATCGCGTCAGGTGTGCCGTATCCTCCGCCAAAGCTCAACCGTACCACCGGATGACTCACCGACCAGTCCCAGTGATCGTCGATATCCAGTCCCTCGAACAGATCTTCGCGCCCTTCGAACAACGTCTTGAATGTGCTCACCAGCAGACTCTTGCCAAACCGGCGGGGCCGGGAGAGAAACCAGTAGTCGCCCTGCGCAATCAGCTCCCGGATCAACGAGGTCTTGTCCGCGTAATAGCTGTCCGTGCTTCGCAGTCGGTCGAAGTCCTGGATACCGATCGGCAGGCGTTGACGGGTCATGATATATCTCCACGGTGCAAACAAGGCCTAAGCCTTTGCACATTTCTGGGTCGTTTGCGATGATGGGCAATCATGATGTGCATAAAATCGACTCCGTGGATATTTCGAACTCAAACTTTTAAAACAAACATTCAATCAGGCTGATGATCAACGATCTATTTGACAATTTACTTCAATGGGAATCCATACCCTTCCCAACAATTTTCCTGTTTGAGTGTACATTTTCTTTCGGTATCCACAAGTTTCCGTTTTCTATTCATAGGGGATTCAAGAACCTGTCTTTCTGACCTAACCATCTGCACGTAATAGATTTGGCCGACATGCACTTCCGCGATGAATCAATTAAACGATGTACAAACGCGTATCAACGATGACGTGTCCGATTCCAATCTATGTGCAGCGGTAGCTGAACTTCTCACCGTTGCAGAAACTGAATATATTTGACAAACAATTCCATCCGAAGATCTTTCCGAGTGGATCAATGATATTCTAGGATCGAAACCGACTTAGATAGGGTCTTCTGTCACCAAAAAAAGATTGACATAAATTGGGTCAATACCGTTAAGTCGGGGTCAAATCCACGAACAGTCAAGTTGCTGCTATTTCGTATAACTGATACGGATAGAAGTCGTTTGATAGGCTAATGAGCTGCTGTATGTACAGAAAAAGCAACGCGAAAAGCACTGTTCATTGAGCAAACGGGTCTCGTGTATTTTGAAATAATTGGTAGCGTCGTCGATTACGTGAATTGATTTTTGAGTTTCGCTGAGAACCGTATACACTTGAACAGATTCCAAGTGAGTTCCGGGCCACAGAACACATAATTTAATTCACACACGAAGTGGGGTAATAGACTATTTCTGTGGAACAAGGTATCGACAAAGACACGTTTTCATGGAATGAATGACAATCCAATCCCCCTTGCCTTCAAGAAGGCTGGAGTGAGTCCAGACAATGAAACACCCCAACCTGATCGTATCCCCTGTCGCCAACCAGACACCGGAG
>JAPORU010000132.1 GCA_026710045.1 Aestuariivita sp. | reverse complement strand
ATCCGAAAAATACCAAAATCCGACGGTGTTTAAAGAAATTTTGTTAAAGATGGGCTTGACCCTCCCAAGACACCAAAACTCTTGACGGAAATTGTTGCATATTTCAATGAGCCGGTTCCACTTCATTGAGTCGGCACGATATCGACAACATCGTAACCGGCAGAAAATCCTTGAAGTGACATATTTATCGCGATTAACCTCTCGGGCGCAGGCGCCGGAACAATTTCGATCGTGGCCTCTATACCTGTCTGAAACGCCTCAATATCTTCATTTGTAAGGCCAATTTGAACAACACATCCGGATCGATTGCAGAATGAAAAATTGTAACGCTTGCCAGGGGCGCCATCGACGGACAGAGTCAATTTCTCTGTAAGAAGTGTCTCGAGCGGCACAACAATCGTACCGGCTGCAACAGCTGGACCACGACCCGCTAGTCGAAAAATCGAAACTTCCGCAGATGGATTACCATTCTCATCAGAGAGCAACTGGATCAATGAACACGGATCATTTTCCAACTCTGTATGCACGCAACCCAAGTCCCAGTCTCCAAACGTTTCCTTGATATAACGTTCCCCGAGCCTGGGACCATCCGCCGGCTCACCTAAGTCGAGCTGATCTTCAATGGAATCGTCTGGGATTGGCGCGACCGATTCTTGTGCCCTTAGGAACGAACCAATGAACGCAAGGTGCGCCGCGAGTATCAGAATTAAATATTTTGACATTAATCGTGTCTCTTGAATTAAACCTCATTCATGCAACCGATGCTCCCTAACACCTCTCGGTGTTTCAGGCGATGTGACACAGAGCAACAAGCTCATTCACCTTGTTACTTTTCCGGAATCAGACCTCTGGGCGCAAATCTGAGCACCAATAACAAAATCAACCCCATAGTCAATAATCGCATATGAGCGGCCGATTGGCGTAAATGCTCTCTGATTGCGCTATCTTCGGCGAGTCCAGCCGTCAAGAGATCAATGAGAAACAAACCAATTGGTTCAACTTGCACCCAAAGAAACCAGATCAGGAAGCCGCCTAACACGGCACCGAAGTTGTTTCCAGACCCACCTAAAATCACCATAACCCAGATCAAGAATGTAAAACGAAGGGGTTGATAGGAGCCGGGGGTGAGTTGCCCATCAAGTGTAGTCATCATGGCTCCTGCGATACCACAAATTGCGGAACCAAGAATAAAAATCTGCAGATGACGCTTCGTGACGTCTTTCCCCATGGCCTCAGCGGCTACTTCATTGTCGCGAATAGCGCGAATCATGCGTCCCCAAGGGCTTTTCAATGCAAGTTGCGCCATAATCAACAAAATGACGAGGATAACGGTAAACAATAACGAATAGTTCACCTTGACATAGAACGAAGAGGCTGCCGCCAACTCAAATCCATAATCCTGTACCATTTCGATGAACCACGGAGAATTTTGAAGATCCACTTCATAGGGAACCGGTCGTGGTAAACCAATAATATTCTTGACGCCACGCGTCAGCCAATCTTCGTGCTTTAAGACTGCAATAAGAATTTCGGCGATTCCAAGCGTTGCGATTGCAAGATAATCGGAACGTAATCCAAGCGCCGTTTTCCCGATAAACCAAGCCGCCGTTGCAGCCAGTAATCCTCCAACAGGCCAAGCTAGAAGGACGGGAAGACCAAGACCACCAAGATTGCCTGTGATCGTGGGGTTGATTGCTTCAACAGCGGCAACACCCGGGTCGAGAATAGCCCGGTAAGTGACAAAACCAACCACCAGTATTACAATTAACAGTGTCGTTCGTAATGAGCCCTTTGGAATGCGCCGAAAAACAACAATCGCGATCGCGATCGTCAAAACACCGATGAATAAAGCTGTCATGACGTGAACGCCACCGACCCGCCATGCTTCATGCACCGGCGGCATCGATATTAACACCGTTGCCAGACCACCCAAAGCAACAAAACCCATAACCCCGACGTTGAATAAACCGGCAAATCCCCATTGCAGGTTCAGCCCAAGTGACATTATCGCGGAGACCAAACCCATGTTGACAATCAACAAGGCCGAATTCCAACTTTGCATCGCACCCGTGATTGCGATTAAGGTCGTAACCACCAAAAAGAGCGCCGTAGTCTTAAGCGTCGAATTCAAACCGCTTTTCCCCGAAACAATCCAGTGGGCCTGAACAACAAGACAATTATGAGTATGATGAAACTAATCGCGAATTTGTAGTCCGTACTGATCAATTGAACCAGACCTTCCGGGCTCCACCATGGTACGACGTATCCTGCAACCTTCTTCCATGCGTAGGTGATCATAACTTCCGAGAATGCAATGATGAACCCACCTGCAATCGCGCCAAGGGGATTTCCGAGACCGCCCACAACCGCAGCCGCAAATATTGGCAGCAAGAGCTGGAAATAGACAAACGGTTTAAAGGATTTATCCAGACCATAGAGCACCCCGGCAATCGTTGCGAGCACAGCAACAATTACCCATGTGACAAAAACAACGCGTTCGGGGTTAATCCCGGACAATAACGCGAGATCTTCGTTATCGGAATAGGCCCGCATCGACTTTCCGGTGCGGGTCCTATTAAGGAACCAAAATAGAACCGCGACGACAATGATAGCCGTTGCAATCGTAATGGCTTGGCTCGTTCGCAACGCTAAACCTTCTGCCAATCCGGTAAGAGCTTTGAATTCTCGGGCCGAGATGATAAATCTCTCTCCATCCGAAAAGTGACGCTCACCTGGACCGATGACAAATCGAACCAGGCCATTCATAATGAACATCACACCCATCGAGACAATAACGAGAATAACAGGTTTTGCCTTTTGGATGCGATAAAATCGATAGATAGCGCGATCTGTCACAACCAGCAACAACAGACATCCAACAATACCAACCGGTAGAGCCAGCAGAGCTGTCGGAAGAGGTCCAAAGTGAAGGCCAAGCGCTTGCATCCACCACGTCACGAGTATGGTAATCATCGCACCAAAAGCCATGGTGTCACCATGAGCAAAATTGGAAAAACGTAAGATACCATAGATCATGGTGACACCAAGAGCACCTAAAGCCAGTTGACTCCCGTAAGACGTGGCCGGGATGAGCACAAAATTTGAAAATGCGACAATCGCGTTGAGAATATCCATCTTGCCTCGGCCTAAAGCCTCTTCACGTTCAAAGTGCCGAATAGTACTCGAAAGATTGATGACATTGGCATGTACGTGCGTGCGGTTTAAACGTGCTTGATTGACACGATATCGTCTACGATGGATGCAAAGACGGGATTGAGATCGCTGGAAAAGACATCGAAAATGACGACACCCATATCCTAACCTCCCAAAAACGCTTTCCGGACATCATCATCTGCAAGCAGATCCTCGCCACTGCCTGTATACTCATTACGACCTTGGACGAGAACGTAACCTTTATCAGCAATTTCAAGGGCTTGGCGTGCATTTTGCTCCACCATGATAACGAGAATGCCTGTCTTTGCAATTTCAATAATCCGTGCCAATAAATCATCCATCACAATGGGTGAAACACCCGCCGTTGGTTCATCGAGCATGAGAACCTGGGGTTGAGTCATCAGCGCACGGGCTACCGCGACCTGCTGGCGCTGACCACCCGAAAGTTCTCCAGCGGCTTGTTTTTGTTTTGCCTCCAGAACGGGAAAGAGGTCAAAAATTTGCGCCATGGTTTCTTGAATGCCGTCCCGACGAATGAAGGCCCCCATTTCCAAATTCTCTCGAACCGTTAACGAGCCAAAAATATTCCCTGTTTGAGGGACGAACCCCATGCCCTTCAGAACACGATTTTGGGGTGAAAGATATGTGATATCTTCATCGGCGAGTCGCACGGTGCCGTGTCTCAAATTGAGCATTCCGAACATCGCCTTCATGGCAGTCGATTTTCCAGCTCCGTTCGGTCCAACAATGACAGTTATCTCACCAAGATTTGCGGAAATCGTACAACTGTGTAGAATATCGGTACCATTCCCATATCCCCCGGTCATGTTTGCGCCTTCCAAAAAGGCCGTCGATCTTTCCATTTCCAATACTCGGTCAAAGCAACGTGAGCGATGATCCTTGTCGGACCTTGACGAGTCTCCAGTGTATGAAGACATACCTGTTCCACGACCAAAACATACAATCTACCTCGAATTGAAAACATCGAGAGGATCGGGCTAAGCGCGATCTCAGGTCGTTTTCCTTGACCGGACACCGCTACCGGATAGGACCTTACCTTTTCCCAAATACGCTTCAATAACGAGGGGGTCTGACTTAATGTCGTTCATACTCCCAATTGACAAGACTTTTCCCTCGGCCATGCAAATGACCGTATCGCATATCTTCCCTATAAAATCCATATCATGCTCAATAACGACAAAAGTGTAGCCCTGCTGTTTGTTCAACTGCAGAATCGTATCTGAGATAATGTTCAACAACGTACGATTTACGCCAGCACCAACCTCATCAAGAAAGACAATCTGTGCGTCGGTCATCATGGTACGGCCCAGTTCAAGCAGTTTCTTTTGACCACTTGATATTTGGCCCGCTTTTTCGTCCTTCAGATGGTCAATTGTCAGAAATTCCAAGACCTCATCAGCTCGTGCCAACAGTGCGCGTTCCTCCTGCGCGATCCGCTTTCGGCCAAACCACGTGTTCCAGAGCCGTTCTCCCGATTGAGCTCCGGGCACCATCATCAGATTCTCCCGACAGGTCATGGATGGAAACTCATGAGCAATCTGAAACGTTCGCAAAAATCCCTTACGAAATAATTCGTGTGGCGGCAGTCCTGTAATGTCTTCTCCCTTCATGAAGACATGGCCTGATGTGGGTGGCAACACCCCCGCGATGACGTCAAAGAGCGTTGTCTTCCCTGCCCCGTTTGGACCAATCAATCCCGTAATCGACTGTTCGGCGATTTCCATGCTCAGACCATCTACGGCACGAAATCCACCGAAGTGCTTATGCACATCCGTAACAACAATCATACTGTTTTCATGAAAATTCTTACGATGCCGGACGGCCTTCAAGGCCCAAGGAAATGACTTGAGCCCTGAAGAGTTCGGGTTCTCAACGGTATTTGACCGTCATAATGGTCCCATCCTTGATCATCACCTCACGGTAATTTCCTGCGCTTTCACCCGGGCCAATCAATTCAACGGCGGTTGCACCAACGTAGTCGATGTCTCCACCGCCCATGATGATCTCCAAGGCCTTGCCCAGTTCACCCGGGTAAATTTCTTCACCCGGTGCATTCGCCACGTCCAGAATATGATCTTTGTAATCTTGAGGTTCGATCGACTTCGCAGCCTGCATGGCCAAAATTATCAACGCTGCCGCATCATAGGATTCAGGAGTGAACGGCGATGTGGCATTGAACGCGTCGCCAACCATATCCGCAAATTGCACGGTACCGGGACTGTCAGAACCTGGATGCTGTCCAGTCGACCCATCAAGTTCAGATCCAAAGTTCTGCTCGAGGTTCTCACCGATCATTCCATCTGGAAAATGAAAGGTATCAAACGCACCTGAATCCAGGGCCGCCCGAACAATTCCCGACCCACCTTGATCCAGATAACCCATGACAACCAACCGGTCACCACCTGCAGAGGCTAAAGCGGCGACTTCGGCTGAATAGTCGCCTTTCCCATCTTCATGACCAGTGTTGAGCGTAACCGTTCCTCCCATATTCGCAAACGAGGCCTGAAAACTCTCAGAGAGACCCTTTCCATAATCATTGTTCACGTATGACACAGCAACGGTGTCGATGCCTTGCTCCAGCAGGATCTCTGACATGACGACCCCCTGTCGCGCGTCCGATGGAGATGTCCGAAAGAAGAGGCCGTTGTCCTCATTGTTATTATGACTCAGTCCCGGTGACGTGGCCGATGGCGAAATCATGACAATACCGTTCGGCAGAGCGACATTTTGCAAAATGGCACCGGTCACGCCGGAACAATCGGCACCCATAATCCCTTTCACACCGTCCGAACTCACCAGCCGCTCAGCAGCAGATGTCGCGGCGGCGGAATCAATGCAGGTTGAGTCCGCTCGAACCGCACTGATTGTCATTCCATCAAGAAACTGACCGCTCTCATTGACCTCTGCGATCGCCATTTCGGCGGCGTCCGCCATCGGCGGCGTCAGCGACTCGATCGGTCCCGTAAAGCCAAGCACGATCCCCAGCTTAACGTCATCTGCAAAACTCTCTCCAGAGCTTAATACGACTGCAACTATTGCAAAAAATAATTTCTTCATAATTCTTTCCTTCATTGTAATTTGAATCGGACCAAAGTCCACAACGGGAAGATGCCTAAACAGCAAAATACACTTTCACCATGAATGTAACACATAAGTGACGTTAAAGGCCCGCGCTCACGCTGCGGATAATTACCGATGACCGATCCGCTTGGACTCCAAAATAAATGTCTCACAGTTCGACTGTAAAACACGACCATAATCGAACAATACCGAAACCCCTCTTTCCCAATTCCTTGATGTAGACATACAGACATACGTTCTCGAATGCAGGCACATCGGACCCTAGCCTAGTTCCAGATCGATGACATTTCAAGTGTTTGTCGCGTGCACGATCATCGATCGACTATAAAGATCCGAGCACCTCACACACGTCCCAGAACCTCTTTCCTCAATACAATCACGGCATTCATACCACCAAAGGCGAAGGCATTTGACAAGGCGACATCGACATTTTTCTCACGAGCCTCATTGGGTACAATATCAAGAGCGCATTCCGGATCGGGTTCCTCATATCCTATTGTCGGTGCAATAATCCCGTCTCTCAAGGCCATTATGCAAGCCAGGAGTTCAATGGCGCCGGTACCGCCAATGACATGACCATGCATCGACTTCGTCGACGATATCATCAGGTTATCGGCATACGGCCCAAATACATCCGCAACAGCGGCACATTCCGTTTTGTCATTTGCAATCGTTCCCGTACCATGCGCGTTAATGTAGCCGATATCCGAACGATCTACCCCCGCATTCCGAAGCGCACCGAAAATGGCGCGTGCGGCACCTTGTTTTGATGGCATCACGATATCGGCTGCATCCGATGTCATGGCGTAACCGGCAACTTCCGCAAGGATGTCTGCGCCGCGCACTTTTGCACGCTCCATTTCTTCAAATACAAAGATACCCGCACCTTCTCCTTGCACCATGCCATTTCGATTCGAGGAAAAGGGCCGACACGCATCGTGCGACATAACCCGCAGACCCTCCCATGCCTTGATTCCACCAAAACACAGCATACTTTCCGATCCGCCTGTAATCATGACAGGAGCACGATCGCTGCGGATCATTTCAAATGCTTGTGCCATCGCATGATTCGATGATGCACAGGCAGTCGCAACAGTAAAGGACGGCCCCTTGAGATTCCATTCCATTGAAATATGCGCCGCCGGGGCACTGTTCATCAGTTTCGGAACGACAAATGGATGGACCCTGTTTTTGCCTTCTTCATAGACCAACCGATAATTATCATCCCATGTCGAAACCCCACCCGCTGCGGTCCCGAGGACCACGCCCGATTTCGCAGCCAGATCACCCGAAAATTCCAAGCCGGACTGCACAATCGCCTCACGTGCGGCTGTAAGGGTAAATTGCGTAACGCGATCGTACAGTGCGATTTGCTGACGATTAAAACGCGACTCCGTATCGAAGTTACGGACCTGGCCACCGATCTTTACCTCCAGCCGATCAACGTCCCGAAAATCCAGTGGCCTGATTCCGCACACACCTTGGCGCATTGATGTCAGAGTCTCCTCAACCGTCTGACCAAGTGCATTAATTGTACCAGCCCCTGTAATCACTACGCGCTTCATAACTCATCAACTCTTGAAATGGGGAAGATAAACGGTTGAAAGAGAGAAAAACTTCACTTGCGAGGATACAGGAAGTGTCATAATCCTTAAGGATCGTGGTCTATGCATGCGCAAAGTCTTCCAATCGACACTCTTCAGCATTGGTCAATCATCATCTGTTCATTGTGAGTTTGTGGTTCCATTGTCCGCGACAACATTCAGCATTTTCGGTCAAGATTCGCGTCCATCCCGTGAATCAACAACATTGATGTTCGACTCAGGGAACGGAACCTGTCTCCGAATTTCCTGCATCAATTTCTCTCGTTCCAATTCATTCAATCTTCATAATGAGAATGTGAATCACGACCGTGACCTAAAAGTACTTCTGCAAAAGAGCTACACAGTGCCCGAACTCACAGCGATTGACCCGTTTCAAACAGGACCGGCAGCTCGCTATTTGCGAGATATGCATTTACGTCCGACTCCAACACCTTCTGAATAATTGTGCGATACAACAAAGAACTTTCGATATTGGACGCGAGATAGGTGTTCGCCTTCGCATAGGCGGTGGGAACGTCATCGGGCATCCAGCGATACCATCTCAGAAAGGAAGACAGATAAAAGAAATTCTGGTTGAAGCCATCATAGCTGATCACCATTTGTGCTCCGGCTTCTGCCCAATCCTGTTCCAGTGTCCGGCCAAAACATCCCTGCATGAAAACAAGGTTCAGGTGGTGCAGTTTCCCTTTCCAACGCGCGATCTCATACCATGACAGAAAATAATCCTGTCCCGGGCTGATGTGGTTCGGTAAACCATGGGTCAGAAAGATGATGTCGTAGGAGACCTCCTTTCGTTCAAGCCTCTCGACGGCTTCCTGGATAATCGCATATTGGGCTCCGGTTCGTTTGATCAGATAGACTTCATTGTAAATATCTTCCAACAAAGGCGCATAATGCCACCAGGACAGTTCTTCCAAGTCCAGATCGTCGGGTGCCGTGTATCCAAGGTACTGTTCCGCCTTACTCCGAAGTTCATTTTGAATAAAGCTATCGGCGACGACGAGCAGAAGGTTTCTCCGTTTCTCAGGTCCCCGTTTGAAAACCGTCTCGGCGCGACGTGACTGATAGACGTACTGTTCGACCAAGCCGTCGGATATAGTCGCCGTGGATAAGAACATCTCTTGTGGTGGTTCCTCGGGCAGTCGGACGCAGCCGCTTACCAGAAGAACCAGGAGAATGAGACAGATCCCTTTCATGAACGCAGGCCTCGGTACAGACCGGGCGGATACAACCTTATCAGAAAGAACAAACCTATGGCGAACAGGCCCACGGAGAGGGTCTGGCTCATGGACAGCCATCCAAGGACATCCTCCCCGCGAAAGGCGTCGCCCCGGAAGGCCTCGGTCACGAACCGGATCACGGCGTAGAATAGACACAGAAGAACAAACAGATTCCCCTTACAGAGGCCTTTTCGGTAGAACCCGGCCAGTACTGTGGCCATGAAGAATCCACCCAATGAATCATACAACTGGACTGGATGGACCGGGATTCCGAGATAGGGCATCAATGACTGGGGATTATCGTAGACCACGGCGCAGGGCTGGTCGTTGATCCGGCCCCAGCAGCAGCCGTTAGCCAGGCATCCGATGCGCAAGACGCCATAGGAAAAGGCCATCAGGATTGACGACAGATCCCACAGCCGGTTTTTCACGGACGCTGAACATGGGGACGTCTTTCGTCCACACGCGCAGGGATAAGGTGTGCCGCGGATGGAGCGCAGGTACAACAACTTGATCACGAAGGGGAAACACAAGGCCCCAAGGAGAAAACTTCCATAGAACACCATGCCCTGGAAGTGAAACAGTGTGTCCAGCGACGGGTTTCGGAGCAGTGTGGTGTCGACAAATAGGACATAGAACAGCCGAGCTCCCACGAGACCAATCCCGGTCATAATACTCACCAGAATTATGTGTTTATAAAAGGAGATTTTCTCGCGTCTGAACGCGATCGTGAACACCGTCAGCGCAATCCCGATCAAGAGCATCATCAAGACGGCGTTGGTACTGTAGGTCTGGCCCCATACCTCGATAAAGGGAAACATGTGCCTGTCCCTTTTAGAGCAGGTCTCCGACCAGGGCCTTGGACAAGGCTTCCACGAGCTCTTTGCCCTGCTGCTCCGACAGTTCCAGGGTCGTCATGGCGGTTGTGATAAAGGCTTGCCGATCGGCATTGGTGCGGGCGGTGAGAAATGTTACAAAGTCGGCCGTATCGGTGATCCCCAGATAGTCCTTATAGGCCTGGATCTTTCCGGTCGTGTCCATCCCGTCGAGTTGCGCCAGAGCGGACTGAAACCTTGTCGCCGTCGCAAATACCGGATTGGCCGCCAGGGCGTGCAGGGTGCGGTCCGTCACGGTGATGTTGGTTTCCACGACCTCAGGGGCACAGCCGGTAGGAGTAGCGCAGGAGACTTCACACCCGGCCCACGTAGTATTCACGGCACTAAAGACACCTAAGGTTGCAAGGAGCAAGGTACCCGCAACGCCCAGAAGAGTGGCAATAGTCGGGATAGGTTTTGTCATGATGTCTTCCTTGTTTGGAATAGTTTTGTTTTGGATGATCAAAAAATAATTAGATGTCTGTAAAAAAACTGAAAGATAAAAACCCCGCACACAGGAATTTGACAGGCGCGCGGGGTCTCGGATTTATTCGCTGGGCGGCGGCGCTCCCCAGAAAAACCCGATGGCCGTGGATTGCGTGCCGTCCGACTCCGAAAGGGTGCCCGAGATGGTTCCGACCGCTGATGCCTCGGGACCGGAAAACACGCCATCATACGTCAGAGTAGCACTCTCCCCCGGATCCAATCCCTCCGCTTCGAACGTTCCGGAAAAGCCGTCCAGGGTAAATTCGGTGTCGGGAAGTCTCAAGGCCAGACCCGAGACATCCTCCTGCGGATTATCGCGGTTTTCCCAGCCATCAAGCCGCCCGGACAGGGTCATGTCGGAAAAATTGACACGGAGAGATGTATCGCCCCAATAGCGGTCCCGACTTGTCTGGTCATCTCTATACCCTTTGCTCGGGTAAACGCTCAGATGGGCCGTTCCTGTATAGGCTGCCGTCTGGCCCTCGAATTCCTTGAAATCAGGGGTGGGACTGATCAACCAGGCCAATCCACCGAGCGTCTCCGGCACATCGGTGGAATCGTCCGGATCATCGAGCCGGTGATTGACCTCGACGATCTGCGCCCATCTCTCGCCACCTGTCAAGCGGTCCACCGTGTTATTGCCTTCCGCCCAGACATAAAAGATGCCAAGAGAGCGGTCGGACTCAGTTCGGAGTTGGTACCCGGTTCTGCGCGCGTTTAACGCATCCTCGGTATAGGTCCGAACATTGCCATCAACTGTCACGACATAGGCGCCGTCTTCGGTGCGGCGCATGACCTTCAGATCATCCCAGTCATCAAGGCGTGTCGTGTTGTCTTCTTCGTCGTAGCCACTCCAATTATGGCGGATTCCTGCGACCAGCGCCGTCATGATCGTCTCCCCCTCCCGAATGCGCTGCGTCAAGGTTTTTAGCGGTTCCATCATCGGATCCGTGGCGTCCTGTTCCGGAGACATGGTTTCAGGTTTGTCCCCGTTCATTTTATCGCCGTTACCCCCCCCGCAGAATCTCCGCCGCCACAGGCCGCGAGAAACAGGGCCAGGCACGAGAAAACGACGGCCAGGCGTAGTGTGAGTGTCATAATGTTCTTCCTTTCTTGTGATGAACGATCAAACCTCAAAATATCATCCTTGACCCGCTGCCCGTCTTTTTGCAAGTATTTTCTAAAATACCGGTAATAAAGCGCTGTCAAAAGGAAAAGAAAATCAGCCATGACACGACGTAAAGTTCATGTCCTGCGGGGTTGAATTGCTTCAAATTGTTGATGTTGAATCCCTGCCGAAATTTACCGATAAGCTGATCGCGCATCGTGCGCAGTCCGGATATACGATGGTCAAAGCGGCGTTTTGATCGTTTTTTCTCTATCAAAAGCATTTTTCACTGGCGTTTTTCGCTGGGCAAAGTAAAGTCCGATAAGGGGGAATTATCGGATACAACCGCAAAGCACCCGACGCGGCGTGTGCGACCAAGGACGGGTGGTATCAAAACCGTCCGTTTCCGGACAGGCTCTGAATCCCTGTCCAAAACCCAGCCTGAGACACTTCTGAACAGGGATGGAATTCCGGACAGCCTTTCTGTACGGTTGACCCATCCTGTCCCGAACCTTTGCCTACGCCCGTGTCTCCACCCCGCAGCAGGACCCCGACAACCAGCTGTGGGAGATCGCGGGTGCGGGTTTCCACGTGGAACCGCACCGGATGGTCACCGAGACGATCTCCGGCTCCACCGCCGTGGCGCAGCGTCCGGGGTTCGCCCAACTGCTCAACAAGATGGAGACAGGGGATGTTCTCATTGTCACCAAGCGGGACCGGCTGGGCCGTAACACCATCAATGTCAGCCAGACCGTCACGACCCTGGCGGATCGGGGCATCTCGGGGCATCCGGGTGCACTGCCTGGCGCTCGGAGGTGCCGATCTCACCAGTCCCGCCGGTCAGATGACGATGACTGTGATCAACGCCGTCGCCCAGTTCGAGCGGGATCTCCTGGTGGAGCGCACCCAATCGGGTCTCGCCCGCGCCCGCGTCCAGGGAAAGGGCATTGAAATCTGTCGCTTATAGGCGCGGGTGGCTGGCCCGCGCACGGGCCCGGGGAAAGGTCCTGGGGCGTCCATCCGCGTTATCTGCGGGCCAGAAGGAGATGGTGGCGGCCCTGATTGCGCAAGATCAGGCGATCGCGGTGATCGTCCGCCAGTTCCAGACCAGCCGGCAGACCATCCTGCGCATCAAGCAGTCCCGGCCCGCGGACGGGGAATGATCGGTCGATTCAGGTAGAGGGCGAAAACGTCTAAGACATTTTTACAAGATTCTCAGCGAAATTCTGTTAAGGGGTCTATCCCCACAAAGATACCATGATCATTGGGAGAGTGGGCTTCAGTTGTATTGTTTCCAGGAGTAGCCTCTTCGTCGGATTGTCTTGGTCTAGTGGACTCTTGGCCCATCTTTAACATCTTGTGCAAAAAAGTTATGATATTCAACACCTTAAAAAATG
>JAPORU010000009.1 GCA_026710045.1 Aestuariivita sp. | reverse complement strand
ATGATCACGGCCGCGCCATCAAATATTACAGTTTTTTCAGCATGGGATCCGCCTGTGCTCTTTCGACGGTGGATCACCTTTGATATCCGCGGTCGGATACCGTCCAACGTCCCTTTCATCACGGAGCCACCTTTCCTTAGACGCCGGTCTCAGACCCTGAAGGAGCATGCATGCCGCATAGAGTTAACAGCCGATTGTTCACGACCTGGCTTTTCGATGTCATGCACACGGAAGATAAGGTAAGATTAATTGTGCTCGAAACCCGCAAGGTAGGTTGCATAACTCAAGACGTCCCCTGTGTCCTTCGGCAACGGCTTTTGCAATGGACAGTCCGAGCCCGCTTGACGATGTTTTTGAAATTTGTGTAAACCGACTCAACGCTTGAGAAAAATACTGCTCATCCAAACCATGGCCATTATCTTCAACGCTGATCTCAATTTCGTTGTCCATGCGTTGAACAGAGACCGTGATCTTGGAAACCCCTTGACCTCCATGCCGCAACGCATTGTCGACGAGATTACGGACAGCTTCCTTCAACATCAGTTCATCACCCCGAAGGAATAGGTCATGATCGTCCGTACGTAGGATGAACTCAATATCCTCCTTCCGCACATTCGCCATCTCACCGACCCAGGCAGCAATCGCTTCCGATAAATTGAACTCACAGAACGTCGCTTGTGGAGTGAGTGCGTCCGCTCTGTCCATCATCAAAAGTTTTCGGCTGAGGTCAGCCGTATCCTGAGCGGCATCGAGCAGTTCTTGGGCTCTGCTTTTCTGCTGTTGTGCGCTTGGAGCATCGACAACCGCTTCCGCTAACGACAACACGCCAGCGATAGGATTTTGAAGCTGATGCGCTGCATTTGCAATAAACTCGGACTGCGAAGAAATAACGTATGAAACTTGACCGAACAGGCGGTTGAGTGTTGCAACGATTCCCTTAGCTTCTTCCGGAACGCGGCGTTGAATTGGCGATAAGTCTCGGGTTGATCGTCGTGCAATGGCATTCTCAAGTTCCAGCAACGGCCGCAAACCGTGCTTGACACCGAACCATACGATCATGGCCAACGATGCGACCAATATCAAAATCACGACCAACGTACGAAGAATCAAGCTCCTGACAAAAGCGATACGAACATCTCGATCCTGCCAGATTGTGGTTGTAAATACCCCGCTAAACCCGTCGATTTCGGTATTAAGCTGAAGCCGAACGCCGCTCACGGTACGCCCCAAGTAAGTCCCCTCAAAATACGTTGGTTGCGCAGCTGCCTCTCGCGCGAGGGATGGAATCCCGACTGGCGGTGTCGCATAACCCGCGACAATCACTCCATCTGGAGCATACACGTGATAGAAGACCTGACCACCTGAGGTTTCAGCCAAAATGTTCTGTGTTCGCTCCGACAAGGCATCACCGCCGGAAACCGCCACATCATTGATGACTGCCATTGCAGCCGACAGCAGACTTCGATCAAAAACCTCCGCAGCCGTTCGTCGCGCATTACTTAATTGCCAAAGACCGACCAGAACCGCAACGCTGAGCAACGGGAACAAAATAATTGCAGTGAGCCGTGCCCGCAATGTGGCGGGCTGTTTCAGCCGGAGATAGCGCATAGACGTAATTTCATGACGAGAGGTACGCCGCCAGCAACCCATAACGATCCGATCACACCAAAAGTACCATATTGCTCTTCAATTTATCTTTTTCGCAATCAACATCAGCCTGGACACGTCTCAACAACACAGAAAAGGCCAATCAGAGATTATCGAAATTTGACCGCACACTCCTCTTCTTTGGAAGTCACATGAAATCCGGCGGAAATTTATAGCCGTTTATGGTCATGAACCCAGCTGAAAATCCCCCATTCAATTGCCAACACACCTTCAGCAATCCGAAACATCAATGTGCGCAACGAGTTTGTACCCGATACCACGATTCATCACAATTCGTAATCCGTAGGGTCCGAGTCGCTTTCTCATTCTCGAAATATACACTTCAATGACTTGCTCGTCGGTATCGCTCCCGGTGCCATAAACAGATGTGAGCAATTGATCTTTGCTTTTTATTCTACCGATTGGATCAGCCAGACAAGCCAGAATACTTAACTCCCTACGCGGCATTTCGACCGGTATACCATTGGACCGTAACTGCAGTGGTTCAAGATCCAGAAAAAGAGGCCCGATCGCAATCGATTTACGAGGGGCAACAGCTTTACGCCGCGCAAGAGCGCGGATTCGCGCTGCGAGCTCATCCATTGAAAATGGCTTGATCAGATAATCATCAGCACCCGCATCAAGACCCTCGATACGCTCACGTGTACTCGATCTTGCAGACAGCAAGATGACCGGTCTCGGATCGTTCCTGCTCCTCAATTCTCGGAGCAATTCAAGTCCATTTTGTCCCGGCAAATTGATGTCTAAAATTACAACATCACTGGTTTCCTGAACTAAGAAATCTGACGCCTGCAAGCCGTCCGTCAGTACATCTACGGTATGTCCATCATCTTGCAGACGATAAGTAATACCTTTTCGCAGCCCGATATTATCTTCAACAAGTGTAATTTTCATTCGAAAATTAAAGACCAGATGAAAGGTTGATGCAAGTTTCGTGCGGCATACACAACATCTTTTCGTTCGTTTATCGAAAATACCATGGTCAAGACTTGGACCAAATATAGGGAGACATCAATCAAATGAACTGTATCAAATGTATTCAAGGCATGGCCTTTGCCTTTGTTCTTGCAATATCCGCACACCTCTCAAGCCCAGCGACCGCTGCAGGACACGGCATCGACTTGGCCGGTAAAACGATCGAATGGATCATTCCATTTTCGGAAACGGGAGGTTCCGCGAAATGGGCCAATTTCTACGCCCCGCTGTTATCGGAAGCCTTGCCTGGAAATCCTACGGTCGTGGTCAAATTTATGCCGGGTGCGGGTTCAACAAAAGGGGCCAACTGGTTCCAGGAACAGACCTACGATGACAGCGAAGGAACCTTAATTTTTGGATCATCGGGTTCAACACAGTTCCCTTATCTTCTCGGGGACCCGCGCGTGCGTTACGAATACAATGACTGGAATGTCGTACTCGCCTCCGGAACAGGCGGCGTCGCTTATCTGCCACCCGATCAAGCCAGGAAAATGAATGGACTTGATGCATCCGGACTGCGTGACACAGATTTCATTTACGGCAGCCAGGGAGCGACCCGGCTTGACCTCGTTCCACTGCTCGCATGGGAAATGCTTGGATTGAATGTCGAACCGGTTTTCGGGATAAAAGGGCGTGGTGACGGACGTTTGATGTTCGAGCGTGGCGAAGCGAATATTGACTATCAGACATCCTCTTCGTTCCTAAAGGGCGTCACGCCATTGGTTGAAGAAGGGTCGGCCGTTCCAATGATGAGTTGGGGTGCCCTCGACGCCAACGGCGATATTGTCCGTGATCCAACCTTCCCGGACATGCCAACATTCAAAGAAGTATGCGATGCCACTCCTGGATGTGAAACAAACGGAGAGCAGTGGGATGCGTGGAAAGCGTTCTTTGTCGCTGGGTTTCCCGCACAAAAGATGGTCTTTCTGCCAGCAGGTGCGTCGAATGACGCAATCGTAACCTACACCAAGGCCTTCGAAACGATTAAGGCGCGTGATGACTTTGCTGAGATTTCAAAGGGAAGACTGGGTGTCTACCCTCAAATGACAGGAAGCAAGGCACAAACAGCCCTGATGTCCGCAACAAATGTGCCAATGGCCGCAAAGGAGTTTGTCGTTAACTGGCTAAAAGATCGCTATGGGGTTTCATTAAATTAAATTAAATTAAATTCAAGCATGGGGCGGAACCATCCGCCCCAACCGGCTTAAGAATTAGAACCGTTTTATGGACGTCATCTCGGTCGCATGGCCCGCTTTGGGCGAGGCCGCTGGCTTGATATTTCAGCCAACGGTACTGAGCTACCTGTTGCTTGGTGTCTTGATGGGACTTTGTATCGGAGTTTTTCCCGGATTGGGCGGGATCGCCGGCCTCTCCTTACTCTTGCCCTTCATGTTTGGCATGGACCCAATCGCTGGCCTCGCCCTAATGATTGGTATGGTCGCCGTTGTTCCAACATCCGATACGTTTGCATCAGTCCTCATGGGAATACCAGGATCATCGGCGTCGCAGGCGACCGTACTGGATGGTTTCCCATTAGCAAAAAAAGGAGAAGCCGCACGAGCACTCTCGGTTGCCTTCTCGTCATCCCTCTTTGGTGGATTGGTTGGCGCGGCCTTCCTGACCGCCTTCATTCTCGTTGCTCGCCCCATTGTATTGGAATTTCGCACACCTGAACTGCTCATGATCACCATTTTCGGGCTCTCTATGGTTGGTATTCTCGCAGGTCGCGTCGCCATCAAGGGAATTGTCGCCGCCGGGCTCGGAATTATGATCGGCACGATTGGGGAAGGAGATAGTGCGGGTGAACTACGCATGGCGAGTTACGATATCCCCTATCTCGTCGACGGATTGAAACTGGTCATTGTGGGTCTGGGAATTTTTGCGATTCCTGAAATCATCGCACTCTTGCGAGCCGACCGCTCGATTGCGGATCGCAAACCACTCGGCGGAGGCTGGATCGTAGGCATACGCGATTGGTTTGCCAATATCTGGCTCAGTGTTCGCTGTTCAATCATTGGTGTCGTTGTTGGCGTCATTCCAGGTCTAGGCGGCTCCGTTGTCGATTGGATTGCTTACGGCCATACGGTACAGACAACCAAAGACAAGTCGCAGTTCGGAAGTGGTGAGATTCGTGGCGTTATCGGGCCCGAGAGCTCCAATAATGCAAAGGAAGGCGGCGGTCTTGTTCCAACACTTCTCTTCGGTATTCCAGGGTCCGGTTCAATGGCCATTTTTATCGGTGCCATCGCCTTGCTCGGCTCCGGAAATATTGAAGTCGGACCCTCCATGCTCAAGAATAATCTTGACGTGACCTATGCAATCGTATGGTTGCTGGCGCTTGCGAACGTAATTGGTACACTCATTTGCATTTTTGTCTCCGGCGGAATTGCAAGACTGACCACGATTCCATTTGCACTTCTCGCACCGTTTCTCTTCATGATCATTGCCTTTGCCGCCTTCCAATCGGGACAAGACCTGCTCGATCTTGTTGCCCTTTTCGCGCTTGGTTTCCTTGGCATTCTTATGCGACGATTTGATTGGTCTCGACCTGCATTCCTCATTGGTTTTGTGCTTTCAAATCCGGCGGAAACCTACGCAAATCAAGCGGTTCAAATTGCCCAGTCAAGATTTCGGAAAAGCTTTGAAGATGGAATTGAATACATCTTTTCACCCATCGTGATCGTGCTGCTCATCATTACCGTCATTTCCGTTGTCGTCGGACTACGACAGGCAAAGACCATAATGGCGGAAGGTTCCGTACCGAGCGGTGGCAAGACCGCCCCGACACTGTTCTTGTTGGCGATTCTGCTGTATTTGATCGTGGCATTCACGAACGCTTCCTTAATTCCTGACTACGCGGCTGCCGACCGAATCTTTCCGCGTTTCGTCGCCGGCGTATCGATCATCGGTTGTATGATATTGTTGGCCCAGACGATCTTCCGCCCAACCGGTCATGCACTTTTTGCCGATCGTGAATCCGAGGAAGGCCAAAAGAGCGCCCATGGCCTGTGGGAGACCCTAGCCTGGTTTGCAGCTCTGCTTCTGCTTACGGCACTCATTGGATTTATCTTGGCACTCATTGTCTTCCTTATGTTCTTTATCCGACAACGAGCCGGACATGGCTGGCTATTTTCGACCGTCTATTGCGCTGCCGGTGTCGGATTCATTTGTTTTCTAGCCTATCTATTGAATCGTGACTTCCCGGCTGGAATGTTGCAACAGTACCTTGATTTACCATGGCCACTTTCATGAGTCAGCGTTCCATTCCCTACATTTTGATGCGTGGTGGTACATCGAAAGGTGCATATTTCCTGCGTTCAGATCTACCTAAAAACACAGACGCACTTGCTGAATTGCTCGCCAACGTCATCGGAGCCGGCCATCCACTCAACATTGACGGAATCGGTGGAGGATCGCCCATCACAACGAAGGTTGCGATGCTATCAAAATCCGATGATGACTGGGCAGACATTGACTATTTCTTTGCTCAAGTCGGTGTCGAAAACCGACGCGTTGACTTCAATCCGACATGTGGAAATATTCTTGTTGGCGTTGGACCGGCTGCGCTTGAAATGCATCTTCTTCCGACGCACAGCAAACAAACAACCGTGAACATCCGCGCAACCAATACAGGTGCACGCGTTACCGCCACTATTCTGACCGATGCCGAAGGTGCAGTCACTTATGACGGGGATGTCGCAATTGACGGGGTTCCGAACACCGCCGCCCCCATAAAACTCCAGTTCCGGGATGTCGTAGGAGGACTCACCGGGAAAATGTTTCCAACCGGAAAGACGATCGAAAAGGTCAATGGGGACATAGTGACGTGCATTGATGTTACAGTGCCAATGGTTATCGGGCGGGCACGTGACTTCGGACTATCAGGAAACGAGACAGCCGCCGCTCTCAATGACAACAAAACACTGTTTGCTCGAATCGAAAACATTCGTGTTAAAGCAGGGGAAAAGATGGGTTTGGGAGACGTCTCGGGATCGGTCGTCCCCAAGTTCGGACTCATTGAATCTCCTCGTCAAGACGGTCATGCACTTGTACGATATTTTACCCCCACGATTTGCCACCCGAGTTTAGCGGTAACGGGATCACAATGTCTGGCGAGCTGTCTTCTTAGTCACAATACCGTTGCCGAAGGTATCGCGCAATTTCCGGATCGCGGACCATTAACAATAAAATTGGAACATCCAATGGGTTTGCTGGACGTCTTGGTTGACTACAACCGCACCAAAGACACACTCGATGTATTTTCCGTCGGAATGGTACGAACGGCGCGCAAAATAGCCGCTGGACATGTGTTCATCGCCCATTAGATTGTTGAATGCTGCACCAGAATCAATCTGCAAACCCATGAGTCACAGAGCTTGAGGATCATATGACAATCGATTCAAAAATCTCGAGCGCGCTCCAAAATTTAAGAAAAGCCAACGACTTGCTCACACATGAACTGCGAACTTACCCGACGCCGATTTCCGGTTGTGACGCACAATACAATTATCTCATCGGTCGCCGCAGTGCCGTTTCCGATGCTATTCGGCTGTTGGAAGAAGAGCGCTTTGTTGCAACACCACGCAAATTAAATGAAAACGATGGAATTGAAATTCGGTGACAAGATTTTTGAAATTCAGAGGAAATCTGGAAATTTCATATTGATACCTCTCCCCTCGCTCTCATTCGTTCCATGGAGATCACACATATTCTCACGTTAAATCGTCACCCATCCCCATGGGTCGTTGCAATATCTATCGGAATATCCCAAAATTGAACGACTTGGCCAATACGTCCTGTTCCTCCTGATGCATCCGCACAAAACTGGTAACCATTGGTTTCTTGAAGGACCTGTCTACACCTATTTTCGTGACCATACAGGGTACCGATGTCATACCCATCCCGATCTAAGTATTTATCACCACAAAAAAGTGGACCATCAACTCACCGCACTTGATTAGCAAGCCATCCCCTCCTCATTCCCGTTCGCAATGTCCACATACCGGCATGGTATCACATACAGCTCTCATCCACCGAATAAATATTGAGGATCAGAGCCGTCGTAACACATACCATTCAATATGATCGGACCAAAAAATCACGCCCGCATCCCTTTGATGTCGCCCGAACTCTTCAATGCGACGCAGCGTATTGCATTCCTAATCCAGGAAGACTCTGAAACACCGCAGGCTCTCATTTGAACTCAATAAATAGCTCAAAAAGTACACAGCAATTCAAATCACCCTTTTTTGCCGAAAAATCAGCCCCACATGTCTTCTCGGGTCTATCGGCAAAAATGGTCAATTTGCATGTTTCGAGAAAATGAACTTCGCAACAATTGGGGCACCCAAAATGACAACAAATAATCGTACAATATGATGGGCGGCGACAAAGGCCACATCCGCACCGACAATCAGTGCGAACACGACCAGATCCGCCTGGCCACCGGGAGCAAAAGATAACAGTGCTTCCCGACCCGATGCGAGACCAAGCGCGTAGATCGTTTCAACCGTTATGAGAACGAGGATCATGAGAAGTCCGCAAAATCCGAGACCAGCAAGAAAGTCTCGGCGAAGTTCCTCCCAAGTGATGCCAACATATTTCGATCCAATACTCATACCGATAAAGAACTGAGCGGCCCAAATCGCCTCTGCGGGTGGTCGGTTTTGCAATCCTCCTGCAAGCGTGACCCCTGCGGTCACAATCAACGGTCCTAGAATTGACGCTCCAAACATTCCGAGACTTTTCGCTCCTTTCCATCCCACGAAGGCACACAGAATCATGATCACAATGTCACTGAATGGCAAGGTTGACGTCAACTTTCCGGGTGGATTGGACAAATCGGCGTCCCAAAAGAATGCAAGCAGAAAGGGTAATGTGACCACAATGATGAGCATTCGGGTTGCGTGGATTAAGCCCAGTGCTCGAACATTTGCACCTTTTTCTTGACCGAATGCGATCATTTCCGGCAGCCCACCTGGCATTGTCGCGTAGTACGCTGTCGGGAAATCATATCCGCAGACTTTTCTAAAGTAAGGGATACCAGTGAACCCGATAAGCAAGACACTCATCGGGACAATGACCAAAGTTGGCCACATTGCCGGCAAACTGACCAAAACCGCAGGAGTCAGAGTCGCACCAACGGCAACGCCCAGAATCGTCCGCATCCCTTCATCCAGTTGCTGCGTTTCATTCAATGGTATTCCAAACAACGCCGAGAGCAGGCAAAATGCGATGGGGCCTAACAACCAGGGCAGAGGCAACGCCAAAAGTGTAAAAACAAGCACGCCGAATCCGGCAATGAAGAAGGTATAGACCACCTCTCTCATGGATCGCCTCGCTTTAAGCGATACAGAAGAGATGTTCGCAAATGCGATTCCGCGGCCATTCCAGCTGCTGACTCATTGCGTTCATTCAACGCCACAATAATATCTTGATGCTGGCTCACAACGGTATCAATGCGATCGGTATCGGTATAGGTGGTTGGCCCCAACAGCAGCAGTGAGTTATTGAGGGCACGCGCGGCTTCAATAAGAAATCGATTACGACCGACCCGATATAAGCTTCGATGAAAATCCTGGTTTAATGACACACACACGTTCGGAATTTCGCGGTTTTTCTTGATTTCAGAGTTCACAGCGTCAAGCGCTTCAAATTCTGTAACATTGCCATGTCGTGCGGCCATTTCAGCAGCGGTACGCTCCAAGACCATACGCATTTCATAAAGCTCTACAATTTCACTCGAGGAAAGAACCTTAATAGTCGCGCCGATGCGTGCACGGTGTTCAACAATTCCGTCACTCTCCAGCCGCCGAAGCGCTTCACGCACGGGGGTTCTTGATAGCTGCAGTTTCCTGGCAACCGCTTCTTCCCGAAGTCTGTCGCCTGGTAAAAACACGCCCTCACGCAACGCCTCAATGAGCGCGTCATACGCATTTTCACCCCGTGATTTCGGTATATTTGACATCGAATTTTCATTAATGTATACAATTGGATACAATTTATAAAGCAAGACTCACGTGATGTCAAAGCACCAAACGATAAATTTTCAGCCGGATATTCTCGTTGTCGGCGGCGGCAATGCTGCGTTAACGGCTGCGATAACAGCACGAAAGTTCAGAAAAACCGTCGTCGTTCTTGAAGCTGCACCTTGTGCCTATCGTGGGGGAAACTCCAGACATACAAGAAACTTCCGGTGCATGCATCGGGCGCCTCTGGGAGTATTAAGCGACCAATACAGTGAAGACGAATTTCTTGATGATCTCCTCAAGGTGACACGATGCAATACAAATGAAACACTGGCACGAATTGCCATTCGTGAGTCCGAGTCGATGTATCATTGGATGGAAGAACACGGTGTCCGATTCCAACCGTCGCTGTCTGGCACATTATCCCTTTCGCAAACGAACGCATTTTTTCTTGGTGGTGGAAAGGCGCTACTGAATGCTCTCTATGCAACGGCTGAAGACTTAGGAGTAGAGTTACATTATGATGCAGAGGTGACTCATCTTGTCATTTCAGGCACAGAGGTAAACGACGTTTATGCGCACATAAACAATCAGGAACTGCAATTCAAACCGAGTTCTGTCATTGTCGCATCAGGAGGATTTCAGGCCGATATCGACGGACTGTGTCGTGCGTGGGGGCAAGCAGCACGAAACTTCATCATTCGTGGCACACCCTTCAATAAAGGACAGGTTCTCAATAACCTGCTTCAGCAAAACATGCTCAGCGTCGGGGATCCCACTCAATGTCATGCGGTGGCAATCGACGGGCGATCTCCCAAATTCGATGGCGGGATCGTAACGCGACTCGATTGTGTGCCCTTTTCAGTTGTTGTAAATCATAAAGCAGAGAGATTCTATGATGAGGGTGAAGATCTCTGGCCAAAGCGCTATGCCATTTGGGGGCGATTGATTGCTCATCAACAGGATCAGATCGCGTATTCGATTATTGACTCGCAGAGTATCAATCTCTTCATGCCGTCTGTTTTTCCACCTGTTCGCGGTGATAGCATCGAAGAGTTAGCGCAAAACTTAGCTTTACCCGCGAAAGAACTCGCCAAGATACTTCAGACATTTAATGCCGCGTGTCGAGCAGGCCATTTCGACCCCAATTGCCTTGATGGACTCGGTACCGTAGGACTAAAGCCACAAAAGTCAAACTGGGCACGTCCGATTGATCAACCACCGTTCTACGGCTACCCATTACGGCCCGGGGTGACCTTCACATATCTGGGCTTGAAGATAGACGAGTCCGCCCGCGTGGAAAGCCGTTGTGGACCAATGGCGAATCTCTGGGCCGCTGGAGAAATCATGGCGGGCTCCATTTTGGGTGAAGGCTATCTGGCAGGCTTTGGAATGACCATTGGCTCTGTCTTTGGACGAATCGCTGGACAGGAAGCGGCGAGACATGTCTAGTTCTGCGCATAACGAGGCTCGACGTCAGCTGCAAATCTGTAACGCATGCCGCTATTGCGAAGGGTATTGCGCGGCCTTCCATTCGATCACGCAACTGCGTACCTTTGATGACAACACCATCACACACATAGCAAATCTGTGCCATAACTGTCGTGGCTGCTTTTATGCATGCCAATACACGGATCCACATGAATTTGCATTGAACGTGCCACGTGTACTGTCGGAAGTACGCAGTCATACAGGGATGGAGTACAGCTGGCCAAAGTCCATCGCCCGCCTTTTCCATCGTTTTCCAAAAAACATGGCCTATATAATGATCGTCAGCCTTGCTGCAATTTTGCTCATCATGATTGGCCTACCGCCAACAACGGGCAAAGGTTTCTACGCTATTATGTCCCACAACGTCATGCTGACTATTTTTCTGCCAGCATTTCTCATTCCCTTAATGGGATTTACTGTCGGGCTGAGAAGATACTGGCGTGACATTGGCGGGCGATCAATCCGTATCTCACACCTTTCCGAAGGCTTGCGGCAAGCCGCAACGCTAGAAAATCTTTCGGGCGGTCATGGTGACGGATGCAATTTTGAACGACATGAACGATTTACCCACCAACGTCGCTACGCTCACCATGCGATTGCCTGCGGATTTCTTCTGTGCCTCGCTTCAACTCTGTCTGGCACAATATTACATTATGTCTTCAATCAACCCGCTCCGTACCCTGTCTTTTCCTTACCAAAAACTCTGGGCATTCCCGGAGGTTTACTCATCGTCATTGGTTGCCTTTGGATGCACGGACTCAAAAAACGAGCGCATCCTGAACTCAGCGATTCATCCCATGCAAAAGCGGATGACGTGTTTCTGTGGTTATTGGGTCTTGTAGCCCTAAGCGGACTTCTACTGTTCGGACTTGGACATACGATACTCATGCCAACCCTTCTTGCACTTCATCTTGCCTCTGTTTTGACTTTCTTTTTGTTGATTCCCTACAGCAAAATGACACACGCATTTTTTCGGCTTCTTACTTTGGTAAAACATGCTCAAGGGAAATCAATTCTCAATAAGAATTGATAAAATATCCGTCGATCTTGCCGACCAATGACATATTAGACATATTAAGCGTATGAAACTGATCGGACAAACATCGTACAGCGCAATGATACGAGACTGTGGCGCTTGTTCGATTGGTTTTTCATTGGCCTTATTGCCCTTTCCGTTGTCACCTATTCTCTGAGCACGCTGCCGAACCTGACGCCGGGTCTTTAATCAACCTTCGCGATTGTGGAAATCATCATTGTGGGGATCTTTGCCATCGAATACGGGCTGCGTGTCCTAATGGCCCAAGACAAGTGGCGATACATCTTCAATTTCTATAGCATAGTGGACGTAATGGCCGCAGTCCCCGTCGTTCTCACGGCTGGAATGGTGAATCTGCAATCTCTCAAGATTGTGTGTTTATGCTGAATCCTGCGTTTCCTGAAGCTCGTACGCTACAGCAGGACATTGGATCGTTTCGGAAAGGCAATCTTTCTTGCAAAATAAGAGAGCATTCTCTTTTTGATCGTTACCCTGTTCATGCTCTACTTTTTAGCGCTTGGGATCTATTATTTCAAGCATGACGCGCAACCGAATACTTTCCCGTCCATTCCTCACAGCTTGTGGTAGGGAACAGCCACATTGGCAACAATTGGGTATGGAGATATTTATCCAATTACTACGGGCGGCAAGCTTTTCACCTTTGTGATCTTGATGTGCGGTCTGGGGGTTTTTGCGGTTCCAGCGAGACTTGTTGCGACCGCGTTATCACGCATGCGTCAAGAGGAAGACGAAGCAACATCCTGAAAATTTATACTATACTGAGATCACAAAGAAGACGTTAAGCAATGTTATATTTGGAGATAACCCAACTTATGATCCTTCTGCTTGGCGGCGTTGCGTGACTGTGAATAGAAAACCGCGGCTTGAAAATAACGAGTCATTTCAATCACATTATTTACACCTATCCCAAGTCTGAGGTATTAAGAAGCATCCGCTTTATGGAGCACTTTCTGGAAGGAAGATCATGACCCGTCAGTCTCTGCCCATCGGCATCCAGGACTTCGAGACCATCCGG
>JAPORU010000142.1 GCA_026710045.1 Aestuariivita sp. | reverse complement strand
AAGGACCCGGGGTTTCCTTATCCGAATGCACAAAAACCTTAAGCGAATGCCATTGCACGTGTGTGGGGAACAGTCCTTCACGCATTGTAGCATCGGCATTAAAGGCGGTTCATCCCCACGTGTGTGGGGAACAGTGTCGTCATGTAGGTTCAAACCTTACTTGTCTCGGTTCATCCCCACGTGTGTGGGGAACAGGTTGTCCCACTCCCAGAACGGGTTGGAATTGTCGGTTCATCCCCACGTGTGTGGGGAACAGAATCCGACCGGAACATCGAGCGCGCCGCCCAGCGGTTCATCCCCACGTGTGTGGGGAACAGATCTTGGCACCCGACCGGTGACGACCGGTTTTCGGTTCATCCCCACGTGTGTGGGGAACAGGTTCAACGCGGCATTCAAATCCGCGTTGCTTTCGGTTCATCCCCACGTGTGTGGGGAACAGACGCTTGGAAGACTCACAAGCGCGTCATATTGCGGTTCATCCCCACGTGTGTGGGGAACAGTTGTGCCAAATTGTACGTCTCCTCAAGCACATCGGTTCATCCCCACGTGTGTGGGGAACAGGACATCCAGTTTTGTTGACAAGCACACGACAACGGTTCATCCCCACGTGTGTGGGGAACAGTTTCCAAATTTCGTTGTTGTCCATAATAAATCCGGTTCATCCCCACGTGTGTGGGGAACAGGAAGTCGATGCTGCCCCGCGCCCGCTGCGCCGCGGTTCATCCCCACGTGTGTGGGGAACAGTTGTGCCAAATTGTACGTCTCCTCAAGCACATCGGTTCATCCCCACGTGTGTGGGGAACAGGACATCCAGTTTTGTTGACAAGCACACGACAACGGTTCATCCCCACGTGTGTGGGGAACAGCTTTTCGGTTTCTTGCCGAATTTGCTGGGTACCGGTTCATCCCCACGTGTGTGGGGAACAGATCGAGAGTCTTAACGACAGCTTCATCATATCCGGTTCATCCCCACGTGTGTGGGGAACAGAAGGATAGGGTGGCTTAATTGCTACCCTATTTCGGTTCATCCCCACGTGTGTGGGGAACAGCCTGCCACTGTTATCGACACCTGAACTAATTCACGGTTCATCCCCACGTGTGTGGGGAACAGGCTGAATCTCGAGGCTCCCGAAATCGCAACGCCGGTTCATCCCCACGTGTGTGGGGAACAGAGAAAATTGATTGAGCAAGCGCTCAACCATGGCGGTTCATCCCCACGTGTGTGGGGAACAGAGGTAACGGCACAAGAATGACTTACGGATACGCGGTTCATCCCCACGTGTGTGGGGAACAGGATGCAGAGATAAAAAGACTCATTTGGGACGCCGGTTCATCCCCACGTGTGTGGGGAACAGAATGTCGTATAAGCGGCCATTGTGATCTAATCCGGTTCATCCCCACGTGTGTGGGGAACAGGTGGCGGGATCCGTTACATTTAATTCAAATAGCGGTTCATCCCCACGTGTGTGGGGAACAGTGTCTCTTCGGTATAGGTTCCATTTCTCTATCCGGTTCATCCCCACGTGTGTGGGGAACAGTTTACAAGTTATGGTTTATCTCTATATTCACTACGGTTCATCCCCACGTGTGTGGGGAACAGAATAGTTAAGTTTAATGAGACAGCACCAGACCCGGTTCATCCCCACGTGTGTGGGGAACAGACTTCCTAGAACTCATTGTAATTTATATGTTTTTTCCGTGACGTAAATTCTACCAAATCTTGATATGAATTTTATCACACTCAATCCGAGCCCCCCTTAGCGTCCGCAGGAGAAAATTTGACAAGTTTTATTCCGTCGAATTGACATGGCATACGGCGATTATGACCAATGCTCTCAAAGTCAAATCCTTGGTCGTTCGGATATGCCCAACACATTACTGCATCGCCTTGACCGATTCCTGCCTCTACCTGTGACCAAATTCTATTGCGAACCCGCACTGAGTAATTGCCAACATAAACACCTGCCCTAACTTCCAATAGCCAGACTGCGAGACGACCTCGAAGATTGGCTGGTACGTTGTTAACCGCGATGACCATCATCGCCGCTTGTCTCTTCTTCGAAAGCAGGGCCTAATGCCTCGCTTGGCGGTGGGGGTTTCGGGATGTTTCCTTCCTCCAGTAACTCATGAATATCTGGAATGATTTTATTCAGGAGACCTGATTTTCGAAATGAGTCACGACAAGCCAAACGCACGGCCCTCTCTGGAGCCATATCCAATTGCCCTTTCTGAGCCTTCGCGGCAATTCGAAACGCCTCTGGGACTACAGTTTGGAGTTTCCAAATATCGGCGATGTCATAAACAAAACTTCTAGGCTTTCCAGTATGAAGAAAGCCAATGGCGGGAGCGTACCCAGCCGCCAGCACAGCGGCTTCGGACAAGCCATGAAGACAAGCGGTGGCCGAAGACAGGCAACGATTTGCAACATCGCTAGTACTCCAGTCAGTAGGATCGTATTTCCTACTTTTCCATTTAGTGCCGTAGCGCTTTGCAAAAAGTTCATATGCATGACGCACGCGCTGCCCCTCAATTCCACGCAGTTGATCTACTGAGCGACGCATGGGCGGTTCTTCTCCGAAACGTCGCGAGTACATCGCACGAACGACTCGCAGGCGGGCGCTCTCGTCGAGTGCCAACTTTGCCTGCCACAGCAACTTATCAGATCGCGCACCTCCCGGTTGACCGGCGGAATATAACCGAACTCCTCCCTCACCAATCCATGTGATTAGGGTACCAGCTCTTCCCGCCAGCGCAACTGCCGCATGACTGATTCGGGCACCAGGCTCAAGCATTAGACAGGCAATACCTCCCAAAGGTATATGAGTGCGAATGCCCTCAGCATCAATTGCGACACAAGCGCCGTCTTTGACATCAATCTGAGCCCGCTCAATGAATACCATTGCGGCTCGTTCCTTCAAGGGAATTGGCTTTGGCGGGGGTAATCCGGGCAGACTCATCTCTCGCGGCGAATCAGCATCAGCCCACAACCCCACGCCTTTGCGCGACCAAATCCCTGACTGAGAGCGGATAAGAAGACATCGGAATCAGTGATTTCGATCACGCCACTCAAATCAAGAATTCCGAAGGTTGCGCCCTTGCCCCGCTTGCGACCGATTCCTAGCGTAGAATAACCTTCAATCACTGTGTATATGGGGCGGTAACCCTTCCTATCGCCTTGGTTTACCATCCAAGTCTCGCCAGCTTCCGCAGCAAGACGCTGCCGAGCTTCGGCCCGTTCACGACCAGCGGGGATTTGATGAAGCAAATCCATGACTACATCTACACGTTGATTCTTGCCATGCTCAATGCGACGCGCTCGGGTAGCGTTGGCGCGAAGCACATAGCTCAGTCTATCCCCTATCCGAAGTTCGGGATCAAATATTTTGGTTTCAATCGGAATAAACAGTTCGCTCGGACGCGGTGATCTTGACGAAAGCGTCATAAAGCATCCCTTGCCGTCATGACGCCAAAGAAAGTCTCGTTCTTGGGTCGACTCGTCGGAGAAGACCGACCAGACCAATCGATGGTGAGCGTCAGCAGCGAGCGAATGTTCCTTAGGATTCAGTAGTGGCATCAGTGCCCTTGTCGAGGCATTTCTGTTTAACGTTAGTCGAGAGAGATAGAGAGTCACGAGTTGAACTCCGTTCCCAGAACCCTCACACGGCGTTGACCGAAATGCCAAGCCGCCCGATCAAGAGGTTCGTCCCAACGCACTTCAGTCCAACCGCCCGGGATATTCTCATCTGTGATCACCAGCTTTGGTCTTTTTGTGTCGATGTTTAGAAATGGCGGAAGGATAACTTGCGTCAATGCTTCAATAGAAGTATCAGCCGAAACAATCTTCGGACTCATGGGCGCTGACAGTGGGCAGTTCTTTCGGCCTAGATAAGGCACAAACACAGGCTTTCTAAGGGCGGCCTCCAATAATTGAATATCCCCACCCCACATTGCAACTCCAAAGACGCAGTCATTGCAGTAGTTTCGCCGGGTAATAACTCCGTTATCCGCCCGTCGCAGGGCCGATAATGCTTCTTGTCGAGTTTCAGGACGCTTGATTCTGGCAGAAGGCACGGTTTGAATAGTGTGAAAATCTTGCCAGACAATTCCTACACTCAACACAGATACCGCTGTTTTCCAGACCGTCAGAGTTGCTTGTCCAGACTTGTCATCCCGTCGCACACCTAATGCGCCGCCCACCAATCCAAGCAGCGCTGACCGCCCCGGCCAAAAATACGATCCCCGAAGTTCATGACCTGCCAGATCGCCAAACGAACCCATTGGGGCTACGAGAGTAAAGATCAGATGGTTACGCATCTCTTACTGAATTAATTAGAAAAGTCTTGATTTCAGCAATGCTCCCTTCGCCCTGCTGCAAGTTCATGATTTTTGTCCGCAGCGGCCCGTCGTCAAAATACGCCTCATCAATTGCTCGCGAAGTTTCGATCAGTCGTTCCACCGAGGTCTTAAGCAGATCATCACCTGTTACAGGCTTTAGGAAAGCTCCGGCTAGCGACCTTGGCTGCCGATCACCACTTTCCGCCATCACGAAGCTGGCGTATGTTTGATGGGCGAAAGAATTACGTTTTCCTGAGGGCGTTGCAGTCGCCAAGGCTTCAGCAAGTGCAGCGGTCGCTCTAGCTGCGAGATGCAAATCCCCCTCTAAATTCTCTTTTAGGAGAGCCGTGTCAATGCAGGCATAGATGTAGAACACTCCTGATCCAAAACCTGCCTCACCCACAAATCCGGCACCAGCATCCTCGGAAGGCCGCTTTAAATCGTCAACAGCGGTGTAGAAGTCGTCTTCGACTAACGCACGATGCGTGGTGATGCCGTGACTTACCTGCACGGCGGCCTCACGATTAGAGTCTGGATCATCAGCAAGCATCCGTCCAAACATCGCAATGTCAACAGCTCCGTCGGCATTGCGTAGCACCAATTTTTTTAACTCAGCATTTGAAGGCAACGGCTCGCCGTCAATTTCTTTTTTCGCCAAATCAAACGCCATTTTCTTCTCGTCGGGCGAAATAAAGGCCAGTTGCCGAGTACGAATTTGCTTTTTTTCTTCCGCTTTTGCATCTAGCTTTCCGAAAACATCGGCGATTTTCTTAGCAGCCTCGTGGGCCGCCTCGCCCGTCGCTCCGCCCTCTATTAAACCCTGCTTGATCGCCTCGCCTATTCTTTGGGTTCGCTCGCCCAAATTTCCCCGAAGATCATTTTGCATTGTGTCTGACAGACGAGTAGCACGCTTTAACGACTGGCTGGATATTCTCAGCCTCGGCACACCACCGTAAGTCGCCGATTTAGGTCGACCTTGGTCATCGCGGTTCGGATTCGATAGCGGATAGACTGTCAGGTAATGTAGTTGTATAAATCGGTTCATATATTGGTCTCCTTGTCATCGTTAGTAGTATTTGGTTTCGAATCTGCTGAACCGTAGTATTCGAAGCACCATGTGATTCGGTCTTGATCCGCCCACCAGTATAAATCTCGTGCTAGACGACGCACATTTGCGCTATTGTCAACTATCGAAATGGCTCGAACGAGAGGACGCATGAGACCGCGTGGGGACTCCGTCCGAATAAGAGTATTAAAGCGAATGCGGCTCAACTTTGGAGGATCACCAAATCCAAAGCGAGAAGCCAATGCTTCTGTTTGATCCTCCTTTAGGTGAGCAAGGGCAATCGCTATTAGCGAGAGTCGATCAGGCCAATTTTTGCGTTTATGCCAACCAGCGGAGGTTAATTCACGGTTCAGATCATGGACTGCGGATACTCCTAATGCTTCAAGCGGCGTATCGGCTCTCCTCAATTCAGCTCGCGTTTTGCGGCAATGACCCGTGTCTGCCGAAACCTCGCTAAGCCACCAATCGTGACAAACTTTTTCTACCGCAATGGATTCTTCGCTCATGTGTCTTCTTTCCTCCGTCGCTCCTTTGGGGGCAATTTAAGGTTGAGCGGCCCGTATATTTTTTTGGCAAAAGAGTGACGACCACTAAATGTCGATAGAAGCTTACTGCGAGATCTGACTGCCTTCTCACGCTGTGTTTCTTGCATTTCGGCCATTCCAGGAAGGATTGAATCATCAAAAAGATCAACGGCCACCCGTCGGAGAACACTTAACCAATCATTTGGCGTGGGGTCATCGCCATTTGAAATCGCAGCTACTCGTTTAACGAAATACTCGTGAGTTTGAGCGAAGAAAGCCCGCTCTGCGAGATCCGCCACATTCTTGGATGCCTTACCAAGGCAGTCACGGATACATACAGCCATTATGTAACCAGACTGTTCGGCCGCTTCGACCATCCCGCAGACTATCTTATTCATCTCCTCTGAGAGAGAAAATACTGGCTGCTCGGACCAAATAAAGTCCACCGGCTTAGCACTATCCATTGCCCAGCCTGCAACTATCAGACTTTTCGGCGCTGGACTCGGAACCTGAATGTTTCGTCTCAAGTTGGCTGGTTGGAAGTGTTCACTTGATTGAAGAATGATCCCTAGCCAGTTCTTGTATCTGAATTCTCCTTGCTTTGGGCGTACTGGCAAAAATTGTCCTTTAGAATCGATGTGATAGGGCGTTAAGTAGTGACGCCATCCCTCATATTTAGTCCCATGGGTCTTCTTAATAACGCCCGTGATCCGATCTTTCTTTGCAATCAAGCGCAAACGAAGGGGTTGGCCAAAAAACATTTCTGGCGGGTGACCGTCCATCGAGTCGCCTTCCGGTAGAACGACCTGCCCCTTCTCCGAAGTAACTGTTGGTCGCATCCACGGCAACTTCGATAATTGGTTCGGCAACAACGCTGTACCAACAGGAACGTTGGCCCAGATTAGTGACCACAAACTACCTTTTCTAGGGTTGACCAAAGTAACCATAGGACCGCCACCGCGCATCGACGTGCGATGGCCTTGACCACCTTGTGGCGCAAAAGCTTGCAAAGTGTAGAGTGCCATCGCTGCAAGTGGTAGCGGCAGACTGTCATAGCGGTTTCGTTTAACCATAAGGTCGCTATTTTTTTTGGCGGTGTTGCTTCCAGCATGGTCAATGAACAGTGAGTCGGCTGGGTTCGCGTCGCCATCCAGCGGCTCAAAATCCTGCAAAAAACGCGGGCCATCGCCGAGTAATTCGAATGCCGGAGCCAGATGCGCCAATCCATCTCTGAACGTCGCATGATCTGGCGGAGTTTGGAATATTTCCTCTTCGGGGCCAGGCTCAGGCGGACAGGCTAAGTAGGTCAACCCAATCATTAATTCGTAGCAAGCTAGGTTCAGGTCGGGACGAGGCCATGCAAATTCGAGAACATCAGAATCTGCAATTTGATCTGGGCGCACGACCGATAGGCCATCTGAACAGTGGACAGGAATCCACGGGTCCGAAATTAAGTTTAACATTCGTTGGGTTCTAAAGGGACTTATTCGGATTATAGGATCGTTGTCACAATTGCGCATACAAAAGTTAGGGGAAACTATATTTCAGATTCGGGTATGACCAGCAAGCCCAAATCTTCGTCGTACCGCAATTGGTTTGACAGGTATCCGTCTTCACCAACTATCGCAATATCGAACGCCGCCCGCTGCCGTTTAGTCCATTTATCATTCAGTGTGGAAATTTCCGGTTGTTCTTGATCCACCACTCCTAACTTCTCATATCGGGCGCGTGAAAATTGAACCTCCGAAGTCTCCCAACTTTCAGCAAATGGCTCTAGCCGCCCATCCCTATTTCGGGCAAGTCGCAGTGTAACTTGCGGAACACCCAATCGCGTCATCAGCCTTTCTTCATCATAAACTTTCTGAGCTGCCGTCAAGTAATCCTGAAGTGATCCACTATGGTGAGTTTCTAGTACCAAATTTCTTGCCATCTGACCTTCTATCATTACCTTTCCGATACTTTGCAATTCCGCCTCACTCAGGACTTCTGGTAATTTTTCCTGACTCAATCCATGAACTGCCTCAATAAGTCCTCGGAGTCCCTCTGGCGCCCGAATTGTACCTACCTCGAAAATTTTTTGGGCTGTCCTCCATTGATCAGCGAGTGAATAAACCCAAGCTCCAGACTCTTGAAAACTATTTAACCAACGGGCATTTTCGACGATTAGTGGATCTGGAGATAGGATATGTAGTTTGGGCCCGTTAACTGGTCGCTTATTTGCGGGACGGGAATCCATGTGACGCCATAGCCTACCAGACCTCTGGATTAATGAACCAATAGGAGCCAAATCACTGATCATAAGATCAAAGTCCAGATCAAGCGAAGCCTCAACTACTTGCGTTGCCACCAATACTCTTCCCTCTCGATCAGTGCCATTAGGACCGAATCGCCGCTGCAAAGCCTCTTCTTTTAGGAGCCGGTCTGCAACGATAAACCGCGCGTGCAGGAGTTCCGCGTTCAAACCTTCTGTCCTAAGCCGCTGCACTGCGGAAATTGCATCATCCACCGCGTTACGCACCCATACACAGGCAGCTCCCATCCGTGCACCTTCAACGATTCTAGCAACTGCCGTCACTTCATCGACCCGCTCGACAACTATGCTGCGACAGGTCGATGGCACCGGGCAGGGCTGATAGGTGTCGATCTGTTGCCCAACAACTGTTAGCTGTGGATAGGCGACACTCGAAACTGGCGATGGTTGCCGATTCCCTAACCCACGCTGAAACGCCTCCGCGTAACCGTCCCGCATCCCGCTTGGCAGCGTAGCAGTCATCACAACCGCTGACCCTCCTAACATGGCTTGAAATCTCAACAACGAGCGTAACTCTTCTTCCATATATGAATCGTACCCATGCGCTTCGTCGATGATCAGAACTCTGTTTGACAGCGCCCAGAGCCGCAAAGTATTGAATCGCGTCGGCAATACCGCCAAAATTGCTTGGTCTACGGTACCGACGCCAATATCTGCGAGAAGAATGCGTCGCCGATCATCCGCCAGCCATTGACCACACGTCACAGGTTCGCAGGGGTCCGACCCATCATTACCAAGAATTTTCCTGAACTGCTCATTTGAGCGGGCACGACCATGTGAAAGTCCCAAAGATGGTCGTCCAGAGAAAATTTTGCTTGCGACTTTTTCCATGCGCTCTAGCATAGCGTTCGAAGTCGCCATCGTCGGTAGAGCAAAAAAGATCCCGTCACCTTTTCCGGCAGTCATCATGCGATGAGCAAGTATCAACGCGGCTTCGGTTTTGCCCGAGCCCGTCGCGTCTTCCATGATTGCCAGTACCGGCCCGTCCGGTAGATCAATTTTACTGACCGCGTCCTGCATCGGTCGAGGTGTTGTCAAACCTTGAAGTATGCTGGATTTAGGGCGAACGGCGGCACCATGGAGTCCAGCATCAGCGACGGAATCGGTGGCACGACGGAGCGCCTCTTGCCAGTAGCTATCAATAACAATTTCAGGACTTTGAAGGTTAAACCAATCCGTATTTGATCCAATCCAATCTGCCTGTATTGTCAGTCCAGATACCTTCCAACTGAGCTTCTTTGCAGCCGCAGTGGAAAGATCTCTCAGCGACGCTTCTGGGAATAAGTTGGCTACCGCTGCAATGACCTCTGGTATCGTGTCAAGAGCCTCAGAACCGATCGCCTCTTCCCAGCGCTGCTGCTTGTTACCACTGCCGTCGTCTAGTTCCGGCGGACCACCATGATGGCCCGAAACGGCCGCATACAGCGTTTGTCTTGCCGCACGTAAGCCACCTATGTACTCCTCTATCTGATCGTCAAAGTGCTGGAGTAGAACAAAACTCAATTGCGAATGATATACGGAATGTGCGGCAGCGCCAGTGATCTGATCTCGAAAACTATCGCTAATCTTGCCGAGATCATGAAGGGTAATAAGAAAGTTTATCGCTGCATCGTTCTCGGGGCAGCCCGTGACAGACTGTTTCACAATCAGACGGTTCGCAACGGCTCCCACATCCAGCATATGCCAAAGCGCCGAATGGTAGGCACCATCAATCGTTTTTCCTGGCCACGCCTTGACCCAATCCGGAGTGAGCAGCGAGCGCGATTTCATGTCCCTAAGCACATTATTGCGCCAAAGCCTGAATCCGCAAAGCAGAGGTCAAGAGTGAATAGTCAGACAAACACTGTTCGTATGGCAAATTACCAAACCACTTCTCCCACTAGATACGACACACATTACTTAATTTGTATCCTGGCGCAACCATCGCATTTGCTCGGGGTGTCGTTCTTATACGGTGCAGGCCGATTTTTTTGAGCCATTGAAATCCCATAGTAATTCTTGTTCGAATTTTATTGATCGTGCAAGATTCGCTCGTTTTCGCGAAAATTCCCCGCCTTAAGCGGAATTTTTCCATATTCGGCGGTCTTCGCCAAGACTATCTGCTTTTTCGGAGGGGGCGGTAGAGTGCTCCAAAAACGAAACCCAATGTCTTAGATCAAAGACCAGAAAGGAGCACTCTGATGACTGTCATGCCACACGAAACTGATCTTGCCGAGTCAAAAACGCCGCCACTTCATTCAGCAGGGTATCGGTTCTCTACATCGTTTCTGCGTCCAATGTAACCAGATTAGACCGTAAGCTATAGACGCCAAAAAGGTCCATCATTGATCCCGCCGACGGCTGTGGTGCCCATGTAAGGGCAATCGCTTTTTGCTTGTCCTGATCAGCAACAACCTTGACGGTATCATGTCGGGCACAAGGGCGTTGGCTTTTTGCAAGCGTCCAATCTTCCGCTCAACCTGCGCAAGGGGCTTTTGGGTGCGGGGCTTTGAAAGACCCGCCTTTAAGTCCTGCATGCCCTTCTCGAACCGCTTTTGAAAGCGCTCAATCATCCTCGTCTCTTTTTTCTCTCGGGCCCCAGAGAAGCACCGCAACAAAACTTCCTAATACGCGGTTCCATCATCTTCGGCGCCGTTGTGCAGTTCAAGAAACAGGTGCTATCTAACCTATGATATCTCAAGCCTAAGTTATCATTACAGCGTGTTGTTTCACACGGATGCAGCATAAGCGATAGGGAGGTTGATAATCGACTTCTCTAAACTGCCGAATACATTTCTGAGCTCTTCAGGTTATAAGATCTACGTACCACAAGGCATTGGGGTTCTGGTTGCGTCCCGCGATGTTTAACAACAGATGACACCGCTCTTCCACGGTGGTGGCAACAAGGTGGCGTCCGTAGCGGAACGGTACCGACCGTGTTATGCGTTGGTCTCGGTGCAGCGGTAACGCTTGCCGGTCAAAGGCACCTCCATGACGAAAATCGCTTTCAAGGATTCAGAAACCGCCTTTGAAGCTGTTACATGACAGCGGATGTGAGGCTGATTTAAATGGGAGTACCGACACAGTTCCTGGAATCTTGAATCTCAGATTTCCCGTGATAAATGCTGCTGACTTAGTTCTAACTGTTCAAAAAAGCTCTCTATATCAATGGGTTCAGCTTGCAACGCCGGTTCAATCGAACCGTCTTACGTGCTCTGTGTGATGGGCTTGTCTGTATGAAAAGCTGGCGAAAGTGTTCGCATCAATTTTGGAAGGACAACTACCAATGACCACATCTATCAAGGTTGTGGTTCTTGCTGCTAGCATTGCAAAAATCCGTACGTGCGACAAAAACACCAGCAGTATTTTTTGCTGTGATTCGAAACTATGTCGTCACTGAGCAATTAAACAATAACAAAGAGATTGTAAGACTGTGCAGGACACATCAAGAATGCTTACGAGAACATACATAGTTGGCACTAAAATCGACACCTTGTGAGTAGCGATGCATTGTGGTGTTGAATCGGTATGTTTTATTCTTACTGCTCTCGTGGGTAAGAGACATTTTTTACAAAGTCATATGCACGGTCCGTTCAGTGAAACGTCAATCTTCAAAATAAAATACGTCGGCGCGACCGCAACTCTTGAACCCGCCATTTAATGATATTTCGGATCGATCCGAAGTGAGGACGATCTTGGAGCGTTGTCATCCAATGTTCTGAAGGGTGTTTACCACGCCGATCACCCTTGAATTCTAAATTTCGGAGGACGGACTCCGCATCACTCGGCAGTCGCTCTGGAAATTGGTGCCCATTCAACACACCCCACACTCCCGTCCAAAGTCGCCCAACGGTCCAGGGATTGTAGCCACCACCTCCAAGGACCAAGAAGCGATTTGATAAAGGCATTAATTCTCGCACGATGTTCCAATGGGCGTTGTTCGATAATGACAGATGAGAAAGAGGATCATCGGCCACGGCGTCTGCCCCGCATTGAAGAACAATGGCATCAGGCCGAAAGGCTGACACCTCAGGTATAATCAATTCGTCGCACACATAGGCCATTTCAGCGTCATGAAACCCGCGGGGTACTGGAAGATTAAACGCATTACCGCCGGCGTCGTCGTCAAGCTGTCCCGTCTTTGGCCATAGATTCTCCTCATGAACTGAGATCATAAGACAATGTTCATCGCCACTAAACGCAAGTGCAACCCCGTCGGGATGATGCGCGTCAATGTCGACATAGGCCAAACGCTGAACTGCTTGCCTCCGGAGAGACAGCATAGCGAGAACAGGATCATTCAAATAACAAAAACCGTTCGCACGGTTAGGCATACCATGATGTGTCCCGCCCGCCGGATTGTATACGATGCCGCCGTGTGATAGAAGCTCTCCTGCCAGGATTGAACCACCAGCTGCGGTCGCAGGTCGTTTGAACATCTCGGGAAATACGGGATTTGACACGGTGCCGATCTGAAACCGTGCCTTCTCTTCTTTACTGACATGTTGTGTTTTCTCTGCCCGTTGCAACGCATCCACATAATGAGAGTCATGCCAGGTCAACAGGGCTTTTGATTTTGCGCGCGGTGAACTGATATATTGTTCACGTGGCAACCAACCCAAGGCACGGCATAAATCCATAACAGTGGAAACACGTGGCACTCGTAAGGGATGCCAGGTGCCATAGGTTGAGTTGCGGTAAATTTCTGATCCAATGAAGGAAGGTACCATCCAATAAACTGCCCGAGATATCGAAACTGCCGTCTACACTACCTAGACCTTTTCAATTCTTCTATCGCCTCTAATATCGGAGAATGCTCTTCAGCTTCTACCTCCTGAATTACTTAACTGCATTAACGAACTGATTAAGATTGTTTTCGTTCATTTTTAAATCCTTATTAATTTAGGCCTTTAAAAGAGAGACTAAGCCCTATATAGTGTCTGTCAAAAAACCCTCATTTTTTATGAATGGCAAGACTTTCGGCCGGATTTCTGTCGTGCAAAACCGGCGATTTATCGG
>JAPORU010000107.1 GCA_026710045.1 Aestuariivita sp. | reverse complement strand
CATCCGAAAAATACCAAAATCCGACGGTGTTTAAAGAAATTTTGTTAAAGATGGGTAAGGTTGTTGTAAGAGGCGGTTGTGACATCAATGGTACCACTGGATAGACCGGTGTACATTTCGGTTACTGGCAGTTGCACGGGAACCGCGCCCATAGCTTCTACAAGGGGCGTTGTCATGGCAGCGAAGGGTACGAGTTTGGCACCTTGCAGACCTTCCAACGTTGACACATCACGCGTCCCGACAAGAAGACTACCGGCAACCGTCCCCACTGCGAGGACCTTTACTTCAGAAAACTCGTCGGCGAAATGATCGTCAAAGCTCTCCCAAATCTGGCGGGTTGACTCTTCTCCAGTATTGGAGGTGCCGGGCAAGATCGCCAGCATGGTCTTCGGAAAGATCGCGGGTGTGTAGGCTGCGACACCGAAGGTGATATCTCCGACACCTTCGATGGCACGTTTATACTGCTGAACCGGCCCGGCCCCGAGTTGGCCGGCAGGGTAGAGCTTCATGGTCAGCGTTCCACCTGAGCGTTTCTCGATCTCTTCACCGAACCATTGGAACATCAGTGTATTTGTATGGTGCTGCGGCGGAACGAATGTCGCGACACTCAATTCATCGCTTGCGGCGGTTTGGGCAAATGTGCAAAGCGCAGCCGCTAACACGGTTCTCAAAATGTTTTGGCGAATTTTCATAGCGTCCTCCCGGTTCAATTAAAAGTGCCGCGATCGGGATCCCAAATTCAGTCAGGAAAGCCCAGAATACGCTCATTTGAGGATAAGAATATCTCAAACTATCGAAATTGGGATCCTATTTCAAGCGATATTAGGCTTTTTGACCGTAATTCAACTGAAAAAACTTTCATTTGGGATCCCGATACTGACAAATGGTGGCTAACGGATATGTTGACTTGGAATCTGGTGGCGCAGCCGTGTTCCCAAGGCTCCGAGTAACCAAATGGTAATAATGAGGTCTTTGCATGCACGAGGAATTGAAGGCACATCCGGATTATTTCCGGAAGGAAATTGTGCAGCTTGCTGACAACGTTTACCAAGCATTCGGCTATGCTGCCTCGAATGTCTACATGATTGTGGGCGATGGTGGTCTGATCATCGTGGACACCACTGAGACGACGACGGCGGCGGTTCACGTGCTGGCTGAGTTCCGAAAGATAACCGATCTGCCGGTGAAGATGATTATCTTGACGCATACACATCGTGATCATGTCTCCGGCGCGTCTGTATTTGCCGAGGATGGCACCCCAGAGGTGCTGGCCAGCGCACGCTTCTCCGAGGACCCTTTGCTTGGTGATACAACATATCCGCGTGCGTTGAAGGCTATGCAGATGCGTACCAAGCGTCAGTTCGGCCTCGGATTGTCCTATCCTGACGAGATCATTGGCATTGGGGTTGGTCCGGGGGATCGTCCGCTGCAGGGCATGGGTGCGGGCATCATGAAGCCAACCCGCAAGATCAGCGTTGACCGTGAGACGATTACAGTCTGCGGGGTCGAGCTAGAATTCGTGCTGGCTCCCGGAGAAACGCCGGATCACATGGTCGTCTGGTATTCCGATAAAAGGCTCTTGATCAGCGGCGACAACTTCTATCGCAGCTTCCCGAACCTTTATGCGATTCGTGGCACGGAGTACCGCGACTTTGATGTCTGGGCGGATACAATTGACTTGCTTATGTCCTTTGAACCGGAGGTGCTTGCCCCAGGACATACGAAGGCCTTGTTCGGGAAGGATGAGATTCATCAGACACTGACTGATTATCGTGAGGCAATCCGCTACATCACGGAAGAAACCCGCAAGGGCATGGACGCGGGCGCGACGATTGATGAGCTTGCCCACAGCATCAAACTTCCGCTTGAACTGGCGGAAAAACCGTATTTGCGTGAGTACTACGGACGGGTGGATTTTGCGGTACGCGCATATTTTGTTGGAACCGTGGGGTGGTTTGATGGTAACCCTACCTCGCTTGGACCTCTCTCTCCGAAAGACGAAGCAAGGCGGTTTATTGAACTCGCTGGTGGGCAAGAATCCGTTCAGGTGGCTGTCGAAAAGGCGCGACAGGACGGCGATTTCCAATGGGCTTTGCAATTAGTGGATCGGCTTCTCAGTTGCAACGGCAATGATGATCTTAAGAAATTGAAAGCCGATATTCTACGGGCGCACGCGGTTGACCAGATCAATTGCCCGACGCGACACTACTACATTCAATGCGCCAAAGAGTTGGAGCAGGCTGCGGATCCGTAGGGACTCATGAAGATGAAGCCAAGTAAACTCGGACAAGATGGGTTTTCGTCAGTGTCGTCAGATATGATGTTATGGCCTTCGGGGACTTTTGCGGATCGGCGGATGACAAGGAATCCGCGCGTATTTTACTCTATTGATCATTTGCGATAATGTTCTTCAATTCATTCGTATCAATCAGATGTACATTGTGACCGACACGCCGCAAATCACGGACCGCCGCATTGGGTGTGGCTATTCTCAGGGGACGATCTATATCTCGTGTTTGATTGAGGATATTGCTTATATTTCTCTTTGTATGGGTAAATTCAATTTGTCCAAATGGGGTCTTAATTAACCCGGAGCGCCCTGTAGTCATGACGGTAATCCCGACTAACGGAACTTGCGAAATGACACCATACTCAGACAGAGCCGACTCCAAACTCAGGTAGTTGTACCAGCCTTTCCGTAGAGCAACAGCAATCTGCTCAAGCAGGTGTGGATCGCGACTATACTATTAATGCAAAAAGAAATAGACCTCTGGACACACGGCGCAGTGCACCTAACGATATTAAACGTGCTAGCCCTCCTTTGAAAGCCGCATCCCCATCCTGCGCAAACAACTTACGTAGTTCTTTCCGTGTGAACAGAACGCGCCCTTTCCTCCTCCAATCGGTCAGTATCTGTATAGCTTCAGGGTACCGCATAATTTTTCTAGTATACGAAAATGTTACTTTTTGATATCTTTCGTGTAGACTTAATAGAGTAGTCAATGTGTTTTTTGAAGCAAACTTTAGAGCGACCGAAAACGAAAGAACCACCTATTATTTCCCAGGCTATGGCAAAACCTGATATTTTGTGTGGCTTGTGGCCTTGATTTCTTGATGCTTCATTCGTGGAATTCCACGATACCAAACCAAAACTCACATCACATGATGAACAAACACGAAGCCAATGGCGTCTTTGAATGGCGTGTTTTGTCAGCGATTGTATCCTGCCATCCTCAGCTTATCAGCGAGAAAGTGTTCAGAAATCGGTGTTGGGACTTGACAAGGTCCAACTCATAAGAGTTACTGAAATTCCATCAAATCATTCCGTCAAATTTACTTAGCTTTGCCTGGTCTAGCGGGTGACCTCGACATTATCGAAGTAACATATTTTGGTTGAGTTGCACTCTGTCGTGGCAAAACCAAGAGGAATAGATTTTACTCAACAAGGAGAAAATCCATGAAAAAAAAGAACTTATTGACAGCGTGTTTGGCTGCGACCATAGGGACCGCTGCTGCTGCTCAGGATGTTGTGATCGGTGTGCCAAACTGGGCATCCGTCCGTGGTACCGCGCACATTCTGAAGGTTGCGCTTGAAGACAATCTTGGGCTTGAAGTTGAACTGCAAAACGGTACGAATCCAATCATCTTTGAGGCCATGGATTCGGGTGCTATGCATGTGCACCCTGAGGTCTGGTTACCAAATCAGCAAAACCTTTATGATACCTTTGTTACAGGTAAAGGTACGGTAAGGCAGAATCCAAATGCGGCGTTATCCGAGCAGAATATCTGTGTGACGAACGATACATACGAGCGCACCGGCATTTCTGCTCTCAGTGATCTGACCGATCCTGAGATGGCCGCACACTTTGATACGGATGGTGACGGCCTGGGTGAGATCTGGATCGGCGGTACAGGCTGGGCGTCAACCAATATTGAGAAAATTCGTGCGAAGAGCTATGGTTATGCTGAGACCATGACCCTTTTGGAAATGGACGAAACCTTGGCATTGTCGCAGGTTGATAACGCTGTCGCGCAAAATGAGAACATTGTCTTTTATTGCTATACACCGCATCATATGTTTTCGCTTTATGATCTGGTTGTGCTCAAGGAGCCAGCTTATGCTGCTGCAGAATGGGATGTTAAGCAACCTACCGATGATCCAAACTGGTTGGAAAATTCTAAGGCAGGCACGGCTTGGGATGTGGCGAAGCTCCATGTGCATTACTCTGCCAGCCTTGAAGAGTCGCAACCCGATGCGGCCGCAATGTTGTCCAATGTCAAACTCTCAACTGATCAGATTAATGCGATTGTTTTTGCGCTATCTGTAGATGGTAAAGACCCGACAGACTATGCACGAGAATGGGTCGCCGAAAATGCTGACTTGGTTGATAGTTGGTTCAATTAATCTTTTTGCTGGTCGTTTATGTCCAGTCAATTGGGGTACGGGTGTCAAACGCTGGTACCCCAAGCAGTTCGCACTCTTTGCAAATCCCACTGTTGATGGCGAGTAAGTTGTCCGCAGGCGATTTTTTTGCCTATCAGCTAGGCGGCGTGCCTGAAAATCAATCCGAATGAACGTTTCAATTGATGACTCAAAAAACGGGATGGGCTGCTCTACCTAATTATCAAACAGTCATGTATTTTTGTTTTTTCTCCTTAGATCGGGTTTCATTTCGATCAAAATCAACGACACGTAGAGAGTCTTAGCAGGTAGAAAAACTGTACATAAATTTCAATGACTTGTGAGATTTTCACAAGCACCAGGCAAGGCAAGCGATTATGGATGATGTCATTACCCTGGACAGTGTTTGGAAAGTCTTTGGTGAAAATGCTGATGTTGCCATGAAGGCAATTTGCGAACGAGGTCTTAGCAAGGCTGAGGTTCTTAAGGAATTTGGTTGTGTTGTTGGCATCGCCGACGTTTCCTTTTCCGTTAAACGGGGCGAGATTTTCTGTGTCATGGGTTTATCAGGGTCGGGAAAGTCTACGATGGTACGCCACCTCAATCGCCTGATTGAGCCGACGGCAGGGCAGATCAGTGTGCTGGGCAAGGATATGCTTTCCTTGTCTGAAAGTGAGCTGCGTGAGATGCGCGCACGTCATATCGGCATGGTATTTCAACACATGGCGCTTCTGCCGCATCGTACTGTACTCGATAACGTGGCTTTTCCGCTGCAAGTCCGGGGAGAGTCTAAGTCACGTCGCTGGGATATTTCGCAGAAGTGTCTGGAGCGGGTCAATCTAATAGGGTACGATGACAGGTTCCCAAGCGAGTTATCCGGTGGAATGCAACAGCGTGTTGGCCTGGCCCGCGCACTGGCTTCCAACCCGGATGTTTTATTGATGGACGAGCCTTTCTCCGCACTTGATCCGCTGATCAGGCGGCAGCTTCAGGACCAATTCATGGTGCTCTCTGAAGATTTAAACAAAACCACTGTTTTTATCACGCATGATCTGGAGGAGGCGATCCGTATCGGAAATCGTATTGCGATCATGAAAGATGGCCGCATCGTGCAAATCGGTACACCTGAAGAGATTGTAACCCGGCCTGCGGATGAGTATGTGCGCGATTTCGTCGAAGGTATTTCCAAGCTTAAGTTGGTTTTTGCTCACTCGATCATGATTCCAATCAAAGATTACAAACCCAAGCGTTTAGTGAATTTTGACGAAAGCCCACGTGCATCACACGGCACAGATCTTGATCAACTGATTGATATTGCGACATCAACCGAGAATGTAATCGTCATTGTCGATGACGATGGCACTGACATTGGCGTTGTGGACCGGGCAACGTTATTGAAGGGCATTCAGGGAGGTAAAGCATGACGGAAGGGGCGCATCATACCCAAGATCACAGCGTTGCAGCTTTCGTTGACACCCACACCGAATACTATGAAGCCGAATTCGCAAAAATTCAGGGTAAGACAGGTTTTACGATTTCATGGAATATGATGGCTGCGCTTTTCGGTCCGCTCTGGGGCGCGGCGCGCGGTGTCTGGGGTTACTTCTGGACATTCTTGGTTTTGGAACTTTTTGCGTTGGTTCAAGTCGGGCGTGGCCTTTGGGGAGAGCTTGGCGCCGACCAGTTGGAACGATACGAACGTCTTGCAGCTAATATCGCCCGGCGTGAAGCGCAAGCGGCAGAACTGGCCGCAGTGGGTGATGCCGAAGGCGCCGCCAGCAAGTTAAAGATTGCGGAAAATTTGCGGGATGCGGCTGAAACAGCTTTAGAAGCGGCACAAATGGCCAGCAACGCGGCAGCAACTATTTTGATCACAGGGATTGTGTTGTTGGTTACAGTGAAGGTGGTTGAAGGGCTTTACGCAAATTATGCTTATGAGGCTCAGTATCTGCGCTGGCGGTCTGTGCAAAAGGGCCAGATCGGTGTTCGCTGGCCCTCTGTCCTGTTTGGACTCATCGGTATGATTGCAATCTGGCCACTCACAATTGTTCGATTCACGGTTGGTAAACCGGATGAATTTCTGGCCACTTTCACAGGCGGTCTTTTGGGCGGGCGCTTGACCATTTCTGAATTTCCAGTTGGTAAAGAATACTTCACAGTCCTGGCAAAACAAGGGGATGTCGGTTTTGATTGGCTCGCTAATAATTTTGGCGATGTCTTTGATGGGGTGACAGCTGGCATTCGTTGGGTACTGGACGGTTTGGAAGTGCTTTTGATTCAGACTCCATGGCCGGTTGTGATGTTCGTGACCGTGGTTCTGGCCTTGCGCCTTGCGGGAATGCGCGTCGCTATCTTTACGGCCGCGTCGCTTGCGTATTTGGCATTCATGGGCTTGTGGGAACTGGCAATGATCACTGTCGCACTGATTGGCGCCGGTGCATTTTTATGCATCCTCATTGGTATTCCACTGGGCATATGGTTTGGCAAGTCTAAACGTGCCTATACCATTGCTGAGCCTGTGCTGGATTTCATGCAAACCATGCCGGCATTCGTCTATCTGATACCTATCATCGCCTTCTTTGGTACAGGTAAACCTCCTGGTGTTCTGGCGACCTTAATATTCGCAATGCCTCCGGTTATTCGACTTACGGCGCTTGGTATGCGGGGTGTACCTGAAACAACGAAGGAGGCGGCCATCGCCTTTGGCTGCTCCAAACGTCAATTACTCTTTAACGTTGAATTACCGCTTGCACTACCTTCGATAATGACGGGTATCAATCAGACAATTCTTATGGCGTTGTCTATGGTCGTGATTGCCTCCTTGATTGGCGCTGAAGGTTTGGGAGCGCTGATCTTGGAAGCGCTGCAATATGCAGCCAAGGGGCAGGGTTTGCTTGGTGGACTGGCCATTCTCTTTTGCGCTATGGTAATCGACCGAGTTGCTCAAGGTGCTTACAAGCGGAAGGCTGGTAGCAATGCATAGCGTCATTTCTTCCGATACACCTCGACGGCTGAATGATGGCCGCCGTTTGTCATAACAATCTCTTCATTTTGTGATTTATTGTTGCCAGTATTTTATGGAACGACATCCGATCCTCTCCAAGAGTGACAGATATTTTTGTGAAACGGCTCGTTATGCTGCCATGTGTATCAACAACTCCTCCGGAACCTAAAATTTGGTGTTTGTAATTTTCGTAAACCTGTGCCAAAAATTTGAGTCAGCAGAGATTCTTATCCTGATTGACGTGCGTCAATGGGTGGAAACATTCTATGGTTATGATCTCATTTGTGTGTAATGAAGTTATGGTTTTACACTTGTTTTCAAGAAATATGGACTGATCCTCCTCGCTAAACTAAAATCATTCGGAGTTTGATAGAATGGATGACTCAACCGTGTCAGCCAAGTGCTGGGGGATAAACAATGATTATGCAAAGCTAACGGATGTACTGCTTGGGAAGCCAGAATACTTTAAATGGGTGGACGCGGGCCCCCTCATCGGGCGGACGCTCGCCAATGCGCATAAAACGGGCGTGACGTTTGACTTGCAACTGGCGATGAAGCAGCACGCGGAGATGGTGTCCATCTACGAAGAAAATGGTGTAACCTGTCATTATCTTGATAGTGATGAAGTATTGCATCGAAATTTCTTTGCGCGAGACAGTTCTGCTATGACCCCGTGGGGCGCTTTGATTTGTCATATGCAGCTCAAGTGTCGGCGGGCAGACTATGCATTGGCGATCAAATTCTATCAAGAAAATGATATACCGATCTGGAAGTTTGCAACGGCCGGTCATTTTGAGGGCGGTGATTTCAATATTATAGAGCCGGGCCGTGTCCTCATTGGCTATAGTGGTGAACGTTCTGAACAATCAGGGTCGGAGCAGGTGGCCGAGTTTGTGCGGGCCGAAGGTTGGGAAGCTGTTGTCGCGCCCATCAGTCGTGAATTTGTACATATGGATGGGCTGATCGTACCTTTGGCGAAAAAACTGGCCGTAGGGTGTATGGACGCGATGGAACCTTGGCTTGTCGATACCGTGAAAGGTTGGGGGATTGAAATTGTTGATGTATCTTACCGTGAAGCAAAGAACCTCGGAGTAAATTTAGTGGCGCTTGGTAATGGTAAGGTTCTTTCCATGGCGGGAGCGACCGACCTGAATGCGAAGATGAAAGCCCTCGGCTTTGAGGTTTATGACCCGGATATGTCCATGTTTACCTTGGGTGGAGGAGGTGTGCATTGCCTGTCTCAAGCCCTTTGCCGTGAAGACGCATGATTTGTTGATAGTAATTTCGACCGAATATCTTGTAAGTCAATGAAGAGGCTCTATGAAAGAGTAAACGAAATAACGAGTAGAGATGAATTGACGTTGTTGAATTCGAGTTCCTCCTTTTCCTTGAGTTGGGTCAGATCTTGTATCTGACCTTTTTTTGAAAGCGATGAAACTCTCGAATTTCCGTGTTCTCTCTGTTAGGAGACGCATCATTATTTGAGTAGGATTCTATAAGTATACATCGAATAAGCAAAATATGCTCTCTGGTGAATGTGCGACAGGGTAGGAAAATGTGCGCAAATGGAGAGTTGATCAACCGTTTCGATGTGCGCAAGAGTCGAAAGCACTCGTTGTACAGAGTTCAGACCACGACGTTATCGACTACTTTGAAACGAATCGACCCGGATTGAGGTGCAACAGTGTTAGAGGCAGCCATTGACCGCATCTCAAAATTACCATGTTTTTCGAAACCAACCAATGTAGAAATTTTGACTGGTGGAATTTCCAACCTGAACTTCAAGGTCACGGATATTGGTCAGCAGTTCATGGTTCGACTTGCGAAAGATGTGCCTGAGCATGGAGTCATGCGCTGGAATGAACTTGAGTTGAGCAAAGCCGCCGCTGCACTCAATGTGTCTCCTGAGGTTACCTACCATGACAAGGGTATCTTGGTCTTCCGCTACATTGATGCACGCACACTTACGGCGAGAGAGGTTCAGGACACACGGAACTTGAAACGTATCGTTGACTTGGTTGCGGTTGTTCACAACGGTTTGGGTGCCCACTTGATGACACCCATCCTGACATTTTGGCCTTATCAAGTGAACCAGGTCTATGCCAGGAAACTTGAACAAGCCGGTTCAAATTATTCCGGGATATTGCCTGAGTTAATGGCGGCTCAAAGTGATCTTATGGAGGCAACCGGTCCGGTTCATCTTGTTACGAGCCACAACGACTTGTTGGCTGCAAACCTGCTTGACGATGGATCCCGGTTGTGGCTCGTTGACTGGGAGCACGGAGGATATAATACCCCTTTATTTGATCTTGCCGGGTTGGCCGGTAACAACAGTTTGAGCGAAGTTCACGAGCACTTTCTGCTTGAGCAGTATTTTGGGCTCTCGGCTGAACAGCATTGGCGCGCTTACCGGTCAATGAAATGTGTCTCATTTTTACGTGAGACCCTTTGGTCAATGACCTCGGAAATCTATTCGACAATAGACTTCGACTATGCCGAATATACACGAAAAAACCTTGAATGCTTTCGCAACACCCTACATGACTTCTATACATCCTAGCGCTGTAGGCCACGAACTCATCGGATGTCAGAAATTAAGGGAGTCAACAACTTCCGTGAGATTGTGGTATTCATAGATTTCGCATCACCGTTATTGAGAGGTAACCATAGTGCCTTTTTTAATTGTTTCATGGAATATCAATTCGATTCGACTCCGCGAAGACTTGATTTGCAGGCTCATGCGAGAATTTAGGCCGGATATTATCGGTCTCCAAGAATGCAAGTCGCCGGTTGAGAACATTCCAACCGAAAAATTCAAGAAGTTGGGATATCGATTTATCCTGGCAGCAGGGCAAAAGAGTTATAATGGCGTGGCAATTCTCTCGAAATTAAGAATACAGGAGGTCGGACGTCTTGATTTTGCAAATTTAGAGCAGGCACGTCATGTCGCTGGAGAGCTGGAGAACGGTGTCACGATTCATAATGTCTATGTGCCAGCTGGAGGTGATGTTCCTGATCGTGTTCAAAATTTAAAATTTGATCAGAAGCTTAATTATCTGACACATATGACGACGTGGTTTAAACGTCATAAGCCAAAAAGAACGATTCTACTGGGGGACCTAAATATTGCTCCGCGAGAGGATGATGTCTGGTCTCACAAGAGTCTGTTGGGCGTTGTCAGCCATACACCTATTGAAGTTGAACACTTGGAAAATCTGCGATCATCGGGAGATTGGTGTGACGTCACTCGACAGCATATTCCGGCCGGAAAGCTTTATTCATGGTGGTCCTATCGTGCCAAAGATTGGCGAGCAGCGGATAGAGGACGACGCCTAGATCACATTTGGGCGACCTCGGACATCGCCCCATCCGTCCAATCCTCATGTATCATGAAGGACGTCCGAGGTTGGACGAAACCAAGCGATCATGCACCCGTCTTCGCTCATTTTGATCTTTGACTTTTCGAATACATTCTCTTATTGATGCAACTTCAAGATCGAAGGAATGATGCGCATGATCGACTTGGGAGCTCCGTCTACTAAGGACAGCCACATCAAGGATGTTAAAGAAGCGACCTTTGCACAGGATGTGATTGAGGCATCCCAGACTCAACCGATCATCGTTGACTTTTGGGCCCCTTGGTGTGGACCCTGCAAGACTCTTGGACCCATCTTGGAAAAAATCGTCAACGCGGCAGGTGGTGCCGTAAAGATGGTAAAAATCAATGTCGATAAAGCGCAAACACTTGCAGCCCAGCTTCGCATTCAATCAATCCCGACCGTTTATGCGTTCTTTAAGGGACAGCCTATTGATGGTTTCCAAGGTGCCGTAAAGGAGTCGGAAATAAAAGCATTTATTGATCGAGTGATTGAATCTTCGGGCGGACAGACATCCGACAACTCCTTAGATGACATGCTCGTAGCCGCCGAAGAACTGCTATCACAGGGTGCGGTGGTTGACGCAACCCAGAAGTTCGCCGAAATTTTGAGTGTCCAGCCGAGTCATGCCGGAGCCTATTCGGGCCTTGTTCGGGCTCAGATCGCTGTAAATGAAATTGATAAGGCAGAGGCTATTCTAAATGGTGCTCCTGCTGAGATTACAGACACGGTTGAAATGGAAACGGCGTATGCCCAGTTGCAACTTGCACAGAAGGCGCAAAATGTCGGACCTCTCTCGGAGCTCAGGGAAAAAATGGAATCTGAACCTGATAATCTGAGCGTGAGATTTGATGTATCGCAGGCGCTATATGCCAGTGGAGCAACACAAGAGGCTGTCGATGAGCTGCTGGAAATTTTCCGCCGCGATTCTCAGTGGAATGATGAAGCTGCAAAGAAGGAATTGTTGACCATTTTTGACGCACTCAAATCCGATGATCCGGTTGTATTGAAAGGAAGGCGCAAATTGAGCTCAATCATGTTTGCTTGAGCAGTTTCTTGTATTAAATTTATGATCACGTCTGCCGATTTACCCAAAACGCTCGCCGTCTTTCCATTGCCTGGAGCCCTTTTGCTGCCGCGTTCGCGACTTCCACTGCATATCTTTGAACCGCGATATATCCAGATGCTGGAGGATTCCCTAAAAACCGGCAACCGACTGATCGGAATGATTCAACCTCAAACCGTCAAGAATGAAACTGACGCTCTCTATTCGACCGGATGCGCTGGGCGAATCACACAGTTTTCCGAGACGGATGACGGACGGTTTCTGATTACTCTGAGTGGATTATCGAGGTTTCGTGTTATTCAGGAAATTGTAGGATTTGTGCCGTATCGAAAATGCGAAGTTACCTGGTCTGAATTTAATCGCGATCTCGGTCCTTGCGAAAATACAGATACGATTGATCGTTTTGCCCTCTTGAAACTCTTGAAAAAGTTTTCTGTCGCACGTGGAATGAAGGCAAATTGGGATGCTTTGAATGATGCGGATAATGAGGTCTTGGTGAATTCACTTTCGATGATATTAGACTTTAATCCGTGCGATAAACAAGCTCTGCTTGAAGCACCAGGGATAGCGGACCGATATGCCAACTTGGTCACCTTAATGGAATTTTCACTGCGCACAATGGACGAGAGCGAAACACTTCAATGACGCAATCCAAGACAGGCCATTTTGATCCTCATATGCTTGAGGCTCTCGTATGTCCGTGCACGCACGGAAACCTCGAGTATGATGCACAAAATCAGGAGTTGATTTCAAAGCGAGCGAATCTCGCATTTCCAATTCGAGAGGGAATCCCTGTTATGCTGATCGATGAAGCGCGGAAAATAGAATAAAGTCATTCGAACATGTATTCAGCGTTTGAATCGAAGTCATTTCGCTATTAGAGACGTTTATCATTCTACGATAGGCAGAGCATTCTTCCGATGAATTCAGGGGGGGTAAAATTCAATGTACTCGTTGCTTGGTATTTCAGGATCACTTCGGGTCGACGCCATGAATCGAAAACTCATACGTGAAGCGGCTCGATTGTTTGCTCAGAATCGTTACGTTGAAGCGGATATAAATTTTCCGTTGTTTGATGCCGATGTCGAAGCCCAGACCGGAATCCCGGCAGCTGTTGAGCGACTCATTGACGACATTACGAAGGCGGATGCGGTGGTCATTTCCACGCCGGAGTACAATAAGGGACCATCGGGGGCACTCAAGAATGCTTTGGATTGGGTCAGCCGCGCGAGCAATAATCCATGGCGTGGTAAACCGGTTGCGGTGATGTCCGCGTCCGCAGGTCGAGCCGGTGGTGAACGTGCTCAATCTGTTTTGCGCGGTTTCATGGTTCCTTTTCGCCCGCGCATCATGCAGGGCCCCGAAATTCACCTTGCTAACGCAGCAAAAGAATTCAATGAAGAGGGCCACTTAACGAGCATGATCTATTTGGAAACTCTGCAAGAGCTCATGGACGAGTTGTTATTCGAAGTGTTGCTCTAAATTACACGTAGTTTCTGTACGGAATGTCCGATAGGTCTCTTGCGTTCAGAGTTTTTGAATTAGGACCCGTTGACATCTACTCTTGAACGTTACTGGATGTCTGTTACATTCACTCTCAGAGTTGCCCGGAAAAGAGGCGACGGACAGTATTGAGAGAGCCGAATCATGAATAAGGATCGAACCATCTTGACGGATGCGATGGGGGAGCGGATGGAACCGCTTCTATCGGGAAAGGCAACCGATCCGGGACGGACGGCGGATAATCGGTTGTTTCTTGAAGCGGTGCTGTGGCGTTTCCGCACGGGATCGCCGTCATGAGCCGATGAGAGCGGGATCGTCCCGCGTATTGTGGGAACGGGAACCGTGTCGTCCGGCGCTTTCG
>JAPORU010000173.1 GCA_026710045.1 Aestuariivita sp. | reverse complement strand
CTCCGGTGTCTGGTTGGCGACAGGGGATACGATCAGGTTGGGGTGTTTCATTGTCCGGACTCACTCCAGCCTTCTTGAAAACAAGGAGGATTGGATTGTCATTCATTCCATGAAAACGTGTCTTTGTCGATACCTTGTGTCGCCACAAATTAAGTTATCAGAAGTGAAAAAAACAGCGCAACGCGTTACATGGTAGCCGTTATCTTGAATGCCCGGATCGTCTTGAGCGGAGAGCTCCTTTGAATTCGCTAGAATTCACTCAAGTTTATGCAAATATAACCTTAACTTTTACATTATCCGACTTAGAGCCCGAAATTCTCAATAAGTTTAAAGCTTAAAAATTCTATAAATAAAACACTTGCTTTCAGTGAAGCGGGTGGCGCCATTAATTTTGTTTTACCGGATCGTGAAGAAGGCGAAGCTGACGATGATACAATATTTAAAGAAATTCGAGCACTTGTCGAGGATCAATATAAAATTCGACAGAATATGAAGCTTCTGGAAAACAGAATGAGAATGAACATCAAAACGTCTTGAAGGACACGATGAATACCCTTCAGGCAAACATGGACAAAACCTACAGGAATTCAAAACGGATACTGAAAGGCGCGACAAGACACTGCTCATCACGCTTGGCGGTGTCATCATCGGAAATGTGGCGATCGGGGTCGCGGTTCTCACCTACATGGCCTATTATGCACGAAAGGGGGTCAAAACGGCAAGATTTCAATTTTGGATGGATCAAAACTTTGATTTTAACTGCGTGGATTCTTTTGCTGTTGTAGCCAGTCTTTCCTCCCATTCTGTTGCACCGCACAGGGACGCTATCTGCCCCTCTGTAGTAGCCCAAACAATCAACATTGCTTTTTCGAGTTCGGTAGGATTTCGTTTCTTAAGGACTTCGCGCTCGCGCTCAAAATCACTGTCCTTATAGGCTTGGTAAATTTTTGCCATAGCAACCAAGCAATCTGTTACCTTTTGTTCGTTTGTTTTACTCGTTTCGCATCCTATCAATAATATCAACATCACTATAATTATACAAAGGTTTTTGAATTGCCGTATTTGTTCTTCTGTTACTGGCAACATGTTTCATTCCTATAAGTACAGGTAGGAGTCATCGCAGAGTTTATTCACTCAACTCCGTTAGTTGCAACGAATGTGGTTTCATTTACAGTTCATTCGGTTTCAAATGAGCCGATGATTGCAGTTTGCCACAGCTACCATGATCTCCGGAAAACTACTGGCGATTGATACATATCAAATCAAGGACGCATTGTATCATGAGGAAGAAAACTCAGAAAAATCACACGATCCATTCGTTTGGATGGCATATTGAAAGTGGAGTTCATCGCAATTGTCGCCTCTGGTGTCGTCCTTGATTTCAAGAATCTGAAGGACAGCGTAAAACCCATTTGAGTTTTGTAATACAACAATTTGACCAACATTTACTGTTCTGGCCCGCGAAGTGAAATCTAGGCCTTTCTCATCAATTACCTGCGAAAAAAGCGTTGCTTCGCGGGCGATAGCCATACCGCGAATGGATGGCGGATTATTATAAATATGAATGAAAGTATTGCTTGCTTTTGACCATTCGGTTTCAAACTTCCATTGACCCCGACCGATCATATAGCGACCATTATGATTGGAGTAGTTAAAAACTATTTCACCGGTACGGGAATCCATTTGAAGAGGAGGTATATCGGATGCTTTATGCTGATCGGGTTTGATACCGATCTTTTCTGCTATGCAAGCGGCAAGTTCCGCTTCGGTACAATTTTCAGCAGACAAATGAAGTATGTCATCAGGTAGCCCTGGAATCTTCGTATCATCAAAGATGACAGGAAGGATATATTCCTTTTTATAAATAAATCGTCCTTCTGAAGATAATCGGGTAAATCCTCAAGACAGTATGAAAATCCTGGATGTGAATGATACCAGAGATTGTCGTTAACATAATGCCTAACAACTTCTCCTTTTTGCACGGCACGATAAAGAACTGTGGAAAGATTCTGTGTCATAACATTCCGCTTCTTAAAGAATTACTGAAGCTAACCGAAATCAATTTCTAAAACCTTCGTTATTGATCTTCTTATCCTGATTTTTTCTCTTTTCTTGAGTAATTGGCAGCCTAACGTGAACACGAAATCCGGCTCGACTTCCATCTTCATTTTGAATATTCTCTATTAATAGTTCGCCACCATGATCTGCTATCACATCAGCAGCAATAGTCAGACCCAGCCCTGCTCCGCGAAATTCTTTTTTTGTGGCATTTTGTCTGTTGCCATATTTGTATGGCTTCAATGATTCCTCTATTTTATCATTATCAATGCCAGATCCTTCATCACAAAATGTAATCGTGACCTTTTCTCCCGCATTCGTCAGTTTGATTTTGATTTGAATTATACCATCGCCATGATGGTAGGCATTCCAGATTAGGTGCTTTATGGCGCTTTCAATAGCCATATTTTAGGGACTTAATGAATGAGTCGTCTGTCCGTAATTTGTTTTGAATGCACGCGGTTGCGGGAGGTTAGACGGCGCGTTTTCCTAGTTCTGTCTGTTAAAGTAAATTGTGAGATTTAAGGAGCACGCGCGTGTCTGATTCAGGTCGTGGACCGATATGATTGAGAACCTCGAGCGCGCAGATATGGCCCATTCGTGCACATGTCATGACGTCATCGCCACGCGATAAGCCAAAAAGAAAACCCGCTGCAAATTGATCACCCGCTCCAGTCGCATCAACGGGTATGATTTCGTCCACTCTTAGATCATTGCGTTCTGATTGTTTAACGACGGTCACGCCTCTCTCGGATCGTGTGCATACGACCAGGGGACAGATTTCAGAAATCATCTTGAGGGATCGGTCCAGATCAGCGGTTTCACATAAGGCCCGGATCTCTGAGTCATTTCCGATAACGAAATCGAGGTCATGCTGAATGAGCGATAGAAAGTCCGCACGATGTCTCTGGACACAATAAGGATCTGAAATCGCGATACCGGTTAGGCCGCCCGATTGGCGAGTTGCCCGTGCAGCCTCTCGAAAGGCCGACTTTCCGGCTTCGTGATCAAATAAGTATCCTTCCAGAAACATCAATTTGGCGTTTTGACTGACCGATTGAGGCACATCGGTCGACGAAAGGCCGGTTGAAATGCCTAAATAGGTGTTCATGGATCGCTCACCGCAGGGTGAGATGAAGATCATTGAGCGTGATGTGGGCGCCTCACCATTCGGTACGGGATCATTGACAAAATCAATCCCTTGTTCGTTCATTGACGTGGCAAAGAAATGTCCCAGAGAATCGTCGTTGACACGACCGATAAAGGCTGTACGCAGGCCTAGGGCGCCGGCACCTGCAATGGAGTTGGCCACGGATCCGCCCGGTGTCTGCACGCGATTCTGCATGGCACGATAAAGAAATTCAGCACGGTCACGATCGACCAACTGCATAATGCCCTTTGAAATTTTCATATCATCGAGAAAACGGTCATCAACTTGAGAAATCACATCGACGACCGCATTGCCGATTCCCACAAGGTCGTACGCCATCAATCTTTACCTTCAAACCCGCAGATATCGCGAATAAGACATAGTGGGCATTTGGGCTTTCGTGCCACGCAAATATAACGGCCATGCAGAATCATCCAGTGATGGGCATGCAACTGGAATTCAGCCGGTACGTTATCTTCAATAGCGCGTTCGACGGCCTTCACATCCTTTCCGATCGCGATTCCCGATCGATTGCCAAGTCGAAAGATATGTGTATCAACGGCCTGGGCAGGATGGTGCCACCACATATTCAAGACAACGTTTGCGGTTTTTCGTCCGACTCCCGGTAGCGATTCCAATGCGGCTCGCGACGAGGGAACCTTACCATCAAATCGATCAACCAAGATATAGGATAACTTGATAACGTTCTTGGCCTTATTGCGGAATAGGCCAATGGTCTTTATGTGATCCATGAGTCTTTGTTCGCCCAGATCAAGCATTTTTTGCGGTGTATCCGCCAACGAGAACAAGGACCGGGTTGCCTTGTTGACTCCCGCATCGGTTGATTGGGCCGAGAGCACCACAGCAACAAGAAGCGTGAAGACATTGATATGCTCCAATTCACCTTTAGGCTCCGGTTCTGACGTGTGAAAGCGTGTGAAGACTTCATGGATCTCACGGTAATCAAGTTGTCTGGTCATGTATGCTCAAATGCTCCGGCCTGATATGTTCATAAAATAAGTGCATGTTTCGGGTCGATTTGATCGGGTTTGGTCCCTACTGTGTCTGTCAATGACAAAGGATTGAGTGATGTCTGTTTCCGAATTCAGCAAAAGTTATCATTATAAGGTTATATCGCGCGCGATAGGATTAATTGATTCCGGTGATCCGAACCAGACACTTGATGACGTTGCTTCCGCTATGAATATGAGTGTGTCGCATTTTCAACGTCTTTTTTCAGCATGGGTGGGAGTCAGTCCAAAGAACTATAAACAGTATTTGACACTTTGCGATGCAAAGATGCTTCTGCGGCAGCGGTTTACAACGCTTGAGGTTGTCAACGAGACCGGCTTGTCAAGCGGTGGACGTTTGTATGATCTTTTTTTGAAATGGGAATCGATGACCCCCGGTGAATACGCGACCGGCGGTGTTGGGTTACGAATTAGGTGGGGATGGTTTGACAGTCCTTTTGGACCGATCTTGATCATGGCTTCGGAGAAGGGGCTGTGCGGCATGGCATTTTCCGGGGAAGTCGGCAAGGTGAAGACATATGAGGATATGGTTCGGCGTTGGCCTGCGGCGACATTCGTTCACGAGCCTGACGTTCTTGCTCCCCTTGTTGCGCGTATTCTGGGATTGTCTAATGCGGATCAACCGATCCCCCTGTTCTTAGTTGGGGCGCCGTTTCAGATCAAGGTTTGGGAAGCACTCCTGTCAATTCCATCGGGACGGGTTACAACCTATTCTGAAATTGCCCGCGCCCTTCATTGCCCCAAGGCCAGCCGGGCTGTCGGGACGGCGGTCGGTCAAAATCCGATCAGTTGGCTCATACCTTGTCACCGTGTTCTTCGCAAGTCGGGTGGTTTTGGAGGATATCATTGGGGCGTACCAATCAAACGCGCCATGCTGGTGTATGAAGCGACCCGTGCAGACGTCGCTCAACCGGACTAAATCTCTCGTCCCTGGTTCAGCTGTGGCAGATCTCCGGTTAATCCTGCAGCTTCTCTGATCAAGGACCGACGAAGGCTGGGAAGATGATTGACAAGCCCCATGCCAATGTCACGCAGAGAACGCACGATGGTTATGTCATTTGAAAATAATCGATTAAACATATCGGTTGCCAATGCAAGAGAGACGGAGTCAAAGCGTCTCCATTGTTGATATCGTTGGAGAACGTCGATGGACCCGATATCTTCGCCGCGTCGTCTTGCCTTGATCAAGACCTCTGCAAGTGCACCGACATCACGCAGTCCTGCGTTGAGGCCTTGTCCTGCAATAGGGTGGATGGTATGCGCGGCTTCTCCGATGAGAGCGATCCGTTGAGCGATAAATTTGTTGGCGAGTTTCAGTTGCAGGGGATAGATGTATCGTTCGCCTTCAAGCGAAATTTCACCAAGAAAGCGGCCGAATCGGGGCCGCAGTTCATCGAGATATTGGTCATCATCCATCGCATTGATCTGTTGCGCTGCCTGTGATTGTTCCGTCCAGACAACGGAACTTCGATGACCTGTGAGTGGCAAGATTGCCAACGGGCCGGATGGGAGAAACAGCTGATGCGCAACGCCGTTGTGGCTTTTTTGGTGTTCAAGAGTGCACACCAAGCTTGATTGATCGTAACGCCATTGAGTGAAGGATAACTGTGCACGGTGGGCGGTTGAGCTGTTGTATCCGTCAGAGCCGATTAATACGCTGCCGCAGATTTCCTGACCGTCATCAAGATGGATGGTGACCTCATGTGGCCGTACATCCTGATGTACAACCTTCTGGCCGTGAATGTATGTGATATTATCCCGTTCTGTTATCGCGTTGAGGAAAGCTTGCCGGAGATGGCGATCTTCGACCATAAATCCCATCGGGCCTTCCTCAATCTCTCCATGATCAAAGTGCATCCAAAGTGGGGACGGGCCTTGGCCGATACGTCCGTCCGTGACCTTGATCTCTAGAATGGGTTGTGCAAATTCCGAAACCTCTTTCCATATGTTGATTGCTTGAAGCAATCGTTTCGAAGCGATCGCGAGAGCGTAAGCGCGTCCGTCAAAGTGGTCGATTGAAGGTTCTTTCCTTGACAAGGCGTCAATGAGGGTCACGGATTGACCGGACTGCGCGAGTGCGATGGTGAGTGCGGATCCGTTGAGTCCGGCTCCAACAATGAGAATGTCATTCTTTTTCTTCACGGGATTAGAGGGATCATTATGTTGTACTTTGGAATGGTAATTGAATAGCAACGCGGACGATAGCCATTGATCGGAGTAAGGTCATGCAGAATTTACTGAAAATGTCGGCGGCGGATCTGGGACGAGGTATCGCCCGTCTTGATATTGATCCCGTTGAGTTAACACAAGCTTATCTTGATGCAATACAGTCGCATCCTCAGGGGGATCACATTTACGCACGCGTCACTCATAAGCGTGCGTTGGCTGAAGCCAAGGCCGCGCGGAGGCGTGCGCAGTCCGGTGATCTCCTGTCACCACTTGATGGCGTGCCGATCAGTTGGAAAGATTTATTTGATACGGCATATATCGCAACGGAGAGTGGATCGGCGCTCTTGTCCCAACGTATTCCGAAACGTGATGCAACGGTTGTTCAAAATGCAACTCAGATGGGTCTTGTTTGCCTTGGTAAGACGCATATGAGCGAGTTGGCATTTTCGGGTCTTGGACTCAATCCGATTACAGCGACACCACCGAACAAAAATGATTCGAAGGCGGTTCCAGGCGGTTCGTCCTCTGGAGCGGCGGCGTCGGTGGGCTTCGACTTGGCAGCTGCCGCGATTGGATCCGATACAGGTGGTTCCGTACGTATTCCCGCGGTTTGGAACGATCTTGTCGGTCTGAAGACGACATCTGGGCGGCTGAGTCTGGAAGGTGTGGTTCCGCTGTGCCTGAAGTTTGATACGATTGGCCCATTGTGTCGTACTGTCGAGGATGCCAGTTTACTCTTGGGAGTGCTTGAGGGACAATTGTCTCCAACCTTGCAGCGTGCGAATATAAAAAATAGTCGATTTGCCATGCTGCAGTCGGTTGTTCTTGATGGCATGCGTGATCCACCGATGACCGCCTATGAGCGTGCTGTCGAGAAATTATGCGAGGCCGGAGCACAGGTCGATTTGCTTGATATTCCTGATCTTGAGTCAGCTCTCGAGTTGAGCGGCGTTCTCTACGGTGCGGAGGCCAATGGTTTGTGGCGCGATGTGATCGAAAGTGCACCTGAGAAAATGTTTCGGGAGATTCTTGCTCGATTTCGCGGAGGCGCACAGTACTCGGGAGCGGATTACATTTCGGCGTGGCGTACGTTAGAGGCCGTGCGAACAACCTGGGATAAACTCTGCACCCCTTACGACGCTGTTCTCGCACCAACGGCTCCCAATCTCCCACCGGATCGAGATCGCTGCTATCGCGATCATGATTATCATGTCGTCGAGAATTTGCTTGGTTTACGCAATACCCGGGTTGCGAATTTAATGGAGCTTTGTGCATTGACAATTCCGACGGGAATTCCGTCGTGTGGACTGATGTTGATGGGAAAGCCAAACATGGAAGAGGCCTTGTTACGGCAAGGTGCCGCTGTCGAGACGCTTCTGACTTAATTGCCACAAGAATGAGAGGAACGCGTAGTTTTTTCTCGACTACTTACGAAAAAATCAGTAGGTAGAGATGATCACGGAACAACAATAGTTCCGGATATGAGGCATTTCTGATGGCAGTTCCCGAGCGGTTTTCCTTCTTACCGCCTTACATTTTTGCACGTTTACGGGCGCTCTTGGACGAGTCTGTCCCAGACCGTGATGTTGTTGTCGACATGGCAATCGGCGAACCGCGCCACGCTTTTCCGGACTGGGTCGTTGATATCATCCTGGAACATTCCGGTGGATTCAATAACTATCCTTCAAACGATGGTGTTTTGGAACTGCGTCAAGCGATTTCAACCTGGATTTCCAGGCGATACGGTGTTTCGGTTGATCCAGAGACTCAGGTCTTGACTTTGAACGGAATGCGCGAGGGCCTGTATAACACGGCAATGGCCTTGTGCCCCGATGCACAAGAAGGAGCATCCCCGCTCATTTTATGTCCGAACCCGTTCTATCAAGTGTATATGGTTGCAGCGCTTTCGGTCGGGGCGACGCCGGTTTTTGTGCCCCCCGATGACATATCTGCCGGTTTGCCAAATTATTTCTCTCTGTCTCCTGATATCTTGAATCGTACAGAGATTGTCTATGTTTGCTCGCCATCGAATCCGCAAGGTGCGGTTGCGAGTTTGTCTTATTGGACTGATCTTATCGCGCTGTCCGAGAAATATGATTTCAAAATTTTCGCTGATGAATGTTATTCAGAAATTTATCGTGGAGATCCTCCTGCCGGCGCATTACAAGCGGCCGCTGCGATGGGTGCAGATCCCGAACGTGTGCTGGTGTTTCATTCTTTATCGAAACGGTCAAATTTACCCGGATTGCGTTCGGGTTTTGTCGCGGGAGGTTCTAACGCAATCAAGGCATGTAAAATGCTGCGGGCCTATGCGGGTTCTCCGTTACCCAATCCTCTGCAAAAGGCTGCTGCCAAGGTTTGGTTAGATGAAGAGCATGTCGAAAAAAGCCGACAGCTCTATTTGGCGAAATATCAAATTGCTGAAAGAATTTTTGAGGGAGTCGACGGCTTTGTCATGCCGGAAGCTGGTTTTTTTCTTTGGCTTCCGGTGAATGACGGCGAGGAAGCGGCTCGGAAGCTGTGGAAACAAGAGGGCATTCGGGTCTTACCGGGTGCTTATCTTGCCCAAGAGCGGGATGGTGAGAATCCCGGAAGAGCCTATATTCGTGTGGCAATGGTGGCCGCAGAACATATTGTTGAGCAAGGCCTTCTCGCCTTGCACAACTGTTTGTATGCAGAAGGAGGGCGTTAGAGATATGTCAATTTTGAATTATCGTCGGCGTGATCCGCTGTTGGATAGCAATATCGAGGCCGCAATTGAGCGACGCTTCAAGGAACTCATTGGGCTGGGGTTGATTGCACTTGGTGTCGTGATTGTCTTGATGATCGGGTCCTTTACCCCCGATGATCCCAATTGGATGGTGTCGAGTGATGTATCCGCCCGTAACTTTCTAGGACGATTTGGTGCGTCTGTTGCCGCGTTCCTGCTCCTGGTTATTGGTTGGGGGACTTGGGGACTGGCCGTTGTCTGTGTTACTTGGGGGATTCGCTTTCTCCTTCATTTGGGGGAAGAGCGTTCAATTGGCCGGTTGATCTTTTCCCCGATCGCGATTGCGCTCCTTGCGATGTTTTCTTCGAGTGTGCCTCCGACTGACTCATGGGTCAGCGTCCATAGTTTTGGGTTGGGAGGATTGTTTGGTGATACAATTACTGGGTTGCTCCTTACGTTGTTGCCGCTCCAGACATCTTGGGCGATGAGCCTCTTCAGCATCATTTTACTATTTGCTCTGATTGCCGTCAGTGGTTTTGTCTTGGGCTTTACGCGTTCTGAGATTAAGATAATCCAAAGACATGCGATGGATATACTGGTGATCGGATATATCGGCTTGGTATCTCTTGCACGTTTCATTGTTGAAAATTCGGTGCATACAACAAGGCAACGCAATTATCAGGATGCTGAACGACAAGATCATCTCGAAGAAACTGTTGCGTCACGAGAGAACACGGGCAATGTTGAAACTAAAGCGCGTTGCTATGATCGTCGGGTAGACCCGCTGGTCATCCGCCCTGAACCTCCACTCAGTGGACCGGAGATGAGGATAGGGGGTGGTCCGCTGATGGCGCTTAAGGATCCTGTGGTATGTGTTGATACGAAAGAGAATGTTGCTGACGTCTTGGCAGACGACTCGGCGCAATTGTCAGAACAAGAACGCATTCGTTTGAAAATTTCGCAGGCCATACAGTCGCGGGAGACTCCTTCGGATGGAGAGTCGCCCCCGGATTCACACCTCTTGTCTGAGAGAAGACGTGGGCCGGAGCCATTGATTTATCGTCCGGGGATATCAGATCAAAATGGGTCTACGAATGACATGGCGGCCGACGTCGACGCTGTTGAATTGAATCCGGAGCCGCCGTTGAGTCGACAAGGGCAACTCTTTGATATACCAGCAATGGCTGCACCTCGTCCTCTGACTCCCAGCGTGGTTCTGAGCAAAGCGCGAAAAGCGGATGCCATATCCAAACGGGCGAAAGCGGAGGCGCAACCCAGTTTAAGTTTCGAAGAGGAGACGGCTGTCTTTGAATTGCCGCCTCTTGCCTTGCTGGAAAATCCAGTCGAAATTCAAAACACATATTTGAGTAATGAGGCGTTAGAGGAAAATGCTCGCATGCTCGAAAATGTCTTGGATGATTATGGCGTAAAGGGTGAGATTGTCTCTGTCCGGCCGGGCCCTGTCGTTACCATGTATGAACTTGAACCCGCACCGGGACTCAAGGCCTCGCGCGTTATGGGATTGGCCGATGATATCGCCCGATCGATGTCCGCGCTGTCGGCACGGGTCTCTACGGTTCCGGGTCGATCGGTTATCGGAATTGAATTACCAAATGAGAATCGTGAGAAAGTTATCCTGAGGAAGATACTGTCGTCGAAAGCCTTTGGGGATTCCAGTATGAGTCTGCCTCTGGCACTCGGCAAGGATATTGGCGGTGATCCTGTTGTCGCAAATCTGGCCCGGATGCCGCACTTGCTGATCGCGGGTACAACCGGGTCGGGTAAGTCGGTCGCTATTAACACGATGATTTTGAGCTTGCTCTACAAGCTGACACCCGAGGAGTGTCGGATGATCATGATTGATCCCAAAATGCTCGAACTCAGTGTCTATGATGGAATTCCGCATCTGTTGTCACCTGTGGTCACGGATCCGAAGAAAGCCGTGACGGCCCTGAAGTGGGTAGTTGGCGAGATGGAGGAGCGGTATCGCAAGATGTCGAAAATGGGTGTTCGCAACATAGAGGGCTTCAATGGCCGTGTGTGCGAAGCCTTAGAGAAAGGGGAAACGTTTGCCCGTACGGTGCAGACAGGTTTTGATGAAGAAACCGGTCAGCCTGTTTTCGAGACCGAGGAAACCGCACCGGAGATGTTGCCTTACATCGTCGTGATTGTTGATGAAATGGCTGATTTGATGATGGTGGCCGGTAAGGAGATTGAAGCCTGTATCCAGCGCCTGGCGCAAATGGCACGCGCCAGTGGTATCCATTTAATTATGGCGACGCAGCGCCCTTCGGTGGATGTCATTACCGGCACTATTAAGGCAAATTTCCCGACACGGATTTCGTTTCAGGTGACATCAAAAGTCGATAGCCGCACGATCTTGGGTGAAATGGGTGCGGAGCAATTGCTCGGAATGGGTGATATGTTGTATCTCGCCGGAGGTGCAAAAATCATGCGCTGTCATGGTCCGTTTGTCAGCGATCAGGAGGTGGAAGACGTTGTCAATCATCTCAAGGCCTGTTGTTCCCCCGATTATGTGAGCGGTGTGGTCGAGGGGCCGGATGAACAGAGTGAGAGCGATATTGACTTGGTGCTTGGCCTGGGTGGAAATACGGATGGTGCGGATGCGCTCTATGATCAAGCGGTTCAGATCGTCATTGATGATCGAAAATGTTCGACATCCTATATTCAGCGTAAGCTTTCCATTGGATACAACAAGGCGGCGCGTCTCGTTGAGCAGATGGAAGATCAGGGATTGGTCTCGGCCGCGAATCATGTTGGCAAGCGTGAGATCCTTATTCCTGAACAATAATTTAGGGGTTGCGGTGATTATTCAATTCAGTGGGCGGCGACTGTTCTTATCGGCCATTTCTGCTTTTCTGCTTTATGGCTATACGGCTCTGTCTGTATCGGCTGATCGTTTGTCGCTTTCCGATCTGTCCGCTTACCTGAACAGTTTTGAAACGGCGGAAGCAAAATTTGTTCAAGTGGGCGATGATGGTAGCATTAGCTCGGGTAAACTCTATATCAAACGCCCGGGCCGTTTGAGGCTCGAGTATGATCCGCCTAATGATGTATTGGTGGTCGCTGGTGGCGGAGCCGTGGTGATCGCGGACCCGAAGTCAAACTCCGGTCCTCAGACGTTTCCGCTTTGGCGTACGCCCTTATCGATTATATTGGCAAAGGACGTTGATCTTGAACGCGCGGACATGGTGACGGGTCATGAATTTGATGGGGAGACGACGCTGGTGACTGCGCAAGATCCAGAAAATCCCGATTATGGAAACATTCGACTTGTGTTTACCTCGGATCCTATCGAGTTAAGAGAATGGATAACGACAGATGGGTTTGGTGAACGGACAACGGTCTATTTGCAGCAGTTCCAGACGGGCGGGCAATATTCGGATATTCTCTTTAGTCCCACGCTTGTTGAAAATCAAAATGATCGCTGATGGATGGATGCCGTGACTTTTTCGTTTTCCCGTTAGGCCTTATGAAGGGCGATCTGAAGACCTTCCCTAAGCGTGTTTGGATATCGCATTCTTGTGAAAAAGCATTCAAACCGTCAATTTAACGAGACGGAATTGTAAATTCTATCAGAGATAATCAGATACAGATTATCTAGGAGTTAATGCGGCACCGAGGAAGAGCAAGACGCATGATGAAAGGGCCAAAAGACAAAAGATGGCAATACACCAAAGTATGATCTGAATAGGTAAATTCTTTTTCTTATCGGTCATAGCGAAATCTAGAAAAATTTTCGTTATTCTTCCTATTGGGTAGAAAAGATACGTGGAGGCTTATATCTTGATCTTACAATACGTCGTGTTTGTTAAGAAGTCTATGTAAATATCTCTATAAGTATCTTCTAAACAAGTATCTTTAATTCTCGATGTTTTAGAAATAATTCACCAGTACGCTGCATTTCTGGAAGATTGGACATTGGATAAGTCTTAAAGTTTAATTTAAAACCCTAAATCTTCAGCTCCCGTACCATTACAAGGACAACGGCGCAAGAATATATCGCACCCGTTAGAACCGTACAGGCGGCCGCAGATTTTGCCTTCTAATTTCTCTTTAAGGCAAATCATCATATAAGATTTTTGATTGTAGTGATTACCCGGTTTGCCCCGCGTCCCTAAACACATTTGGTTGTGTTTGTTTAGGAAACTAATCTTTGTGGTTTTGCCTGAACCGTTATGAAATTTATTCATATTAAAAATCGGCATCTTTGCTATAGCGTAAAGACATGCGCTACGGTAGGAATCGACTTGTCGATTCAATTTTAGTTGCGATACATGCTTTCTATAGGAGGAAAGAAAATGGCGACTCGTGAAGAAATTCCTACCGATCTCACTATAGATTTTGGGGACGAATTAGAACCAAAAGAATTTATAGATGCCGTAAAAAGTTTTTTTGCGTACGTAGAAGAAGTTGCGGGAAAGAAAACTGAACAAGGGGTAGATATAAAATGGGCAGTGAAAGTTAAAGAAGGTAGTTGTTTAGTAGGATTTCAACCCAGTTCAATAGTACCTAGAGAACATTTATCGGCAATTTACGATACTATAGAACAAGATTTTAATTCGGTATTAAAAGAAAAATTCTCTGAACCTACAGTTAGTGAAAAAGCAAAAAATTGTTTCTCTATTTTATCTAGATTAACGAATAGAGAAGAAGAAAGTAAAGGAGTTCGTCTTTGGCTAGACCGACGCCCGCATGATATTATTCCAGATATTGCCGATATCCTTGACAAATATAAAACACCGTTTCAACTCTGAAGTGCACCACCGAGCTTCTCTCCAGACCCCGGTGTCTTGCTGAGGGGGTGAGGAGGAGCTGGATGGTAGAGGACGGTTT
>JAPORU010000194.1 GCA_026710045.1 Aestuariivita sp. | reverse complement strand
GTACAGAATACACACGGATGCATGATGCCGGAAGAGACCCGCCCTTTCGGTTCCGTTCCTGTGTCGCAACATGGTTCCACTGAGGATCAGTACCGGTCTCAATTGCCGGTGTGGGTATGACTGCGGCTGATGTCACTTTTGGCGGTCTGGGGCGCTTCGGTGTAGACTACAACGAAGCAAACAAACCTAAGCCCGACACAAACGAGGTAAATTTAACCTCTCGACTACGGCTGCAAGTTGACATGTCGGCAGAATCGAATGCTGGCGTGATGTTTTCAGCCCGTTTTCGTGCACAAGCTGAAGAACGCGATGGAAACCAAAAAGCGGCTTCTTGGAACAGCGGGCATTTCGGCGTTGGTATAAATTCAACCGTAGGCACAGTCAAACTTGAGTTTGAAAATATTAGTGGCGCGATTGACAGCATGCCAATTTACTTGCCAACAAAATCTGTTGCAACTGGCATAGATGGCATGGGCTTTTATTCGCAAGTTGTCCGGGCAGGTTTTGATGGTTATTCAAGTGACGGAGCAGGAGCGAATAATGGTGTGAATTTAAAGTACTCCATGGGACCACTTGGCGTTCATGTTTCACACTCAGGAACTGGTGGTAACGATGAACGTACGGCCGCTCATGTTAGCTACAAAATAGGTGGATTTACAGTTGCTGTTGGTGGACAAAATGGTGATAAGGATAATGAAGATGTAACTGTCGCGACCCTTGGTGGTAATCTTGGGTTTATGGAAGCTGGAGTAGGATATTCACAGAACAAGAATTTTGCCGCAAACGGTGACGATGTAGACAAGGTGAGAGTTTACGGCAAAATAACTGTTAGTTCAGCCACTAACCTTGTCTTGTGGGGTGCAGACGAAGATCCAAATGGCACGAATAATGCTCGAGACGGTGGATCTTTTGGTATTGATCTCTCCCATGATTTGGGAGGTGATGTAACATTTGTTGCTGGATTTGTTGATTCAAATGATGATAATCAGCAAGCTCAGGCCGGTGTTTATTTCAATTTCTAAGTCTACCTGATTTAGTTAAAAGGCGAGCTAAACGGCTCGCCTTTTTTCTTTGCCATACGGTCTTTGAATTCTAAAGATTGTTCAAATTAGAACTTGAACAGTACACCGGCCGAGGCCTGTGCCCCCTTATCGTCATTTCTTGCTGAGTCACTGTAGCCGGCAACTGCCGTGACACCGCCACCGAGATGATGTTCGATGTCAATACCGAATGAGCTGCCGTCTTTGCTACCATTCTTATCTTCATCGGCACCCCAGACGACCAGTTCCGTTGCCATGCCGACTGGTATATGTCCAAAGAGCCGGAACTTATCAGCATCTATGTTGGAACTTACACCATTTTGGGAATCTACATTTTCATTTTGTCCAAATGCAGCACCGACACTTGCGAACCCAAGATCACCCGTAACCGTCCCAACAACGATATTCTGATCTGCGTCAGAATTATCGAGGCCTGCCAAAGCAATCTGCCAATCACCGATTTTGTAAGAAACATATCCTGACAATACTCGGTCGCTGTGGTCATCACTCGCATTGACCTGGAGATTAAGGTCGCCCATGCCGAATTTAAGTGCCACGCCATTGACCACACCTGGTCCATCCCCAAAGCCACCAATATCGTGAATCGTTACCAAGCCCGGGTCCATATAATTTAAGCCCGTTCCAACCGAACTGGTTGGAAGATAAAGTCCTGGCATGGAATCAACCGCGTCCCCAACGTTGCCAACGAGTACTGTCGCCGCACCCAATTTAGCATGCATTTGTGCAGCACCTGTTTGGGCGCCGGTTCTTGTCTTGCTGATTACATTATCACCATTTGTTGCATGCGTGACTTCAACTTTGTCAGCATTATCTCCATCATTATGCTCTATTCGAATTTTTCCGCCGAATTCAATTCCGGCATCGCTTTGCGTCGTGGCGGAAAAATTCAACCGAAACCGACTTTCAAGATTCGTTTCTTCACCATCATTAGCTGATTCATTGTAGTGAACACCAAACCGTCCAAGACCGTCAATGGTGACCTCAGCCGCAGCCATACCCGCTACGGCATTTCTTTCAGTATAAAGCTAAAATGAAGGTCGCCAATTTAATGATGTGTTCGTTGGTGTGTTAACGAGGCAGTTTCAGGGGACTAGGACGAATTTCAGCAATAGTGTCGGGAAGCGACAAACAGGTCTTCGTTCATCTGCCTGATCACGCAACCGACCAGACGCATGGATAACGACGGCCGGAAGGTGTCGGAAGATCAGATTGTGGGAACGGGTGTCGTCAACGATAGAAGAATCAAAAGGCGTTCTCATCGTTATTTTTTGTCGGTGGTTTGCTGGCGAGGACCACAGGGTCGTATGATGGATCTACTCCTCCCCGTTCCATGATATAGGTTGCGAGGGACGGGATCGGACAACGGATCACATCCCGGATTTTTCCGTCCGCGTCTTGTTGATCAAATTCCTGAAGCAATCCGCGGTGGGCGAGGTGGTCAAAGAAGCTGTCAACGGTCATATTGGCTGGAAGTTTGTGAGGTGTCTTCTCATGCACATCTTCAATGATCGTCTTCACTTCGGGGCGCGTAAGATCGGACGTGACAACATGATGCATCACCTGCGCAGTCAATTCTCTATGATCGGAAAGCATCTCTGAGACACGCCATCGATAGGCCCGCATCCGCATCCGTTCCTCTTGGTTGAAGACGGCGGCCGTGTCGACCTGTTTCAGATTCCCATTCACCTCGGGCCGGATCAATTCCAGGGCCAGAGCGCGCATTGCGTTGTGGAGATGCTGTGGCCAGCTATCGGACCGCTCGGCCAGAGTATCGGGCCAATCGATCATCGCACCGTTTTGATCGACTTCGAAGCGCGTTAGCATCTCCGTGACAGCGGTCCGCGCCTCGTCCTTGGCCAGGGCGCCGACACTGTGAATGTAACCGTCGACTGGCCGAGAAATGCCATGATCCATCATCACGTTCAGGGAGTTACCAAGTCCAGCGTAGATCGGGATGATCGGCAGACCGTGTTCTCCCTGATGGAGCAGACTCATCATCTCACTGGCTTTAGGTCCAATGTTCTGGATCTCATCAATACAGAGCAGTATCGGACATTTTGGAACGATATCCTTGTAAATATGTTTCAGATTAAAAAACGTAGCCGCTGGTGGGTCCTGCACGTGCCCTTTCGTCACACCACCACTTCCGATCGCGGGGATCGCGGCGTTGACGCTGGTATCGGAGTGCACGGTTGTCCGGAAGACTCGATCTTTTCCAAGGGTTTCAGCAATCTGGAGAACGATATCGTCCTCGTTGTTCAAGGACTTTTCGGAAGCGAGGCGAACAACAAGCGGATTGATGTCACCAAAGTCACGACGCGCACTGCGTTTCGCGATCTCGTTCAGAAGTGAAGTCTTACCTGCACCGGGCGCACCATAGAAAAGACGTGTGGCGGATGTGATCGATTGCCGGTACGTGATCTTGGTTAATGCATTGGCACAGGCTTTCTGGATATGTGTGATGTAAGCGTCCCGACCCGTAAAGAACGGTGCCTCATCCCGTTCCTGTATCTCGCTAAATGCACGCAATCCCGCGATATCGGCCATGATATATGTCTTCTCTGATGTGTCTCTGTAACTCGATCCGACATCGCTGTCCGTCTCTCCGCAATGCGTGCACTAGGCGATACAGGTCTGGACCCTGTTAAAACGGAGAGACGGCTACAGATTGGTCATGAGCCATGTCTGGATCAATGTCTCGAACGTTGTTTCCTTGCTGTGTTCCATCGATGTGTTCTCTCGTATAACGTTCCAAAGGCCGTCAATTGTATCGATGCATTTCATTCTTATCTGTTGACGTCTGTGATATCTGGCCGATCATTTTGTCATGGATGATGATTTTATGCTGTGTGAGACACTCTTGGTAGTGCGACCTTGATGATTTTGTGTATCTCAGGTGCTTCATCTCCCGATTGACACACGTGTTGATCAAACTATTAATAGCCCCACGGGTTGATAACTGTCAACTTGGCATCCCGGAACGAGTCGACATCCCTCGTCGCAACCACATAGCCCCAGGTTTTGACGATTGTCGGAAGCAGACCGTCCGCATCAGCTCTGAAAGAACATGTGTATCGAGAACGGTCATGAACACTCCATCGCATCAACCTGCTCCCGGTCGCCTTGTCGTTTCAGCGAAAGGCGATACACCGTTTGACGCTTCAAGGGAGCGTGATGACTGAACCGAATTTCACATCCGGAACCGTGTGGACCGGTGACAACTTACCGGTCTTGCGCGGCATGAATTCCGGCTGTGTGGACCTCATTTATCTGGATCCGCCGTTCAACTCGAACCGTACCTACGAGGCCCCGATCGGCAGCAAGGCGGCGGGGGCGTCGTTCAAGGACGCATGGACCCTTGATGATGTGGACGTGTACGAACATGGGGAACTGGCGGATCGCAACCCGGCGGCCTATGCCGTGATCAAGGCGGCCCGCTAGGCGCATGGCAAGGGCATGATGTCGTATCTCATCTTCATGGCCGTGCGTTTGATGGAGATGCAGCGTGTATTGAAACCGACGGGCAGCATCTATGTCCATTGTGATGATACCGCGTCACACTGGCTTCGTGTCCTGATGGACGGATTATTTGGCAGGGACACGTTTCGTAATTGTATCATATGGAAGCGCATCGGGAATCATAATGATGCGGGTCGGTTCGGACGGACCGGAGATCATCTCTTATTCTATGGCTCCGAGATTCGTAGGATGGGAGTACAAGTCCCTCTCTCTGACGGTAATGTACGTTCAAAATACCGTCACCGAGATGAACGTGGACGATATCGGCGGGATAATCTGACAGGTGCGGGACGCAGTGACGGCGAAGCCGGCCAGCCATGGCACGGATGGAATCCGACAGACATGGGTCGACATTGGAGCGTCCCGAAAACCGGGGCCTATGCGGCGTGGATAACAGATAATCTGATACCGGATTATCAGAAGGAGGAAGGCGTCCTGGCGCGCCTTGATATGCTTGATGTGGCCGGCCTGATTACCTTTACCGCAAACGGGACACCGGAATTGAAACGTTATCTTCATGCGAACCCCGGTCAAGTGCCGCCGGACATATGGACCGACATTCCACCCGTGAATTCGCAAGCTCGGGAACGCACCGGCTACCCCACCCAGAAACCGCTCACGTTGCTGGATCGTATCATCCGGGCCTCCAGCAAGGAGGGTGATCTTGTCCTGGACCCGTTCTGCGGCTGCGCCACGGCCCTGGTCGCGGCGGCCCGGTTGGGCCGCCGATGGGCCGGCATCGATCTATCCGAATTGGCGATCCGGTTGGTCAAGGACCGCATTGTGCAGGATCGCGGACCGTTGTGGGGTGACGTCAATGCCCGCACCGATCCGCCCAGGAGAACCGATCTCGGCACGCTCCCGAACTACCGGACGCACCGTCACCGACTCTACGGTACGCAGGAAGGTATTTGCGCGAGGTGTGATACGCACTTTCCCTTTCGGGTTATGGATGTGGATCATATTCTGCCGAAATCACGCGGAGGTACCGATCACATCGACAATCTGCAGCTGCTGTATTCGGGCTGCAATCGAAGCAAGGGCAATAGGACGATGGCCGAATGGAAGGCTTTATCCTGACCCGGGACGACCCGTCATCCATCCCGATGGTCACGTAACAGAGGCAATACCACGGAAACGGCCGGCCTGGAGGTGTCGCCGTTCATCAACGATTCCGCATACTGCTTGTCAGCCCACGGCCGTGACACCTTTCCATCCGTGAAGGGACATTGCAACGCGTCCGTCCTTTTTACCGCTCGGGCTCGATGGTGCGTTTCAGTGGAACGGGGCGACACAAGACGTCCGATGCGTTACGTTGATATTTGAACAGTCGGCTGGATCATTAACCTAATCAAACAAAGTCGGTTGATTATCAATGGGCGGATAAAACACACCAACGATTACGTAAGGATTTGGAGCTCTCTTGAAGTGAAACTGATAGGTGGTTCCCAAAAACAGATAGACATCCTTGGTTCGTGCAATATTTTCGAAATACTTTTGTCTAACCTTTTCTATCGCGGTTTTTTCGTCATTGTTCGTGAGACAATTCCAATACAGTTGTCCAATTTCCCAATCCTCGATCATCATGCGACTGCGTGTTCCATGACAATCTTTAATGACATATGAGAATTTATAGGGAAGCTTTTTTACGAGTTTAAAATTTTCATATTTGAACCGATCAAAAAGAGAGCCTTGCTTTAGACTCGCTTCAATTGCCTGCTGGTTCGTTACATTCCAGTTTCGTTCAACTTCTTTCACTTCGAAATCAATAATTTTCGAAGGCCTAAAAATTGCTAGAGAGAAATCATTTTGGTGGGCGCCTTGGATGACTTGAGAAAGGTCGGTATAGATTTCATTGTTCTCTAGAACGAGCCTTTTGCGGTCCGCCCAGTTTCGTTCTGTACCAATCGTCTGATGGACTACAATATTGTCAACATCGATTGGGATGTAGCTTTCAGGGCGTTTATCATTTTCATTCTTCTTTACGGCAAGTTCAATCCATTGGTATTTGTGATATCGTTGCTTGTCTTCCAAAAACCGAAAGGGCGCCGGATAAAGCCTGATCCATGAACCATCTTCACGAAAACCGGCCGTGCAGACAAGCTCGATATACTTCTGTGACAAGACTGGGTATGTTTTTACGGCAATCAGAACGCGCGTTCGCTGCAGCATCACGGAGTGCTTCAAATATGTTTGACGTTATAGGTCCATTCCGGCAACATTTCCAATGCCTTTGCGACTCGGCCACGATGGCACATACGAACGTCCGCTTCAAAGCACGTCAAAGCGATGCGTTTAAATTGGGTAAATATTCCAAAGAGCCTTTGGATGGATGCTGTATTGTGCGTCAATACGGTTCTTTCAAATTCATCAAACAAACGATCATAATCGTCTTGAGCCTTGAGTGACTGACGTTTTTCAGAATGAATTCCAAGTTCTGGACAATGCTGATACCGAATATCAAGTTTTGCAAGTGTTTCCGATAATATGTTCTTCGAAAACCCATATTTTCTGCTCAATGGATTTTTTCGAACATCAATGACCATTCGGATGTTGTTTTTTATCAAGGCATTCAGGTAATTTTCAAAGGATCGACCCTCATAACCGAGTGAAAAGAGACACGGTGTATCGCAAACAGGTTTTGTGGCCTCAATTTGAGCCAATTCCCTCTTTGACATAATTGTGTCTTTTATCTCACTTCGAAGAGCGAAGTAAGGATATCGTGTATAGACTGTACGCACCAGGTTATGACCTTTGATGGTACGATATTCCTGATAAAATCGCTGAATTTTGGCCCGATCATCCGATGTAATTGTCATACGGAACGTAAAGCCGTCTTCGATCTCCCATTTATCTCCTTCTTTGAGGACCCCCAGTTCCACAAGCTTACGACGATCCGCGTAAGATTGGAAAGAAAAACATCCATATTTGAAAGGGACGAATTCGTAGCTCTTTTTCTTCTGAAACGTCTCCGTGAAAAGAAAGAGGTACTTCTGAAAGTCAATATTATTCAGACGCCCTCCAAATTCTTCAAGCAATGAGAGCATGACGCGTTGTCGATAATAATAGGTGGGTTTTTTCTTCATGAACGGGACCGCTGTCCATTCCAAATCATGGTGATTCCATTATGACATACGACGACGTCAGTTTCATTATTCTGACGGATATAAAATATTCAGAAATTGAAAATATTCAAATATATATCCGCAAAGCAATAGATAACATCTTACAGGCGCATTATTTGAAACAAGTCTAGCTATTTACTTTATCTTTATCGCAAATTATGGATTGAGTATGACTTGTATTTGCGGCCAAATTGTTGGACTTTGAAAATGAAAATTTTTGTAATTGTTTTAGATAAACAGGGAGAATCTGTAAAAGAAGCAGTCAACGACAGACTTAAAAACAAAAACGTCAAATTTTATCGAATTTCTAGTGCTACGTTTATATTAAAAGGAGAGTATTTATCTGGAGAAGTAGCAGAAATAGTAGGCATTAAAGGCGACGACCGTTTAAAAGATGCTTCAGGAGTAGTGTTTAGGATTGATTCTTATTCAGGATTTGCCGATCCTTCTATTTGGGAATTTCTTGGAGACTAGAAATCGTAATCAGATGAATAACGCAAAAAGAAAAGTTGTTTCTTTAAGATCCGGAGATTTTCCTGAGAACTCTGTACGCACAGATGGAAACAATGGCAGTAACGGCGGCAACGGTGGCGGACTTGAACCTAGAGTAAGGGCTGTCGAGCAAAGACTTATTAAATTAGAAACAGAAGTACAGAACCTTCCAGAAAAAATACTTTCTAAAGTAAAATTATGGTTTATTATTGGATTTATAGCCATAACTGTAGCAGACGGAGATGTTCGATTTCTATCTAGTTCTTGGACTCTTGTTAAACAATTTCTCCAGTCTGCAAATTAATTTGAATTCTATCTCTTGTCCTCAAATTTTGTTAAGTCGCCGACTTGAGCTCTTTTTCCGCGCAGCTATAATCAAAGCGACTACGCATCCTATTCCGGCATTTCGACCCCAATTTAAGTTATCAGAAATTTGGTCGGACGCAAATATCTCGGTTTGAATTAATATACCGAGAACAAGAACAATTCCATAAAGAACAAAGCTGCCGATAAGGTAAGAAACCCATCGTACGATAGGTTGTCGGATTTTAGAAAGATGCCAACCCGCTAAGGCACCGGGCAGAGCTCCAATATCCATTGCAATAATCCACATAGGTTTGTTTAATAACTCGCGTCCGTTCAACTTTGAAGTGCGTTACGGCGGATGTAGTAGTGCATTTCAGAGTTGAACGGACGTTTTGATATTTTATAATTATTGACTAATTGTAACCTCTGAAAAAACAGTTTCTTTTTCATGACTTTCAAATAACTCATAAGATACTTATTTCAGAGATCTTATGAAACGGATTTCTATTGTCAATATCCACAAAACGTCCCTTTGTGGATAAGAAAACCAAAAAAGAACTTCCGAACGGCAATGATGGCAATGATCGTGATGATACGGTTCATAGTCTTGAAGCGATTGCCAGGTTAGAGGAACGCATGAATTATCGGACAACGACAGAAGACCAAAAAGATCAAAAAAACATTCCATTCCTACTGTGACGATAACGGTTATTGGAACAGCAACGGCAATACCCGGTCGCGTCATTCATTGGGTGCTCTCTCCAAATTGAGAAAAGAGTTTCATATCAAATTCTATTGATATAAACCGGAGCCACTGGTGCGCCGGTCTGATTCCTTCCGGACGGATTCTCGAAGGGCGCACACCCAAGGAAAGGGAACAACCATGAACCGCTTTACCCCCCCCCATTAACAGTAACGGTCCTTGCACTGGTGGCGACGATGGTGGGCGCGCCAGCCTGGGCGCAGACCATTACCGCGCCGGGGCTAGTCGGCCAGCCCGCCTGCGCGGGACCGGGCGAGACTGACGATCCCCTTAGTGGATCGGTTAAGGCCATAACGACCAGCGGCGTAACCATAAATATAGACGCCTATAGCAACCTGTACGGCGCGTTGAGAGCGCAGACGGGGGATGGTGGACCGACCCTGTTTCCCATTCAATTCTACATCAGGGACGCCAGGACGGGCACAATAGTCGCCGCAGCCACCGCGGGCGGGGGCACGAGATCATCCGGTAGTCCTAACTTAAACGCTACTGGTGATCTGCCCCGTAGTGGTTTGAATCCCAATACGCTCTATGTCCTTACGGTTGAGACAACGGCATCCGGGTTTGGCGAAAGCCGCCCCTTGATGCGCCGCTGCTTCATGACGGGCGGAACCTACACGCCGACGAATACGGTTATTGATAATGGCAGCACCGGATGCTTCTCGATCAGCCCCCGGACACCGCAGGACGTGCGCAACTGCCTGTGCGGCAGATCCGGTTGGTGGACTACAGGCAACTCGACTGAGAATACAGCTAGAAACAATGCAACAAAAACATCGCTAGGCTGCGCGAACTGATCGACGGTTGATCTGAATCGAAAACGCGAGGGGCGGTCTTCGAGTCGTCCCGGTTCTCCGTCCGTCGCAAGGTATAATCCCTTTCTTGTGGGACTTCGTGCTATTTTCATCAACGGGCTGGATCACCGCGTCCTCCGCCTGTTCCACAAGACCCTTCCGGTCCAACATGTCAACGTGCGAAATCCGCAGCACCTCCCGCTCCGTGTGTCGATCACCCGCCGATTTGTGTTTCGTGCATCCCGATCGGCATGATACAAGGGCGACGGATGAAGCGTTTAACGACGCAATGATGACATTTGTTTATCGGAGCAGCCGGCGCTTTTGTGCGTTTACATAGGATCTCAAGACCGAATGCATGCGGGTTTGATACCCTCGTCCACCAGCCTTGAAGAATTCAAGGATATCCGCATCAACACGTAAGTTGACAGGCTTCTTGATGGCAGGGATCTTCAGTTCGGCATTATCCCAAAAGTCATCCGGTAAGTCAATGGATTGTGCCTGCGGATCGGGGGAATGAATCTCACCCCGTTTCTTCATCGCTCTGAGGTCCTCAAGAGATGCTGTTTTGATATCGCTCATGGTCCTTAGCGCCTCCTTTCCATGCTGATATGAGCCGGACACGATGACCGCGCGTCGTATGGGTGACGCAGTAAACGTCTCCATCAACCTTGCCGAGAGATATTTCCCGAACTTCTCCGTAATTCTGTCGGTCATCAATCTTTGTGAATACAGGGCCTGCGAACATCAAGGCGGCATCCAGAAAATCAACACCATGCTTCGCCAAATTGGATTGGCGTTTGTTCTCATCCCATTCGAATTCCACGAATCATAACTCATCCGAATTGTTCAAAACGACACGCTTGATGAAAGTTGAAGTGTATACATTTTAGATAGACATCGTCAAGCATGGATCGGATCACACGTACAATCCGATTTGCATACGCACACGGCCCACCTTCACGTGATCACGGCGTCTTCGTTCCCGTTCCTGTACCGCTTGCTCGACGACCGGCGGACCAATCCGGACACATGATCACGAATACCGATCTTACAAACGGTTCTACCGGATGCTTCTCAATCTCCGGCTTAAGCGGGCAGGATATCCGCAACTGTCTTTGCGGTAGAACCACTTTCTGGACCCTGGGTACTCCCCAACAGAATACATCCAGAATCAATGCAACGAGCAACCAGCTAGGCTGCGTCAAATGACGCTAATTCACCTTACCAGACACACCGGTGCGGTCCTTGGATCGTCCCGGTGCTCCATCTGTCGCAAGGTATAATCCCTTTGGGATTTACGTCGTTATTTTCATCAACGGACTGGGTCACCGCATCCTCCGTCTGTTCCACAAGATCCTTCCGGTCCAACGTGTCAACATGCGAAATCCGCAGAACCGGGCGCTCCGTGTGTCGATCTCCCGCCAATTTGTGTTTCGTGCATCCCAACGGGCATGATACAATGGCGATGAATGAGGGTCGACCAAACGTCTCATGATGAACGCTTTGGTCCGTGACCCGTCGAAACATGGAAAACCCGTACCCGATTGTCTCTGCCCATGACGACAGACACCCCACCCCGTCCCGATCAGATCGGTCGTGCCCTCTGGGAAGATCGGCATGGCTCGTTGGCCATTGAGCGGGACCGGTGGCGCTGGATCGCGTTCGCGGCAATCGGGCTGGCGGCAATCGCCCTGTCCCTCGCGGTCTGGGCATCGGTATCCTCACGCTACGTGCCCTACATTGTCACCATTGACGCCCTCAACCAGCCGCGCGCCGCCCTTGCTCCACAGGAGGTCAGCGACTGGCCGGCTGCGAGCGTGCGTCACGAGATCGCCGCCTTCATTCGCGATTGGCGCTCGGTATCAATTGACACCGCGGTCATGCGGGGCCGTCTGCGCCGGTTGCAGTATTTTCTGGAAACCGGGTCGGCGGCGGATGCAAAGATCGTCGAATGGGCGCGGGCCCATGATCCGTTTCGACGCGCGGAGACCATGACGGTTGATATCGCCTTTGCGCGTGTCAATTCTCTCGGCGGTCGCAGTTGGCTGGCCGAGTGGACCGAGACCGCGCGGCGGCGGGGAACCGGCCGGGTCGAGACCCTGGCCAAATATCAGGGCACCTTTACACTCGGCCAGCGCCGGGTGCGCGATGACAGTGTCCTGCTTCAGAATCCCCTGGGCATGGTACTGGAAGATTTTGATATTCAGAGGTTGCAATGACTGAATCGACCGCCGCGACCGCGGCCACACCGCTTCCCCGACAGGGATCGGCGCTTGCGCTCCTGGGGATTGTGTGCGTCTTGACGGGTCTTGTCATCGGATATGTCGCCTTCGACGGCGCGCACTGGTTCCGTCCCGGCGAACCGGAAGTCCCCGATATTGATCCCCGTCCCAATGCGGTGGTCCAGCCGAGCCCGGTCACCAATCTTACAGAGCCGACATCCGTGACGACGGAGGTGGCGACAGCGACAGGGACATCCCTCACACCGCCGGCACCGCCCGTGATCGCGAGTCTCTCCGAGGAGGAGGTGCGGCGGGCCGAACGCGCCCGTCTGGCATCCGAGAGTCCACTCACCCCCGCCGTGCGTGATCTCGCCGACATGATCAAGGACGACCGCTCCGATGGGGCCTATGACGCCTCTTCAGACACCCCGTCGGCTCCCGTGTCCGCCCTCCTGTCCGACACGCCGTCCACTGCCGATCCATCGACCTATAAGACGGCGCCGACGTTTCTGCTGGCTCGCGGATCTGTTATTCCGACCGTGCTGGAAAGTTCCATTGACAGCGCTCTTCCCGGTCTTGTCCGGGCCCGGGTCTCGGAGACTGTCTATGACAGCGTGACGGGTCGGCATATCCTGATCCCCCGTGGCGCCCATCTCGTGGGATCCTATGCACAGGCCACGTCAGCGGGCGCCCAACGCTTGTTTGTGTCCTGGTCCGATCTCCGCATGCCCGATGGCCGGCCGATCCGCCTGGACGATTTTTCCTCGCTTGGATCCGATGGCGCGTCGGGTGTGCGCGGAAAACGCTCGACGGGGCTGCTGAAGGCCTTTGGGGCCGCCGTGCTCTTCGATCTGGCCGGAAACGCCACGCAGATCCTTACGGGCGACCGCTCGACCACCAACCAAAGTGATCTGGGCGCGTTGATCGCGGCCGCCACCGGTTCGGCGACCACCCGCGTCGCCGATCAGTATCTGGGGCAGATCCTGAGCGGGGGAACCCGGTTCCGGGTCAAGGCTGGTGCCATCATGAATGTCCTGGTCGAAGAGGATCTCACATTACCCGTCGCAAAACCCTGGCCATGACGTTCGATTTTAAGCGCCAATGACCGCACGGACACGATCCATGCGCACGCTCCTGTTCCGTATCCTGTTGCCGATTCTCCTGGTTCCGGCGAGTCCGGTGCTCGCGTGCACCGAGAACGCCGTTCTGGATCTCATTGGCCAGATGGAAGCACCAACCGATTACGACACCGTCTATCGCGGAGTCCGTGTTCCACCCCGCAGCCGATTACCACAATGACGGTGGGGCTGGTCCTGGACTGGCAGGGCCACACCGTCCGTGCGGGGTCGGTCTCGACGGCCGCACTCGTAACAAAGGCACTTGCACTCCCACCAAATGGTCTGTTAGACTATGAGAGGATGATCCAGCGTCAATCTTATCCTTTTTGAACGAAATTATTGTTGACCGCGCAATCCAGAACAGGATAACAACCATGAACCGCTTGACCCCCCCCCATTAACAGTAACGGCCCTTGCACTGGTGGCGACGATGGTGGGTGCGGCCAGCCTGGCGCAGACCATTACCGCGCCGGGGCTGGTCGGCCCCCAAGCTTGCATGGGGACAAGCGAGGTTGATACTTTTGATCTCGCGGAGGTTACGAACATAACGGGCAATTCTGCAAGGTTTAACCCCAAAAACGTCAACAACCTATTATACCAACATCATTGTATTGATGTTTAAAGCCGCAGACATGTTGTTTTGATGTATCCTGATATGATAGAGTAGCC
>JAPORU010000015.1 GCA_026710045.1 Aestuariivita sp. | reverse complement strand
CAAACGGAAACACTTATGTCCTGAGCAACCAGTGGGGTGCGACAACACTGCCCGCGGCCCTGGCGCTGCGGGATGCGTTTCCCGATCTTGAGATCACAATCGACGAGATCGAACATTAATTGTAACGGTTTGCAAACAATTGACCAAAAACAGAAAAGGTTGATTCTTAATTGTCTGCACCTTTTGATAAACAAAATTTCAAGAAAAACGCACACGCCGCAAGTGCTGCCAACCAACTGCTCGCGTATCTGCATAAAGAACAGGCCCATCTGGCGAATCCATGCTTCGATGAGATCTGCCAATCATTGACAGAATTGCATAACTTAAATCAATTGAACCTTATCACACATATTAACAGTGACGAATTACCATCCGGCGCAAATCGTGATTTTTGGCTCATCCAAAACCTATTCTGTAAAATAGCTCCCGATCTGGAAGTCGACATTGATTCTTTGATTTCTGCAGTTGATCGATTGGTTGCTAATGCCGGCCAAGATTTATGTGCCAATCAACCAAACGTAGCGTTCCGCGAATGGTTAAAGAAACGCCCAGAAGAAACCTCCACTGTGCTTGAAAGATTAAAACACGGCAATGATCAATTGCTCCCATTTCTAACATTTGTTCTGGAAGCTGGAGCTACGATTGACATGGAAATTTATCATTCCGCTGCACAAGCATTTTTAACCGATACTCGCCCTCTGGCACGGTTATCCGCTCTTACAGCGCTCGGACAAATTGACGCGACATCCAACAAAGCGCTTCACATCTCTGGGCTTCAAGATCTGGCATGTTTTATTGAACAAGCGAAATCCAAGGATGAAATAGCGGCTGCAATTCGAGCCCTGCTGGATAATTCTGCCCGTGGACAATTTTTAAAGGACGCGGATGTCATTCGCCTGATCGAATTAGCTACCCAAAACGCATCCCCCGCATTGCACCATAATCTGGCAATGATGCTTGGGCAGCATCACATGGCATTCAGTACACCCATAAAACTCGGCATGATATCCGCATTAAATGCGTCAGACCCATCCATAAAAGACATTGTTGACCAGATCGATTACGCATTTTCGCAATGCCTTGATCCTGAAAACCGGACTGCGATCGCCACATGTCTGCAACAGTTGCTTGATCATCCCAAAACCCCCTTGCAAATTTCTGATCTCGAGAATTTTGTTCATAATCTGGCAGAAAACCACACAGACACGCTTGGATGGCTCGTCGTTCATTGGTTGCGCAACGGAAACCACGCGACCCGATCCGCACTGCCAGCCCTGTTTCATCGTTCCATAAAAAAGGACCATACGCTTCACATTAATCTCGACCCCTTCAATTTCAGTGATGCGGAATTGATTTTTATCAGTCGGAAAGCTCTGGGTTATTTTTTGATTGAAACAACAACCGTTACATCGTTACTTATTTCCTTCTTACGAGCCGTAAGTAAAAAAGACGCCGCTCAAGAAATTGCAGAACTACTCGTCGAACCTCTTATGATCAATTTCCCGGGTCAAGCCCGCGATGTTGTTGAACAAGCGGCACAGACAAAGGACAAAGGACAACAGCATCTGCAAGCCGCTTTAAAAGCGCATGAAACATATCTTGACGATCTCAGATCTATCCCGGAAATAAAGGAGTTGTGGCCTTCGGGAATTCAGCAACAAGTTCAAAATAAACGCCAGAAAAAATTGATTTCCCAGCTTTATAAAAAAGCGGAATCTTCATCTGTTTTATTGAGTTTAGCATCAAAACAAACTTTGCTGTACAAAGTTGGGTCCATAACATACATCCGCAACTCCAACGGAGAGCTTGAAAGAAATGAGCACCGGCTCTCTTCATATAGCACCTCCATAGAATTTCCACGTCTCGATCATATTGCCCCGCTTCAATACCACAGCCGCATTATTGAGTTTCGTACCGAGACGTTTGATTCATGAAACTGCTGATCAAGGAATATCTAGCCGCCTTAAAAGAACGTGAAGAGTTGGATGCCATTCTTCCCGATCTTTTGAGTGAAATGGGTTTTCATGTCTATTCGAGACCGACCGTCGGGGTCCGTCAACACGGAGTCGATCTCGCCGCTGTTGGAAAAGATCAAGACGGACACAAGAAAGTCTTTTTGTTTACGGTTAAATCGGGCGACCTCACAAGATCAAGCTGGGACGGACCCGTCCAATCTGTTCGGCCATCATTGAATGAAATACTTGACAGTTACATTCCCCATCGCATCCCACAGGAATATACAGATTTACCGGTCGCCATCTGCGTGGTCGTTGGCGGCGATATCAAACAAGATGTCGATACAGATTTAGGTAACTACGAACAGAAACATAAAGATCAAATAGAATTTCAGCGTTGGGACGGCGACCGACTGGCCAATTTTATACTTCACGGAATTCTTGGTGAAAATGTCCTGTCCGGAAACGCCCGCACACTGCTTCGAAAATCCGTTGCCCTGTTGGATGAACCCGAGGCCGCCTATCAATATTTCTTGGAAATGTTGAAAAAACTGCGTTCAGATTTAGGCCCGCAGCAAAAAGACCGCGTAACATTAATGCGCCAGCTCAACCTCTGTTGCTGGGTCTTGTATGCATGGGCCAGGGAAGCCGATAATCTTGAAGCGCCCTACCGGTGCAGCGAACTGGCCATGCTCTACGGCTGGGATATCTTTGCGAAATCTTTTCCCAAAAGCGGCGACCCCGCAAAAGCTATGATATTGGCGTTACACAACCTCATTGCCCTCCATCTGGCCATTGCAAATGAATTTGCTGGCAAAAAATTATTGCCGCATGCTGCTGTAAAAGATGGATTGTCCAATGCGGTAAACAGTCGCTTTCCGCTTGATGTAAACCTCGCCTTGTTCGAACTTCTTGGACGCCTGAGTCTAACCGGCATTTGGGCACATTATCAGATAGAGCACCAGACAACAGAACAAACCCCGGATGAACTTGCGAAACTAATTTCCAATCTGGATGAATGTGCGGATCGCATTATTCAAATAATAAACAATAACAGCGCACTTGTTTCACCAATCCGGGATGATCATTCCATTGAGATTGGACTGACCTGCATTTTTTTCGCACTTAGAAACAGAATGGATTCTATCCGCAATTGGACAAACCAATGCCTAGACGCAAGTTGCTTTGCGTTACACGCAAATGCGGCTTATCCATGCATCTTGACGGAATATCATGAACTGGCTGAACATCCCAAGGATCGCGCCGACAAAGATTATTTTCAACAGGCCACGGCCGGAAGTACCTTGATCCCCACTTTGTGCATCTGGCACAAGCTTGCCAACCCCAACGCAAATTTCAAAGACCTTTTAAACACACTTGAAAATCTTATTCCTCACTGCACGATGCAGCTCTGGATAACAAATGAAGAATCGGAACAGCACTTATATGTTCATTCACACGATCATGGACTAGCCGTTTCAGGGCTACCCATAACGGAAAGCTGTGATGAACTCATGGACATTGTATTTGCCGAATGCAAGACCAGCAAAGAACAGTTCAAATCTCTCAGTGCTATACGTTTAGGGTATTGGCCAATCGTTCTTGCCGCCTGCCGACACCATCGGGTTCCTTTGCCTTTGATGTTTTGGGAAAGTTTTACGCCTTTGTGTGCGTGACGTTCCGCTTGATCAGAATTTTATCAGATTTGCGCCATGATGTCTTCGTCGCATGTGTCTTGATCGAAAATTTGACTCATGTGAAGAAGGGTTTGATGTCAAGAGAACGGATTATTGAATGTAGCAGAAGGTGATATCTTTGACGGAACACTTTGAGAGGCTGACGCATATATGGTCATGTGTTGGTCGGATGGGTGATCAGTATCCAAGTGTGCGATCAACAGGATGGAGGATCGGTTGGTTGGATTCAGCGCGTTTTATGTTTTGTGCAATGGATTGAGAGGCTGAATTGGCACGGGTTTCAGAGGCGATATGGGGTGTGACCGTGACGCTGGGATGACGCCAATACGGATGTTCCGGCGGGAGAGGTTCGGTTCGAAAGACATCCAGGGTTGCATGTGCAATATGGCCGGCATCGAGCGATCCAAGAAGAGCGGCGTCATCAATCAAGCTTCCACGGCCGGGATTGATGACGAAGGCACCGGGAGCAAGCAACCGAAGTGTTTGTGCGTTCATGATATTTTCGGTTTGCGGTGTGGCCGGTAAGAGTAGAATGACAATGTCGGCGTGTGTGAGTGCTTCTTCTAATCCTTCGACTCCGTAACGGGTCTGCATGCCCTTTCGTAATTTATGTGAACGTGACCAACCCCAGACGCAAAATCCGAGTCGAGCCAACGCATGAGCGCAGGCGGATCCCAGCTCTCCGAGGCCCAGTACGGCAACTTTTCTTTGGGGAGCCAACGGCGGCGCGTTCGGGTTCCATTCACCGGGAGCAGCCAAGATATGTCTGTCTATGCCGAGGTGATGGCGCAGTACATGTCCGGTCACCCATTCAACCATTCCTTGGGTTAAGGCTGGATCAACCATGCGTGCGAGTGGCACACGGAGCGTGGGGTTGTCTACAATATGTTCAATGCCCGCCCAGAGACTGAAGACCGCCTTGAGTCTCGAATAAGGTGTGAGATTTTCCAAATTGCCGTTTGGCGCGACAATGATGTAATCAACGTCCTCGGGCGGAAACGTGTGTTTCAGATTGGCACGAAGATCGACGTCACGAAAGGCCGTTCGTAATGGATCCTTGTATTCTGCCCAATTGTGCCGTGGTGCTGAGAAAAGAATATTGATCATGTCGTCGTGCGTTCATCGTGGCCGGTGGACGTGAGCACTTTGAACCAGTCCAAAGGCGAGCATCAAGACTAACATGATTGAACCTCCAAAGCTCACCAGGGGAAGAGGAACACCGACAACCGGCGCAAGACCCGTAACCATTGCTATGTTCAAAACGAACAATAAAAAGAACGTTAACGCAACGCCGAGGGTGAGCAGGGTTGCGAATCGGTCGCGTGTTGATAAGGCTGTAAATACACACGCACCAAAAATAGCCACATAGAGTAGCAAGAGGAGCGTGGTTCCCACAAATCCAAATTCTTCGGCCAAGGTCGTGAAGATAAAATCGGTATGTTTTTCCGGGAGGAAATTTAATCGGGTTTGCGTTCCTTGCATAAAGCCCCGTCCCGACCAACCACCGGAACCAAGCGCAATTTTTGATTGTGTAATATGATAACCGGCCCCCAGAGGATCGCTGGCCGGGTCAAAGAAGGTATCAATGCGCCGATATTGATAGTCTTGCAGAATCTGCCAGCTCGTGTCACGGCTTTGAAAGACGGCTGTGATCAGTCCCGAAAGAACTGTGAATACAGCGGCAAAATATCCCCAATGCACACCGGCCAGAAACATAACTCCCGCGCCGGCTGTAAGCAGCAAAATGGCTGTTCCAAGATCGGGCTGCTGCAAAATAAGGACAGTTGGTACCAGAATGATCAATACAGGAATAATGACCCAGATCGGATGCGATGTTCGGTTCTTGGGGAGCCAGTCGTAATAGGCTGCCAAGAGCATTATGAGGGTAATTTTTGTGAGCTCTGAGGGTTGGAAGCGTGTGAATCCAAGGTCAATCCAACGCTGTGCGCCCTGGCTGATGATCCCAAACAAACTGACGGCAATTAACAGGAGCACAGAGATGATGTAGCATAGCGCGGAGATATTTCGCCAGAACCAGATTGGAATGATGGCGATGAGAATCATCAGAGCAAAACCGGCTGCAAACCTTTGCATCTGTGGAAAAGCCCACGGTTCGATGTGTCCTCCAGAAATTGAGAAGAGCATCAAGAATCCGATCCCGGCCAAGGCCGTGAGGAGAACAGCGAGTGCCCAATTCAAAAATAGGAATTTTCTTAGTCCGGTCGGAACATATTTTATCGTATATTCGAGATAACTCATGCTCTATCGCTTGCTCGAGCGTCGGCAACAGGTGTTAAATCATGCAATCTTTTCTGTTGCTCACGAATTTTTTTTCGATCTTTCGAGGGATAGACAGAGAGAGGTGGTGTGCCTCTGTGCAGAGCTTGAAGGGTGATATCACGTGCAATGGGTGCTGCCATCTTTGATCCCGCTCCACCATGTTCAACGATCACGGATACGGCGATGCGCGGGTTATCATATGGGGCGAAGTTCACAAACAAGGCGTGGTCACGCTTTTCCCACGGTAAATCATCATCTGTAAGAATGCCGCTTTGTCGTTCGGTTGTGGAAATGTTGCGTACTTGACTGGTTCCTGTTTTGCCAGCGAGCTTGTATGCGTCATCGATTACTCTGGAACTGAAGGCTGTCCCCTCGCGGTCATTTGTAACCGCATACATGGCCTTTCTTATTGTGGCGAGATTTTCATCTTTTATGCGAAGAGACTCCGTTGATTGGATGGGTTGATTGAGACCGTTGATTGTCTTTATAAGGCGTGGGGTAATGGTTCGGCCAGTTGCCAGTCGGGCCGTCATGACACATAATTGGAGTGGTGAGGCCAGCAGGAAACCCTGTCCGATCGAAACGTTGACGGTATCACCGACAAACCAGTTTTCAGAGTGAACACGGCGTTTCCAGGCTTTGTCCGGAACAAGCCCAGACGCAACCGCTGACATCGGTAAGTCATGTTTCATACCGAGACCGAAGCGCCGCGCCATTGACGCGATTTTTTCGTGACCAATTTTGCGGGCTAAACTGTAGTAATAGACGTCGCAGCTCTGCTCAATCGACTGGTGCATATTCACCCATCCGTGACCGCTATGTTTCCAGCAATAGAATCGGCGTCCGGATACCTTGAGAAATCCGGGACAATATATCTTTTCGTTGGTGTCAATAATACCTTCTTCAAGAGCCGCCAAAGCTGTAATCATCTTGAAGGTTGATCCCGGCGGATAAATTCCTTGCACGGATTTCGAGGCGAGCGGTCGATACGGGTTCGATAGCAGAGCTTCGTAGTCTTTTGAGGATATTCCATGTACGAACTTGTTTGGGTCATAGCTTGGAGATGACGTGATTGCGAGTATGTCGCCCGTTCTCGCGTCCATTACGACCGCACTGGCGCTAATGTCCCCCAATCGCGCCTGCACATAATTTTGTAAGTTTGCATCGAGGGTAACCTGGATATCAGACCCGGGTTGGCCTTCTCGAATTTCCAGTTCACGCATTACACGACCGGCAGCATTGACTTCGACATGCTTTGATCCGGCTTTTCCGCGAAGCACCTCCTCCTTTCGCGATTCTAGTCCCACCTTGCCGATCTGATAGCGTGGAATACGCAGAAGCTGATCCGGATTTTCAATTTTTTCTAAGTCATAGTCGCTGATAGGTCCGACATATCCGATAACATGGGAAAAGTTCTGAGCATGCGGGTATTCGCGGGTAAAGCCGACTTCAGGAGTGACTCCGGGTAACGCAGGTGCGTTCACCGCAACGGCCGCAACTTCATTCCAAGACACATGTTCTGCGATGGTGACGCGTACAAATGACGGGCTTTGCTCAAGCTCCTTTCTTGCGACGTCAATTTGCTGGTCATTTAATGTAATGAGTTGTCTGAGCTTCTGGATTATGGTGTTAATGTCACCTGCATCTTCACGAACGATGACAACGCGATACGTTGGCGTATTATGAGCGATAAGCTGCCCGTCTTTATCGAATATTTTGCCGCGGGCTGGCGGAATGAGTCGAATGTTAATGCGGTTTTCTTCGGCGAGTAATCGAAATTCGTCAGATTGTTTAATCTGAAGATGATGCATCCGAAGTCCCAGAGTTGCCACAATCGACAGTTGTACGCCGCCAAGGATGAGTGTTCGTCGCGTTAAACCAGAATTGGCCCTGTCGAGATTGTTGGTGGGTGCCTTCATGACCGGCGTCCCATTGAATCGTCAGAGTGCGATGGGGATTTTCGAATACCGAAGAAAATATGAGAGCCGAACAGTATCGCAGGGTAGGTGATAATGGTCGCAACGATGTGCAATAGGCTCATGGTGAAGGGAGCTTGACCAATGCCAACAACAGCTTGAACACACCAAAATGCAACAATGATGAAGGTGATCGCGAAACCCGCCGTTATCCATTCTTCAATAAAGCTCGCGTAGCGGAGCCCGTTTACGTGTGATTTGATATATTCCGTCCCTATGACAACCAGTAATGCAAACAATCCAGGTGGACGTTGCAACAGGAAGTCAGCAAGTAAGAAGCTGACAGTGACCAAGAGTATCGGAACAAATTCAGGTTGTCGTGTGACCCATGCAAGAGTGACTCCAAGGAGAATGTCCGGCCCGACCCAAGCCTCAGGGAACAGGTTGAGAGGAATGAGCTGGAAAAACAGAATTAGAAAGGTTATTCCCAGATAGATTAGGTACATAGTGAATAGACGTGTGCGGGAGATATTATTCATCGATTTGGTTCTCCCCAATTCTGGCTCAAGTTGGGATTTGGGAAAACCAAGTAACTTGGATTATCGATTGTTTCGGTATTTTTGTAGCGGATCAAACGGAGGAATTTGAGTCGTTCAAAATCGGCGGAGAGGCGCAAACGTAGCTTACCGGACGAATCAAGCGCAACTTGTCCGATCAACAATCCCGGAGGAAAAACGCCTCCGTCACCAGAACTCACAACGCGGTCTCCCGGACGCACAAGCTCACTGTCTTCGATGAAATTGAGCAATGGAGCCGATGAATTGTCGCCAATGACGAGTGTATTTTGACCCGATGGTTGAATGGTCGCCGGAACGGAGCTGGTGGCATCGTTCAAAAGAAGGACACGTGATGTATTTTTTCCAACGCCCGAGATGCGTCCGACCAAGCCGATTCCATCCATCGCGGCCCAGCCGTCGATCACTCCATCATCGGAACCGATGTTGAGCAATACAGATTGACGGAAAGGCGAACCGCTATCCGCTACGACATTGCCCGTAATGTAGGTTAATCGGGGGTCGATCCGTACGTTGTTGAGATCAAGCAATCGGGCATTTTCTTGTTCGAGCTGCAGTGCGGCTTCCTTCCACGCATTCATTTGTCTCAATTCAGTGCGCAATTCCCGGTTTTGTTCGGCAAGATATTGATAGGATTGAAAGTTCCTGAAAAGCTCGATTGTGCTGACAACAGGCGTCATCAGCCAGTTTACGCGGAGCAATACTTGGTCGGCAACTTCAGCTCGGATTCGTTCAACTCTCGGACCATCAATTCTCCAGAAAAGAAAAAGGCCGAAGAGGATCAAGATGACGAGTCCCGTCAGCAATCGTCTAATGGGACGGGAGTATTGATCCTGATGGAAACGATCTTTCGTCACCACATTTCCTCATCGCAATAACTAATCTTGTTTGAGCAAGAACAGAACCATTAGCTGTCGTAATCGATTGCGTGACGAAGTTGTTTTTCATACTCCAGTGCTCGTCCGGTCCCGAACGCAACGCAATTCAGGCTTTGATCGGCCACAGAAATCGCCAATCCTGTTTGCAATCGCAAGGCCACGTCGAGATCTCCAAGCAGGGCGCCGCCGCCTGTTAGCATCACACCTCGATCAACGATATCGGCTGAGAGATCGGGTGGGGTGGCTTCCAAGGCCGTCGTTACGGCGTCGCAGATCTGTCGCACAGGATCCGTGAGAGCCTCGACCATTTGTGACTGGGTGATCTCGATTTCTTTCGGGATGCCGTTGATGAGATCGCGTCCGCGGATGTGCATGGAATTTCCGTGACCATCACTGGGCATGCGAGCAGAGCCAATCGATATCTTGATGCGTTCTGCGGTCATTTGTCCGACAAGTATGTTCTGTTCCCGTCGCAAGAAATTGATAATTCCTTCGTCCATTCGATCACCGCCCACTCGAATTGAGCGTGCATAGACGATGTCCCCTAAACTCAAGACAGCGACTTCTGTCGTTCCGCCGCCGATATCCACGACCATACTTCCCGTGGGATCGGTGATTGGCATTCCGGCGCCAATCGCTGCGGCAATGGGCTCTGCTATCAACCCAGCCTTTCGGGCTCCAGCCGACAAGACGGACTGGCGAATGGCACGTTTCTCGACGGGTGTGGCGCCATGAGGGACACATACGATGACTTTGGGTTTCGAGAGCGTGGATTGTTTGCGAACCTTGCGAATGAAATGCTTGATCATTTCCTCGGCGGCTTCAAAGTCGGCGATTACACCTTCTCGCATCGGTCGGATTGCTTCAATCGATCCTGGCGTACGTCCAAGCATGAGCTTGGCATCTTCTCCAACGGCGAGAACATTCTTATTTCCGTCTTTGACGTGATAGGCAACAACGGAGGGTTCCGAAAGGATGACGCCCCGACCCTTTGAGTAAATCAGCGTGTTTGCTGTTCCAAGATCAATTGCAAGATTTGATGCAAACAGACTACCAAAATTCCCAAACATAGACGCGCCACAACTAAGAGTTTAACAGAATGGGTGTTTGCCGAGATGTCTACCGCGACGTCGTTCGGCTTATAGACAAGATGACTGAAAAACAAAAGATGAACAATTGAATCAACATACGGATTGCTTCTTGTTCCGTAGCACTTATCCTTGATGGTCTCAAGGGGCTCTGGAAGGCGCCTGATGTCGAGTCCACGAAAGAGGGTAAAAAATATGGGAAACAGTTCCATTTCAAGTCCATACATCCTTATTCATTGGTTTCTATGAACGATTTTGCTCAGGTGTCTTTGCAATTTGACTGTGTTTCACCTCTTGGTGAAGGGTACACTGAAACACATCTGACTAAGTTGGAGCATTTGTGTCGGCAATACAGAAGTCTTTGGTATGACTTTTTCCGCAGGATGAAGTATCCAGGTCGGTTATCGATGTGGAGAAATACGACGATCATTTGCAAGAATAGAAAGGGGATTTGATATGATCCGGAGACCTTCGGCACCAGGCAATCTCTTGCAAATTACGAAAATAACATAATGACATACAGACATACAAATGATTTGGTGATTGTTGTATGGAAATCTGAGTCGTTACGTGTCGAGTGCACATAAAAAGAGGGAACTTAAGAGAATGGCGTTTTCAGGGTTGGCTGATAAGTTTCGGATTGAAGAAGAAATGCCGTGGGTTGATCGTGATACGGCCCTAACATTGTTTCAAAGGCTAACGGCGACGACCAATGCGTTTCCAAACCATAAAGCGATTAGTTATCAATTATTTTCCGCACCCGAAGATGCGTCTGAAACGCTCACATGGTCTCAACTTCATGCCAAGGTTGTGCAGGCTGCAAACCTGTTTCGATCTCTCGGAGTGGATGAAGATAAGGTGATTGCCTATGTCTTGCCGAACTGTACCGAAACAGTGATTACGCTCTTGGGAGGAGCGATTGCGGGGATTGTGAATCCCATCAATCCTCTTCTGGAATCTGAGCAAATTGGTAGCATTTTGAAGGAAACGGATGCGCGCGTTCTTGTCACCCTGCGGGGATTTCCAAAGACTGATGTTCCTCAAAAAGTTGCAGAAGCGGTTCGCTTCGCGCCAAATGTACACACTGTCCTGGAAGTCGACCTCGTACGTTATCTCACCGGGCTCAAGAAGTTCATTGTTCCGATTATTCGTCCGAAGGTCACGAGATCGGACCATGTCACGTACAAGGACTGGAATGTAGAGGTATCTTCTCAACCTGCGAAACTGACGTTTGAAGATCAATTGGAAGATCGTGTCGCGTGTTTCTTTCATACCGGCGGCACAACCGGACTGCCGAAAGTCGCACGACATAAGTATTCGGGACTTATGTACAATGGTTGGTTGGGGCATGAGCTTCTCTTTACCGAAAATGACAGTGTAATGTGTCCGTTACCTCTTTTTCATGTTTTTGCGTGTCATGTAATCCTTATGGCCGCAGTGACATCTGGGGCACATGTCGTGTTCCCGACACCGCAAGGGTATCGTGGCGATGGGGTTTTTGATAATTTTTGGAAGCTGTGTGAGCGCTGGAAGACGACGTTCATCATTACTGTTCCAACAGCGATTGCCGCCAAGATGCAGCGTCCTGTCAATGCGAATATTTCATCGGTCAAGAAAGCGTTCTCTGGCTCGGCTCCTTTGCCACTCGAATTGTTTCGACGTTTTGAGGAGGCCACCGGAATTTCCATTGTCGAAGGGTATGGACTAACGGAAGCGACCTGTCTGGTTTCGTGTAATCCTGTGGATGGAGAAAAGAAGGTTGGTTCAATCGGTGTTCCATTTCCGTATACGGACGTAAAGATCTTCCGAGAAGAGTCCGGTGAGCCGGTTGAGGCGGCCGTTGACGAGATTGGTGAGATATGTGTGTCCAATCCCGGGATTATCGTTGGTCAGACCTATACCGAACCGGGCAAGAATCAAAATCTCTACTATGGTGATTATTTACGGACGGGAGATTTGGGGCGGATCGACTCGGATCAGTATCTATGGATTACAGGCCGCGCAAAGGATATGATTCTTCGGGGAGGCCACAACATTGATCCCGCGGAGATTGAGGAGACCCTCCTACGGCACCCGGCTGTTGCCTTTGCTGGTGCCATTGGACAGCCGGATCTCTACGCGGGCGAAGTGCCCTGCGTCTATGTCGAGCTGGTTGCGGATGCGTCTGTCGAGAATGAAGAACTCCTCGCATTTGCTCAAGAGAATGTTGGCGAAAAGGCTGCGCGTCCGGTCTATCTGGAAATTTTGCCGGAATTGCCAAAAACGGCTGTTGGTAAAGTCTTCAAACCGGATCTGAGACGGTCGGCGATTACCCGCATATTTAACCAGGAACTTAAGAATAAGAATTTGCGGGCACGTGTTGTCGACGTTCAGGAAATGAAGAAAAAAGGTCTTGTCGCGAAAGTTCAAAGGGACGGCGATGGTGAAGATGACGTAAGGTCGACCCTGGGGAACTTTGTTGTTCCGTGGGAATGGTCATGATGGTGTTCAGTTATGAAAAGTGCCAAGTGTGTGTCAATCCTCACCTTGATCTGATTTGTGTGTCCTTATGATACGTACCGAAGCGTTACATTGATTGTCGTATTTTCCGGACTCTTGATTTGGTCGAGCCGTTTCGATACCGTTTTTCATTTTCCTGTATTACATCGTAGACACGTCTCGTGAGGGATTTATCCGAAATTCACGATTGTAGGTGTCGAATTGCCGTTTTCGCCTCATCCAAGTTGGGGTAGAACTGCAACGTGCTGACTAGCTAGTGTCTGCAAAAAAACCTGAAATTCTCTGGTAAGATCCTGAAAAAACTCACTTATTCGTGCGTTTTTACTGGCGAAGATTTGCGATGTATGGTACAAAACCATCATAAAACCACAAGATTTGCACGAAATCCGCAAATCTTCGCCAAAATGAGCGTCTCAAACACACCGAGAGAGAACACTGGGGGAACCTTATGCGACAGACCTTTGACCCGCAACCCCCTTTGGGCGCAATTCCCATTGAGAATCTCATCTTCAATCCCCGGTCCCGGGACGATACCGAGGTGCTCTGCACCGCCTTGCAGGCGCTCTGGTGCGATGTGGAAACCCGGGATGAGGTTCTGGCGCTCATTCAGAAGAGTCACAGCGAAACCGTGAACGGTGCGAACGGCCGGCCGGGGATGGACTTCTGGCAGATCGTGTCAAGTTCGGGTGTTTGCCGTGATGAAGCCGGGTCTGGACATCGACTTTGACCGGCTGGCGAACCTGGCCTCCAATCACCGGGACATGCGCCGTCTGGCGGGTCTGTCCGATGTCCTGAATCCCGCGCCGATTTCCGCGGCGACGCTGGCGAACAATCTCTCTCTTCTGACAGACGATGTCCTGACGCAGATCAACCGTGCGATCGTCCGGCTGGGCCATAAGGCCGTCGGTCATTCGATGGACGCGGGGTTGCAGGCGCGGGGCGACAGCTTCGTGGTGGAGACGGATGTGGAATATCCGACGGACCTGCGTCTGCTGTGGGATGCGATCCGGGCCGCCATCCAGCAGCCGGTGCGTCTCTGCAAGCTCTTGGGGGTCGCGGGATGGCGGCAGGTAAGGCATTGGTTGAGAGCCCTGAAGAAAGCCTGGCAGAAGGCGCGCCGCATCCGGCGTCATCACACGCTCTTCGAGACCGTGATCCGCGCCTATCTAAAGCGGGCCGATCATCGGATCCGGAAACGGGCGGACATCCGGGTCGAGCTGGACACCGCCTATGCCGGCCTCCTGCTGGAAAAAAGCGACGAATATATGAGCTACGTGCACCGTTTGCGGGACCAGGTGGAACGCCGTCTGCTGAAGGGCGAGACGATCCCGCAGGACAAGAAGATCTTCTCCGTGTTCGAGCCGCACACCCGCTGGATCGCAAAGGGCCCGGACAGACGACTGCGGGAACCCCGGTGGAGCTCGGGGTGCCGGTGTGCGTAATCGAGGACCAATATCAATTCATTCTCGGTCACCCGATCCTCTGGGAGGGCGGCGACCGCGATGGCATCGTGCCCTG
>JAPORU010000027.1 GCA_026710045.1 Aestuariivita sp. | reverse complement strand
TCATACGGCGGGTCCGGCGTCCATCCGATCCACCGGTCGCCTTGGACCGTATGGGTGGGCACATGGGAACGTCCCGTTCGGCACCCCTCTCCCGCACACGGCCCGTCCCAGCCCCAATCCTCCGAACAGGACCATAGACCACAACCCACACCCTCCCGGGCTTTTGTGCGGCCTGTGTGTGCGACGCCGGAACCCGCGATAATGGTGCGCGTTCATCAACCGGTCGAAGCGCGGTCGTTCCGTCGGCTCGACCCGACGGACGTCGACCTCGGACAGCGAGAAGCTCTTTGGCGGTTCCCGGAGAATCGGGTCGGTGTGCGAATCCGGCGGTATCCTGCACCGTGTAGGACACAGCCCGTGCCGGAAGGCCAGAGGAAAAAACCGTCCTGCGCATTTTTTTGCGCGACATCTCTCAAACCCGAAAACGTCAAGCGATTAAAACGTCGCCCCATCAGGAGCAAAATCTCGTGCGAGCGCACGCGCGTGCAACAGACCGACACGTGTTGTCAATAAAAAAGTGACAAAAAACAGCGTGGGATTGCCTTGTGCAACACATCATGACTATTTTAATTCGTCCTATTGGGCATTATTGATAGTGTTGGATTTGCCGAAAATGAACCTTTTTGAGTCTCAATCTGCCGGGAACCACGTCCAATACGATTACCCAGTCCCTTGACGATACATTGGCAATGTTTCAGTGTAATATGCATCATCATACAAAACATCACTGATTTCACCCGCTGAACTAATTAGTCTGTCTAAATCACCATAGTAAAGTCCCAATTATGCCTACTGAATCGCAATGGATATCTCTGTTCCTCGATGCACAGCGGGCAGAAATTGGCGCGGCAGCCAATACGCAATTTGCCTATTGTCGAGACCTTCTCCATTTCTCGGATTGGCTCAAAAAGCAAAATTCATCGTTTGTCATGGCATCGAAAGAAACGATCATTGATTATCTGAATCACTGTATTAACAAAGGTTTATCAAATAGTACACGTGCGCGGAGACTTTCAGCCATCAAGCAGATTTATCGTTTCGCGTTTGATGAGGCATGGCGCGAGGATAATCCAGCGCTCAAGATCGTGGGTCCGACAAAGAGCAAACGACTTCCAAAGGTTCTATCAGAAGAACAGGTCGATCAACTTCTTGAGGCGGCACGGACCTACAGTCATTCAGAAAAAAATCAGGTCCGAAACACCTGCCTTCTGGAACTGCTGTATGCCACAGGAATGCGGGTAAGCGAATTGGTCTCATTGCCGACGTCTGTGGCACGAGGGAAGCCCGAATTCCTACTGATTCGCGGGAAAGGAAATAAAGAACGACTAGTGCCCTTATCCCCGTCGGCCCAACAAGCTCTATCCGAGTGGTTGAAAATCCGCGATACCGAAAATCAAACATTGAGAAATACAGGCCAGCCAAATTCAAAATTTCTTTTTCCATCGCGCGGCAAATCAGGTCATATGACCCGACAGACATTTTTTCTGCTGCTCAAAGAGCTCGCAGTATTCGGGAGGGTTCCGCCCGAATTGGTTACACCCCATACACTTCGTCACGCATTTGCGACCCACCTCCTAAACAATGGAGCCGATTTGCGTTCAATTCAAACATTACTTGGGCATGCAGATATTGGCACAACCGAGATTTATACCCATGTAATCGATGAGAGACTTACGAAGCTGGTTGAAGATCATCACCCACTAGCTCGCCCCGAGTCAACTTGAGCGAGAGCGTTATGGCGTATCGGTACCGCACCCAGAACATTGTTCGGCGACGTTTTACGTTAAATTTAACTGCAGTCTAGCGCAGAACCATGTTCACTGTTTATCCTCAAAGATAATCCTTCCCATCACAATTAGAATTTTGCTATGGAACCGAAACTCCTGTCTTTCGAGACGGCAATCACAACTTCAGCATTCGACACGACGTTCTGGGTGACCTGCGGCATCATCGTATTTCTGCTGTTTCTCTCTGGCTTTTTTTCCGGATCTGAGACTGCATTGACAGCGGCATCGCGAGGGAAACTACGCGCCCAAGCTGACAAGGGGTCACGCGCCGCGGCACGTGCTCTCAAGATCACGGAAGATAACGAGCGTTTGATCGGATCGGTACTCTTGGGCAACAACCTGGTCAATATTTTTGCTGCATCTCTCGCAACTGCGCTCTTTACACGGGCGTTTGGCGAAAGCGGCGTCGCACTGGCAACCCTGATCATGACATTACTCGTCTTGATCTTTGCTGAAGTTCTGCCCAAGACCTACGCAATTACCAATTCAGAAAAAGCCGCATCGGCCGTGTCCGGTCCAATTAGTCTGATTGTCACACTTTTTTCACCAATTGTCTCTGCCGTACGTTTCCTCGTGCGAGGCGTTCTGCGATTTTTTGGTGTACAGACGGATCCAGATAGTCACATCATGGCTGTACGCGAAGAAATCGCAGGTGCTGTTACTCTTGGCCATTCAGAGGGATTGGTAGAAAAAGAAGATCGCGATCGTATTCTCGGGGCGCTCGAACTTTCTGAACGCTTTGTCGATGAAGTTATGCTTCATCGTTCGAGTATAGAAATGATTAATGCCGACAACCCACCGGAAGATATTCTTCGCCAGTGCTTGGAAAGTCCGCATACTCGTCTACCTGTGTACAAAGATGAACCCGAAAACATTATCGGTATTATTCATGCAAAACAATTGTTGCGATCAATTAATGAATTGGGCGACGGCTTGGATGGTAGTATTTCAGCTCTTAAAAAATTTGATTTAGCAAAGGTTTTACGCGAGCCCTACTTCATTCCAGAAACGACTACACTTGATGATCAGATGCGGCAATTCCTAAAGCAAAGAACACATTTTGCTCTTGTTGTTGATGAATACGGATTGCTTCAAGGTTTAATCACATTGGAAGATATTCTTGAGGAAATTGTAGGCGAAATCACTGACGAATTTGATCCTGAAGCGGAAGACTCAGTTTTTAAAGACGAAGATGGAACCTATTTCATTGATGGCACAATGACGATCCGTGATCTTAATCGCGATCATGATTGGACCCTTCCTGATGATGAAGCCAACACCATTGCCGGCCTAGTCATTCATGAGGCTCAAACCATCCCAACCGAAGGGCAGATTTTTTCGTTTCATGGATTTCGCTTCGAGGTGTCTGAACGCAAGGGGAATCAAATTACAAAACTGAAGATTGAGTCGCTGAAGTAATTCATATAATCCTTCCAGAGTGCAATTCACTATTTATGCGCCGATCCTGAAATATGAACGGCCTAAGCAAATTTGTTGAGTGAGCATCTCCAATCAATCTTACAAAAACCAACCAATTTAACCTTACACCAAATTTTTGGAACTGCAAAAAAATGAATCACAGATGTTGAGCGACGCTTTCATAAGATCGTCGAAACAAGACATTTTCCTGCAATCGAGTGCCATCAATTGAAGAACATGAAATGCGACATGTACATGTCGCCAATTCACTTGCTCTCAGGTCATACAAACCGAAGTAAGTTCAGAAACACATAAGCGAGGATCTATCATGAAACAAACGGCCCAGGTGGTTGTCATTGGTGGCGGTGTTGTTGGCTGTTCCGTTCTTTACCATCTCACCAAATATGGTTGGTCGGACCTTCTCCTCGTAGAAAGGTCGGAGCTCACTTCTGGATCAACTTGGCACGCGGCGGGCGGATTTCACACCTTGAACAGTGACACGAATATGGCAGCCCTCCAAGGATACACCATTCGCCTCTACAAAGAACTTGAGAATCTCACCGGTATGTCCTGTGGATTGCATCATGTGGGCGGCATAACCCTCGCCGATGATCGTGATCGATTTGACATGCTGCTCGCTGAACGCGCAAAGCACCGCTACATGGGTCTTGAAACGGAAATTATCGGTCCCGAAGAAATAAAAAAGATCGCGCCACTCACCAATACCGATGGTATAATCGGAGCACTGTATGACCCGCTCGATGGTCACTTGGATCCCTCAGGAACAACCCATGCCTACGCGAAAGCAGCTCGAATGAACGGAGCTATGATCGAAACGCAATGTATGGTACGTGAAACAAACCAGCGCCGGGATGGAACCTGGGATGTTGTAACAGAGAAAGGAACTGTTCATGCGGAGCATGTTGTAAACGCCGGTGGTCTCTGGGCGCGAGAAGTAGGGGAAATGGCGAACGTGTACTTTCCACTCCATCCCATGGAACACCAATATCTGGTTACCGATGAAATCGCACTCATTACCGAAATCTTCAAAGACGGCGGAGAACATCCACATGTCGTCGACCCGTCTGGAGAAAATTATTTTCGACAAGAGGGACGCGGTATATGCATTGGGTTTTATGAACAACATTGCCGTCCATGGGCCATCAACGGCACCCCTTGGAATTTCGGCCATGAACTCTTGCCGGACGATTACGAAAAAATTGAGGCGTCCATCGAATTTGCTCACAGACGGTATCCCGTACTTAAAACGGCAGGAATTAAGTCCGTGATTCACGGACCGTTTACGTTCGCTCCCGACGGGAACCCGTTGGTTGGTCCTGTTCCCGGAATACGAAATTACTGGTCCGCATGTGGTGTAATGGCTGGATTTTCTCAAGGGGGCGGCGTCGGACGAACTCTTGCTCAATGGATGATTGAGGGAGAACCTGAGCAGAATGTGATGGCACTGGATGTTGCACGCTTCGGAGAATGGATTACGCCCGGATATACTCTTCCGAAAGTGATCGAAAATTATCAAAAGCGCTTTTCGATTACGTACCCAAATGAAGAACTGCCCGCTGCCCGGCCTCATCGAACCACTCCAATGTATGAAATCTTTTCGGACTTGGGCGCGGTCTGGGGTCATCAATATGGCTTGGAAGTGGTTAACTACTTTGCCGAAAATGACGATCCCACCTATGAAACACCGGCGTTTCGCCGCTCCGACGCATTTGCGGCAACAGGACGGGAAGTCATCCACGTCAGAACATGTGTCGGAATTAACGAAATTCACAATTTTGGTAAGTTTCTCGTCTCTGGGACTGGTGCAAGGGACTGGATTGATCGCATTATGGCTGGGCGCATTCCGCAACCAGGCCGTGTGGGACTCTCCCCAATGTTATCCCCCAAAGGTAAACTCATTGGTGATTTCACGATTTCCTGCATCAATGAGTCCCTTTTTCAGCTCACAGCCTCTTACGGCTCGCAAGCTTACCATTTGCGTTGGTTCGAGTCTCAATTGGAAGAGGATGTCATCGTTGAAAATATCAGCGACAAACGAACCGGGTTCCAAATTGCCGGACCACTATCCAAAGCCCTCCTGGAAGATTGCACAAATTACGATGTCAACGCATTTAAATTTTTGGACGTCAAGAGAATCATGGTGGGTTCCATCAACTGCATTGTCCAGCGACTATCCTATACCGGTGACCTCGGTTTTGAAATTTACTGCAATCCGATGGACCAGCACACCGTTTGGTCCACACTTTGGCAAAAGGGACAGCAACATGGATTACGGCCATTCGGCATGCGGGCAATGATGTCACTGAGGATGGACCGTTTCTTTGGTTCGTGGCTGTCGGAGTTCTCCCCTGATTACACAGCTGCCGAAACAGGTCTTGATCGCTTTATTTCATTCAATAAAAATGCGAATTTCATAGGTCGTGAAGCAGCCGAAAATGAACGGCGTCATCCACCAGGCCGCCGGCTGTGCGCTCTCGAAATCGATGCAAATGATGCTGATATTCACGGATACGAGCCCATCTGGCTTCATGGTGATGTTGTCGGTTTTTGCACCTCGGGGAATTACTCACATTGGACAAAGACTTCCGTTGCTCACGGATTCCTTCCAACGGAAAAGATCGAACCCGGGTTACCATTAGAAGTCGAGATACTCGGACAAATGAGAAAGGCCACTGTGATCCAAACTCCCAAATTCGACCCAGAAGGTCTTCGAATGAGAGGTTAAACTAAGCGCAATGACAGCCGCCTTAATGTTGGCCGCCGGTTCATCAAACCGAATGGAGGGAAAGGATAAATGTCTCGAATTGGTTGAGAATAGACCTTGCATTGCTGTATTGGCCGAACGTGCTCAACGTGCCGATCTTGACCTTAAAGTTGTTGTTCCAGATTTTTTCCACCCGCGAGCAAAAATTCTCACGGGTATTGACCTCGTCGAATCTCCAAGAGCTTCGTCTGGCATGGCTTCTTCCTTACAAGCAGGGATCGAAGCCCTTCCTCGGCAGACAAATTCAGTGGTCATAATGCTCGCTGATATGCCTGACATCACGACTCAGGATTTGAGAAAAATTGTGCAAGTACATAAGGAATCACAAAAAGGAATAGTCCAAGCTGCGACCCATGCCGGAACACCGGGACATCCCGTTTTATTCTCAAGAAAATACTTTCGCGACCTAAAGTCGCTAACCGGTGATCATGGTGCAAAAAAAGTTATTATAATGCACGAGCATGACCGAATGTTGGTACCCCTTGCAGATGATCGCGCGCGAATTGATCTCGATACCTCTAAAGCGTGGTTGGAATGGCGGCGAACTCAGCAAATCAACAAAGTTCCGGACAAACCGGTGTTGACATCATGAAACCAACTCTCAAACAGAATATCAAGGTCACATTCATATGAACTCCTTTTTTGAAACGAAAGGAGGTTGAGGTCTTGTGATGTCGGTCTGACAATACCCTCAGACATTGTGGTGTCCACAAGACCTGCACAAGCACGAACATCCATGATACCGGCCCTGTCTCAATGTCAGGGTGATGACAAGTCCGTTACCTCACCTTTCCGAGCTAGAACAAAATACATAGGGGTAAAGACCCCCCCTTTTCCACCTTCAACAAGTGCGTCAGCGGCTGTATTCAATAAGGTACTGACCATACGTGACCCTTTTGGAACTGCTCGCACCGATTCACCAATACGCAGTGAAAAATTAACGAGCGCCCGTCCCCACGGCGTGCGCGGAATCCCAGAGATCGAAAAATTGTTTCCCTGCAGAGGATGATACCAGGGAAAATCCTGTTCTGAGTCAAGTGCTCGGTCATGCGCATCGATTAGTTCGAATCCAGCTGCTTGCAACCCAGCGCAGACTTGACTCGTATATGGGATATCAGGGAGACCGTTCCCGATCATGATGTCCCTCTTGATCTGTTGATGATTTGTATCCTCACGGTTGAAATCACCAGTCATGCACCATTCGTAACTGGCAAGCATCCCACCGGGCCGTAGAATCCGCCACATTTCGCGATAAAGGTCTTCGGGATTTGGCGCATGAACTGCGGCCTCAATGATATATGCCGCATGAAAGTATTCGTCATTCTCGGGAACCTTCATGAAATCGCCCTTGATAAAGCGACATGCAACACTGCTTTCCTGGTAGTGTTTCTTAGCCCGTTCGATCTGATAATCGTTATTGTTGATTCCAGTCATATTGGCGCCGGAATACTAGCCAATATTTCCCATCGGCCCGCCGACCCCACAACCAACATCAAGCACTTCCATACCTGGTTTGAGCTGCAATCGATCAGCCAAATAGTACTGGTGCCGGAATAGGGATTGCTGAAAACTCTCACCTTTACGGCGAGGAGCAAAATGAAAATGTCTTCCCCACCCGAATTCGTAAAAATCGGTAGCTAAGTCATAGTAGTGATTGACCAACGTAGTATATTGTTCTTTTCTCTTCTCTTCCCTTACATCGTACAGTCCTCGATATTGATCGACCGTTGATTGGACTTCGGATGAGGCGAGATCACCGAGTAAACGCTTTTTTGAGTGAGAGGGATTGGTCATTATAGAACACACACTGAAAGAAGAGCCGGAGGTAATTCGATAACGTAAGGTCGATACTGTTAAACGGCTGCCTGGATGCAAAACCGTAGGTGTCCGATTGATCTTAAGTCTTTATGACTTCACGATCTCTCAGTTCATTTCAATCAAATCTGTCAATCGCATTGCGATCATGAATGGAGTACCTTGATAATGTTAACGCCCGCTGAAAACGGTTATTGAGTATCTATTGTCAAATAAATTAACAAGACAAACTTCACAAATAAAGTGATTATCGACTTGAGGTCGAGCGACCAAAATATTCTACTTCGTAAATTCTCATCAGACCAAATCAACAAAAAGCACGGACAAAATGATCGTCTGTGCTCTGATGCAAAAGCCAAACATATACGACTTGGGTCTCGTTACCTCCCCGGTCAGGGTAAACAGAGCGCAACGAAGCACTTTGCCAGCACTGAGCACCTTCATAGTCCTCATTCAATCTTCGGTAGATTCTTGTCGGAACTTCGATGATTTATCGCTGGGTCGCCTTTCTTATACGTATCGTGATGTACCTCCGCGCTCCATGGTTCGATTCCGATATGAAGCGCTGCGCGACCGATCATGTGGGCCGCAATCGGGGCGGTAAGAAGTAAGAACAAGATAATCAAAATCACCTTAAATAAAATGATTGGCTCACTAAAATGTACAGCTACTCCCGCTAAAATAAGTCCGGAAGCTAATGTCCCGACTTTCGTTGATGCGTGCATGCGAATGAAGACATCCTGCATACGAAGAATGCCAATCCCCGCAACCAAAGAAAACAAGCCTCCCAGAAAAACCAAAGCCGCCGCAATTCCGTCCATTATTTCTCCCCCTCTTGGCGTCTTTCGCGCAACTGCTGTCGGTCTGCAAACCGCGCCAAAGCCACGGTAGCTAGAAAACCAACCAAAGCCAATGCGACAGCGACATCCAAAAAAGCTGCATCACCCGATTGAATTGCCGCCAACCCACAAAAGGAAACAATTGCCACGGTCATCATATCCAGAGCCACGACCCGATCCGGCAGACTCGGTCCAAGGACAAGCCGCAGAAAAGCCATGAAAACCGTAATAAAGATCAAGACTAAACTGAGCGTGACCGCAGCCCCAAGAAACCATGTCATTTTCTATCCCTCAATCGCATCAATGACCCACCGTTCCATTCCATCCTTCAACTGGCGAACAACTTGCTCTGGATTATCAGCAAACATGGCGTGTAACTTCAGTGTCTTTCGATCTTCAGAAACATCAAGCGACAACGTTCCAGGAGTCAATGTGATCAAATTCGTGACAAGAAGAATGCCCGCGTCCGACTTAACGGATAAAGGCATCTCAATGACGGCAGGACGGGCGAGATGCTGGGGCGTTAGAATATCCCGAAGAACTGAAATAGATGACACCACCAATTCATAATGGAACATCACAAAAAGCTTGAACCAGTACCAGACCCGCAAGAAATAATCTGATCGACCACCGGTCAGGGGTTGTAAAATCCATAACACAATATATCCCAAGACAAATCCACTGCTCAAGATACGTACACTAAACTCGCCAAAGAAAAACGCCCACGCCAAGGCAAACAAGAGATTTACGACCAGACTATTCATGAGGTTTTTTCAATACGGATTCAATATAGACAGATGGATTCAACAATTGTTCGGCTGCGGCCTCAGCAAACGATACATAAGACTCAGGGAACAATCCAATAAGAAGGGTCAGCAGTGCCAGGAAACCAATCGGTGTAAGATAATTAATTCTGTCCTTTTTGTCGATCCTATGAAGTGCCGGAGCGATACCGTCTGGATGGGGTTTCCAAAAGGCCTCAGCCCAGATCTTTGTCATCGAGAAAATTGTCAGCAGTCCGACTACGAGTGCGACGGTTGCAATGATCCAACCATCAATTTCGATGGCCGCCGCGATCAGAATGTATTTTGCCCAAAATCCGGACAATGGCGGAAAGCCTGCAAGTGAAAATGCCGGGATCAGAAATAATATAGCCAACAAGGGCGCCGACTTATACAGGCCTCCTATTTTCTTTAGTTCTGTTGAACCCGTTATCACCTGCGATACGCCGGATACCAAAAAGAGGTTTGCTTTAACAATAATATGATGCACGAGATAGAAGACCGCTCCTGCAATCGCTAATGGCGTCATTAATGCCAAACCCATGATCATGTAGCCAATTTGGCTTATGATATGAAAAGATAGGATTTTACGAAAATCGTTCTGAGCCGCTGCTCCCAGCACGCCTGTGATCATTGTAAAAGCCGCGACCCACAGAAGGATGGTATGTGTGAATGCAAGATCGGAACTAAACACCAATGTGAACAGTCGTATAAGTGCATAAACACCAACTTTTGTGAGTAATCCTGCAAAAATTGCACTTACTGAGAAAGCCGGCGTGTGATACGAGGCCGGTAACCAAAAAAACAAGGGAAACAAGGCGGCTTTCACACCGAATGCAATCATAAAAATTACAGAGATAATGGTCACCAGACCTTGATTTTGAAGCGTCGGAACGGTGCGCGCGAGATCTGCCAAATTTAAGGTGCCGGCCATACCATAGAGTAAACCAATGCCGGTCAGAAACAATATCGTGGATACCAGATTAAGGGTGATGTATTTAATACCGCCGTCGATCTGTGCTTTTTGACCACCCAAAATCAATAAGCCGAATGAAGAAATTAACATTACCTCAAACCAGACATAAAGATTAAAAAGATCACCCGTCATAAACGCGCCTGTTACGCCGCCAATCAAAACATTGAAGAGCGCATGATAGCCTAGATATTCTTTACGACTGTCAATATCGGCAATAGCGTACATCGAGACAGCTGTAGCGGTTATGGCGGTGATCAATACCATGACCCCACCAAGATAATCCGCGACAAGTGTGATTCCGAAGGGAGCGGCCCAGCTGCCCATCTGTGCGACCACGACACCGTCTAATAGCACTCGGCTCATTAACAGAGATGCGGCACCCAGCAACAATAAATTGCCGACGAAGCTTATCCAGCGCCCCGCCGGTGATTGTCGAAACAAGAACACAATCACCGCCGATATGAAGGGAATCGCCAGGGGTGCGGCTAGAAACCAACTCATCCGATGGCATCTTCTGGCGGTTCAGCAATCCGCATTTCATCCGAATAGAGAGTGCCAAGAGTTGTATAGGCCCGAAACATTAATACGAGAGCAAAGGCAAAGAGACCAAAACCGATGACAATTGCGGTTAACACCAACGCCTGCGGTAACGCGTTCGCTACACCGTCAGCAGGAGCCTCTGTACCCTTTGCGATTAAGGGAGGAGCACCAACGGTCAATCGGCCGGCCACAAAAATTGTAAGGTTTGCCGCGTTGGAAATCAAAACCAGTCCGAAGATAAAGCGCAGGACATTTCGCGCCAACATCAAATAGACGGAGGCGGCAACCAGTACTCCGATTGCGACAGCAAGAAGAGCTTCCACGAACTAGATCTCCTCTTCCATCGCAAAGACAAGTGTCAGAACTGATCCAAAGACAACCAAGTATACACCAATGTCAAAGGCGAGAACCGTTGAAATTGGCAACCCTTTTTCAGAATCTGACGCTCCCAGGAACAACCATTGCCCCGTAAAGAATGGATCACCAAAAATCACGGAAATCAGGCCGGCCAAGAGCGCAATGCCCAAGCCTGCCATTGCCAAGGTCTGCGGAGCAATCCGTAAGGCCCGACGCGCATCAGCAGTACCACAGGCAATGGCAAACAGAACAAATCCAGTGGATCCGATCAAACCACCAATAAATCCCCCGCCAGGCTCGTTGTGACCACGCAACAGCATATAAATCGAAAAAATTAGCAACAAACCTGCAAGATAGCGCGTTCCGGCGATCAGAATGACCGAGTTCATCTTTGTTCTCCTTGATCGCTACTCACAGGATGTGTCGTCCGCAAAAGTGCGTACGACGACAAAGCCGCGACGACGACAACCGCGATTTCTCCAAAAGTATCCAACGCACGGAAGTCCACCAAAATCACATTAACAATATTGCGCCCGTAAGCCTCGGGCCAGCTCGTGATTTCAAAAAACTCTGTAAGTCGGAGGTCAAGCGGTTGCGAAAGAACCGACAGCAAAATTACGGTCACAGTCAAACCGACCCCAAAAGCCAAAACGGCGTCAATCGGTCGACGATTACCAACCTCAGATTCCAGTGTCGGTAGACGCAAGAGTGCGACGGCCACCAAAACAACCACCAAAGTTTCCACTAAGAGTTGAGTTATCGCAACATCCGGTGCCGAAAATCCAATAAAAATCATTGCCACCCCGATGCCAACCACTCCTAAGGAAGCCATAGCTGTTATCCGTGACGCAGTTACGGTTGTGATCAGAGTTCCTCCAATAATCAATAGAATAAGTGCAATCCCTTGCCAGCTGATTACCCAGTGATCTGGCAGAGTTATCTCCATCGGTTTCAGAAAGATTGCCACGCTCAAGCTCAATAACATCGTTGCAAAAGTCACGAACATATAGTGATACAAACTTCCTGACTGCAAAATTTGTGTTTGCCAGGCTGCAAAACCCTTTAAACCATCCAAAATACGATCCCATCCTCGGTCAAAAGATGGAGCTCTTCCTATGACAACAATTAAAATATTCCGTAGTCGGCGGTGTTGCCAATAGAACAAGAGACCCAAGAAAACGGTCATGACAGACAACAACAGAGGCACATTCACCCCAGCCCACAGCTTTAAATCTTTACTATCTTCAATATTTCCAAGCAGACTCGCGACTGTCGGGGCCACGAGCGCTCTCTGTAAAATGTCAGGATAGATTCCAAAAAAGGTTCCAAGAATGGCCAGAATGATTGGTCCTGCGAGCATTGGTGCTGACACTTCATGCGGTTCCCTTGGTAAATTGGAGCGTTCACTCATCCAAAAGGGTCGAAAAGCAACAACACCTGCTACCGCAAACATGAGTGAATTGGCGATCAAGACTGCTCCAGAAACAAAAATCGGTTCCGACGCGACCCCCAAAGCGCCAGCGTATTTCAGTTCTTTCCCAATGAAGCCAAGAAACGGTGGAAAGCCCGCCATTGACATTGCCGCTAAGCCCGCTGCAACAGCCGTGAACGGCATTACTCGACCGAGACCTCCCAGTATATTTGCGTCACGTGTACCGGCGGCGTGATCAATGCAACCAACGACGAGAAACAATGCCGCCTTATAAAGAGAATGAACAATCAGGAATGTTGCAAAGGCCGTTACAGCATACCCGGACTCCTGTCCCAAAAAAAGAGTTAATGTCCCGAGAGCCATCAACGTCGTATAGGCTAATGCCTGCTTAAGATCTGTTTGCCGAAGGGCCAAAATACTTGCAATCACTGCCGTTACCACGCCAAATATCGTCAGCGTCCACAGCCATAAATTCGTACCAGAGAAAGCTGGATGCAATCGGGCCATCAAATAGATGCCGGCCTTCACCATCGTCGCGGAATGAAGAAAAGAGGATACCGGTGTTGGAGCGGCCATCGCATTTGGTAACCAAAAATGGAAAGGAAATTGGGCCGACTTCGTAAATGTTCCCGCCAAGATCAAGATCAAGATTACGGAATATAATGAATGCACTTTCAGCTCTTCGGACTTGAGCAGTATTTCTGATAATTCAAAACTCCCGAAGGTCATTCCTAACAAAATAAATCCAGCCAGCATCGCGAGTGCGCCGGCGCCTGTAACTAACAGAGCCTGTAAAGCGGACCGACGTCCGGTTTCGTTTTCGTGGCCAAACCCGATCAACAAGTAAGATGTAATGGTGGTTAATTCCCAGAATACAAAGAGCGCGATCAAATTGTCCGCCAAAACGACTCCGAGCATTGACAACATGAAAGAGAACAAGAACAGCATGAAGCGGACAAAGTGTTCATGACCGGATAGGTATGAATTGGAATACAAGAACACCAATGATCCAATGCCTGTAATCAGTAAGGCAAACGTCAATGAAAGCCCATCAATCAAGAAGGACAATGTAATCCCAAGACTCGGTATCCAATCCATCGCATAACGGATGGCCTTTCCATCCGAAACTTCCGGCAGAAAGGTCAAAAACCAGACAAAAAGCAATAAGGCGAGACCAACCGGAAGCAAACCAAACGCATCATTACGGCTCTTCATCACAGTCATGTCGGATCTGTCCACACTTGATTTCCTTTCACTGCACTCTGGACAAATGGACAACATATCCTAGCTAGGATTTTTGAATCACTCAAAAACGTCATCTTTCCATGCTCGCATGCACGCATTCGTCATCGGTGTGCTAACCAAAAACCACACCTGTTGATTTTCTTCCATCTTTAACAAGATGCTTCAGACAATTTGCCAAATTTTATCGTTTGCGTATTTTATCAAAAATCTTTCGTTCCAATAAACTCGAATGACGTAATTTTTGAAGCCTCTTTAATAGTGGCCCGCGATTCCGTTAACGTATTGAAATAAAGGTACAACTTTGAAGTGTGCAGTCCATACAGTTTTGTCACCATTTATTTAATAGATTTTTCCAAGTTCTAAAGATGCGCCAAGAGGGAGTAACGGGAAAAAAATCTTGTTCGGAATTCTTATAAAGCTGTCAAAAACTCCGTTCCTGACCAAAGATTCACCATAATTCAAGCCAAATACCATTGCTGGAGTTTATCGTTTGCGGACTTTTTAAAACGCAGACTGAAACGACACTCGTAAATGTGTATGTGTATACAGAGCATAAAACGAAATTATTCGTTGCCACCCCCGTTTGGATAAGGTCGTCATCCAATAAATGTACGGGCTAAAATACCCATGCCTTACATACGTTACTCAGCTCTTTCTTGCGTGCTCACAAATTTGATGTTTGGCATATTCCAGCCTCAAGAACCAAAACCAATCAACAACGCCGTATCCCGCTCTGTCATGAAGCCCAATCCATTATTACGACAGCGCAAGCGGCTGGCGCCACAAAACATATGTTCACCTCACCAACCGGCAAACCCTTGTCCGATGCCGCCATGTCACAGCTGATGATCCGAAAAAGACTGCGCTATCGTCCTCATGGTTTCCGTGCCACCTTCCGTACCTGGGTGGAAGAACAGACGGACATGTCGTTTGAAGTCAAGGAAGCCGCTTTGGGTCACAAGGTGGATAAAGGCGTTATCGC
>JAPORU010000106.1 GCA_026710045.1 Aestuariivita sp. | reverse complement strand
ATGATCACGGCCGCGCCATCAAATATTACAGTTTTTTCAGCATGGGATCCGCCTGGCACTCGAAGATCCTTTGAGTTTCGTATACCCAATGGTTTTAAACGTTTTTGTGTCGTCCGTCTTGAGTTTTAGACGAAAGTCCAATGCGAAAATTCACCAAAATGGCCGTTGAACTCTGAGAATTCGGATGTTATGTGATGGCGCTGGTATGGTTTGCGACCGTGTTTTTTATGCGGTTGTGCGTATTGCCGATGAATGACCAATTGTTGAGCTGAGAACCTTAGGTTCGCGGATAGGATTTGCAAATGGCTTTTCGAGAGTACACGATCCGAAAAACCAAGGGAAATATCAATGTTTGCAGTAATCAAGACTGGCGGAAAGCAGTATAAAGTCCATTCTGGGGATGTTCTCCAGATCGAAAAACTGACGGCAGATGTTGGTGAGAACATTCAATTTAAAGACGTTCTTATGTTGGGTGGTAAGACGCCAGTTTTAGGTGACCCGCTTATAAAGACTGCATCTGTCCACGCAACTATCGTGGATCAGATAAAGGCAAAAAAGGTTATCCATTTCGTACGTCGTCGTCGCAAGCATTCATCGAAACGGACAAAGGGTCATCGACAGAAATTGACAACTATAAGGATAATTGATATCCTTAATTCCGGAAAAAGTATCTCTGAATAAGGAACAGGTGTGAACCCATTCTTATTTGAGAGCGGTCAAACCTTTCATGATGATGAATTAAATTTGGACGGTGGATCAATGTATTCGTTCATCGAGAGACAATAGAAGGGAACTGTTATGGCGACCAAAAAAGCGGGTGGTTCATCTCGAAACGGACGGGATTCCATTGGTCGGAGACTTGGCGTCAAGATGTTCGGCGGTGAATTAACCACCGCCGGCAACATAATTGTACGCCAGAGAGGTACGAAATTCTGGCCAGGTAACGGAGTTGGGATGGGCAAGGACCATACAATATTTGCGACTATTAAGGGTCATGTAAAATTTCATAAGGGCTTTAAGGGCCGAACCTTTATTTCCGTTCTTCCCCTCTCCGAAGCAGCGGAATAACGGAATTCTCCGATGACAAAGAACGAGTGACACCCTCACGGGTTGTATCTGTACGTTCTTGAGCCAATGTCCTAATTTCGAATTGGTTCGCGTATGACACGTCTTTCCTGAACGTGGACTTTGGTGCCTTCACATAATCTCTCTCAATAAGATTTTGACCAACGATAAACGTAATGTTGCCACTGCTTGGCGGCGTAACAAGAAGTTACACCACAGTGTGTACCATATCACTCTCTCTTAGAGTCTGACCTAAAATTCGGCCCAACCTACATTATATCGCGTTTTATTTGGTTTTTTTGCTAAATATACTACAATATGAAGTATTATGATTCAGGCTCTTATATTTTAGATGGATGATTAGAAGGGGTCTCACCAATTGTGGCGAAGAATCGTGAATGGGTTATAAACCAGCGTTGTGACCGAATTTTATAAAGTGTTATGAGACGGGCATGAAGTTCCTTGACCTCGCAAGAATATATGTTCGCTCAGGAAATGGTGGCGCAGGGTGTATCAGTTTTCGTCGTGAAAAATATATTGAATTTGGTGGTCCGGACGGAGGAACTGGCGGGAAGGGAGGTTCGGTTCGAGCAATGGCCGTTGATGGGCTCAATACACTCATCGATTTTCGTTTCCATCAACATTATTCTGCTGAAAATGGTCGACCGGGTATGGGCCGGAACAAGACGGGACGAAACGGAGAGGATATTGTCCTAAAGGTTCCCGTGGGCACCGAGATTCTTGCGGAAGATCGGAAAGTCGTAATCGCAGATCTTATTCGCCCAAATGATGAGGTCGAACTCCTTCGCGGTGGCAACGGTGGTTTTGGGAATGTGCACTTTAAATCATCACGCAACCAAGCACCACGACACAGTAATCCAGGACAACTCGGTGTCGAGAGAACATTTTGGCTGCGTCTCAAACTCATTGCGGATGTCGGGATAGTCGGATGTCCAAATTCTGGGAAGTCGACATTTCTCTCTGCGGCATCAAATGCACGTCCGAAAGCCGCATCCTATCCTTTTACAACATTGCACCCAAATCTTGGAATGGCAAATGTCGGTGGCGCTGAATTTGTACTGGCCGATATTCCAGGGCTGATTCGTGGTGCTCACAGAGGATTAGGAATTGGCGATCGGTTCTTAGGCCATATTGAACGCTGCGCCGTTCTGCTCCATCTCGTCGATGGTACATCAAGAACCGTGGTCGAAGACTATGAGACTGTGTTACAGGAAATTCAGGCATATAATGCTACGCTCATCAAGAAACCGCGTGTTGTTGTTCTCAATAAAGTCGATGCACTGACTCAAGATCAGTGCCGCATTGCCGTCAAGCAGCTTGAGGCGACTTCAGGACGACCGGTACGTATCGTATCAGGAGTATCGGGTTATGGCGTTGTCTCGATAATCCGTGCGCTCAATAAGGAAATTGAGAATAATCGAGAAAAGACGCAGAGAACGGAGGACGCTGTTCCATGGCATCCTTGACTAATGCAGAATGTGTTCTCGTTAAAATTGGATCGTCCCTTCTTGTGGATGAAACCACAGGGACGCTTAAAATAGATTGGTTAAGATCGCTTGCGGACGATGTGGCGGAGCTAAAGTGGAACGGTTCTGATGTCATTATTGTTTCTTCGGGTGCGATTGCATTGGGACGTAAGGTTCTTAATTTTACGACGAAAAGCCTTTCATTGGAGCAATCACAAGCGGCTGCCGCGGTAGGGCAGATTCGCTTGGCACGGGCCTACGAAGAAGCCTTTGATCCGCATGGTTTTCTTACCGCTCAAGTCCTGGTTACGTTGGATGACAGCCATAACCGCCGGAGGTATCTGAATACCCGTGCGACAATGCGAACACTCCTGGCGCATAAAGCCATCCCGATCGTAAACGAAAACGATACAATTGCGACCGACGAAATCCGATACGGTGATAATGATAGGCTGGCTTCGCAGGTTGCCGTCACGGTGGGAGCCGATCGACTTATTTTGTTGTCTGACGTTGATGGCTTCTATTCCGAGGACCCAATGCGCAATCCAAATGCGCGACGTTTTGAGAGAATTGACAAAATAACAGATGAGATTGAGCGCATGGCCGGTGATACCGGATCAGGCTTGTCCAAAGGCGGGATGAAAACGAAATTAATGGCGGCAAAGATTGCGGTCGCGGCCGGATGCCCAATGGCCATTACTTTAGGAACCATTAATAATCCTTTGAAAAGATTAAATGAAAATTTCATCGGAACGTGGTTTACGCCTGAAATTGATCCACAAACCGCACGAAAGAAATGGATCGCGGCAATGAAACCTGCCGGGCAGATTCAGATTGATCTTGGGGCTGCTCGTGCCCTTCAAGATGGGAAATCTCTTCTTCCGGCGGGCGTAATTTCCGTAGCGGGTAAATTTCAGCGTGGGGATCCGGTATCCATTGTTGATTTAGGAAATTGTAATATAGGTCAAGGTCTTACACGTTATAATTCAAATGATGCGCGAGCTATTATGGGTTGTAGAACAAGCCAGATTGAAGCAATTCTTGGGTATCCAGGTCGGTCAGCTCTTATTCATCGCGATGACATGACGGTGTAATGTAATCTGAATACATTCGTACAGTGCATTGATCTTCCGTTTTATGATTATGTCGTTCTCATCATTGTAAATTATGCAGATGTCTGAGGTTCTCATGGTTGGCTCAACGGGCGGAGTCACCCTTCGTAAATTTGCCAGTTCGATCAGATAGCATTGTTGCACCAGGCTGTTATTAATTCGTTTATCCGATGAGTTGCGATAAGACGTGACATCGGGTATTGTAGAAAGTCGGATAAGAGAGATGAAAAATGACGTGACTGTACTGTGGCTTGGTCATGAGGTCATGAGGACGTCAATTCTAAGATAGAGAACGTTAAATAATGAATATAAGCCTCGATTCAAATGCCCGGAGTGCTGACGTTGCAGGGATGATGCGTGATATTGGAAAAGACGCACGCATTGCGGCCAGTGAATTGGCAGTCATTTCCGCGGACCAAAAACAAAAGGCACTTTTGAAAGCAGGGGAAAGCGTTTGGGACAATCGTGCCCAAATAATGGAAGCGAACGCAAGAGATGTTGAATTTGGAAAGGAAATGGGACTGTCGTCCGCAAAAATCGATCGATTAACACTTGATGAAGATCGCGTTCACGGGATTGTGGACAGTTTGACCGATGTTGCGAAGCAACCGGATCCCGTTGGAAAAAGGTTGGCCGGGTGGACACGTCCGAATGGATTGAAAGTTCAACGTGTTTCGACACCTCTTGGTGTGGTAGGTGTTATTTATGAAAGCCGTCCAAACGTGACGGCTGATGCCGGTGCACTCTGTCTCAAGGCTGGAAACGCAGTTATCTTGCGTGGTGGTTCGGAAAGTTTTTTTTCGTCGGAAGCAATCCATTTCTGTCTTATTGAAGGTTTGTTATCCGCCAATCTTCCTGAAACGGCCATACAGAAAGTGCCAACGCGCAGTCGTGCCGCCGTAAACGAAATGCTCAAAATGTCCGAATACATTGACGTGATTGTTCCACGAGGCGGCAAAGATCTTGTGACGTTGGTCCAGGAAAACGCCCAAGTTCCGATTTTTGCACATCTCGAAGGAATCGTGCATATTTATATTGATCAGGATGCAGACCTTGAAAAGGCCAGACAAATCGTGCATAATTCCAAGGTTCGTCGTCCGGGTATTTGCGGAGCGGTTGAATGTCTTCTGATCCATGAAGCCGTTGTGCATGATATTGGCAAGTCCGTTATCGAGACTTTGCTGGACTCTGGTGTAAGGGTTATGGCGGATATGTCACTTCACAGGTCTATCGAAGGAACAACCCTTGCTGATGATGGCGATTGGGGGCGGGAGTACTTGAGCATGTGTATTGCGGCAAAAATTGTACCAAATTGCGATCAGGCCATAGATCACATACGACACTACGGATCAGGACATACAGACTGTATAATTTCGGAAAATCGTGAGACCAAGGACAAATTCTTTCGGAATATTGACAGCGCTATCGTGATGCACAATGTGTCCACACAATTTGCAGACGGCGGAGAATTCGGTATGGGTGCCGAAATTGGAATTGCCACCGGTAAATTGCATGCGCGAGGACCGGTAGGTGCCGATCAACTGACAAGTTTCAAATACTTGGTCACTGGAGAGGGTGCGGTTCGCGCTTGAAGTTTAGTCGAATACTGTTGTTGCCGATACCGACCTTAGAAAGGCCGATAATACCGAATGCGTTCTCTAGAGGATCAAGAAGACATAACGGTGAATGCGTAGTGATGGCCTGCATTCTTGAAGACATCGCCATTCACAATAAGATGATTGGGACAGGTACCTAGACGTGTGTCATGTCGGACAGTCTCGAGTCACTTTCCATTAAGTTTGCCGAGACGCCCGGTGAACTGCGCGCTGCGCAGAAACTCCGGTATGATATCTTTGTCCGAGAAATGGGGGCGGATGGTCCGTACATTGATCATGCCACGGGATTGGAGTCTGACCCATTTGATCCGTTTTGCGAACATCTCATTGCCATTGATGATCAGACACAACAGGTTGTCGGTGTTTATCGCTTGTTGCTGCAACAGCAAGCAAGAGCGGCTGGACAGTTCTATTCTGAAGATGAATTCGACCTTACTCGGCTCAAGGACACTGGTCGAAACCTGCTTGAATTGGGGCGATCGTGTCTGCATCGTAACTTTCGTGACGGCCGGCTTTTGCACAAACTTTGGACGGCTATTGGACAGTTCGTGATTGAAACTAAAGTTGACATTTTATTTGGAGTTGCAAGTTTCCCGACCACGCAGCGACATGAATTACAGGAGGCACTTGCGTATTTGCATCATTTTCATCTGGCTCCACCACATCTGCGCGTCAAGACAAATCAGTCAGATTTCCGATCCAATGACAGGCGGTCTGCCGAGAGGATAAATCGAAAACAAGTTGTTCTCGAATTGCCCAGCTTAATTAAAGCGTATTTGAGACTTGGAGGAGTTGTAGGCGAGGGGGCTTATGTCGACTCAAACTTCAAAACGATCGATATCTGTCTCGTATTAGATATCAATCGAATAAATCCGATCAAGCGACGGTTATTCATGCGGGACAGTCAATGAAGCTCACTTGGCAGAGAAGGTAGTCGTCGGAAGTGCGGCAGATTTCCCTTTATGAATGGCTTCGAGTGGCGCGCCGTGGTGGGTTACTTATTGTTCTGATTGGTTTTTGCTTTGTCCTCTTGTTGCTGCTTCGGTTGTTCGAGAAACCGATGTTTGGCGTTGTGCGTCCAGTAACCCCTCGAATTACGCAATTTGTTTGTCGAAGTTCACTTCATATTCTTGGTTTGGGATTCCGTGAAAATGGGACCGCTCGACACGACTCAGCAGCGCTTCTTTCAAATCACATCTCATGGATGGATATCTTGTCTCTCAATGCCGGAAATCAGATTTATTTTGTATCCAAAAGGGAAGTTTCGAAGTGGTTTGGAATAGGGTGGTTGGCACGAGCAACAGGAACAATCTTTATAGAACGTCATCCACAGAAATCTCTGGAGCATGCAAAAGTTCTGGAAGCACGTCTGAGGGCCGGTCATACGTTACTCTTTTTTCCAGAAGGCACGTCAACGGATGGTTTGCGGATACTACCATTCAAAACAACATTATTTGAACCATTTTTTTCCTCCGATCTACGCACGGACATTCATATTCAGCCCGTCACATTATTTTATCATGCTCCCGCTGGGGCCTCTTTGGATTTTTACGGTTGGTGGGGAACCGCCGGATTTGGCGGGCATCTTCTCAAAATCCTTGCGGTGCATCCTCAGGGTTCTGTCGATGTGACCTATCTTAAACCCGTCAGGGTAAGTGACTTTGCAGATCGTAAGGTTCTCGCACGTCATCTCGAAGACGAGATCCGCGGTGAACATCAGCGTTATGTCAACACGTTACATATGAATTATACTCCCAAATAACTGATAATACATGCATTTCAGTACAGCAACGTCTTCGCTTCTTTGGATGAGAAGATGACTTATTTGCGTGATGGTCGAAAGGTTCAAAAACCAGAGTTTTGGGCTTGAAGAATGATTGAGTTTGAAATAACAACCAGCACTTAGTCCAGCATTTGGATCGGGTTGGCTCGGGACACATCCGGAGATGACCACCGGTTGGCGTAAAGACGTCGAGATCCAGTAATGCGTATTCAAAACCGGAAATGGAAAAAATGGCTATACCTGACTTCTCAATGCGTCAGCTTCTTGAGGCTGGCGTTCACTTTGGGCACCAGACGCAGCGCTGGAATCCCAAGATGTCCCAGTATATCTACGGGTCCCGTAATGGTATTCATATTATTGATCTGACGCAAACGGTCCCTTTGCTTGATACGGCGCTTAATGTTATCAGTAAGACAGTGGCTGATGGCGGACGTGTTCTTTTTGTCGGTACCAAGCGGCAAGCGTGTCAACCCATTGCTCGTTCCGCCGAATCTTGTGCTCAATATTATATGAATCATCGTTGGCTTGGTGGGACCCTGACCAATTGGAAGACTGTGTCAAATTCTATTGATCGTCTCAAAGATCTTGACGAGATTTTGGAGAAGGGTGCCGACGGCCTGACCAAGAAAGAACGTCTGGGTATGGAACGGGAGCAGGGCAAACTGCAATCGTCACTGGGTGGCATTCGAGAAATGGGGGGCACACCCGATCTCCTGTTTGTGATTGATGTCAATAAGGAGTCTCTCGCTGTAGCTGAAGCCCAAAAGTTGGGAATTCCAATCGTTGCAATCGTCGATACAAATTGCGCACCAGACGGCATCAACTACATTATTCCAGGCAATGATGATGCTGCTCGAGCGGTCGCGCTATATTGTGATCTTGCGGCAAAAGCTGCACTTGATGGCATGAATGTTCAGCTTAACATCGCTGGGGTTGATGTTGGCGCCTTGGAAGATGCACCATTGGAAGCGAGTTTAGAGTCTGAGCATGCCTCGATAGGAAGTGAAGGCGATCAATCCTCTCAGGGCGATGAGGATTCCCGGGAAGAATCTGTTACACTAAAAGAAACTCTGAACGTCGAAGACGTGTCGGGCGTGGAGAATTCGCCTGTTGAAGAAAAAACTTCTCCAAGTGACGATAATTTGACAGCAAAGGCAATGTCGGTCACAGGCAAAAACTTGGTCAAAGAGGCAAGCTCTTCTGAAGAGAAAAACTTAACAGGCGCCGATGCAACGGACGTCCTGTCAGAACCGAAAGAAGAAACCGTCGAACGGTAGATGACAGTTAAGTTCCTGAACGTCGGATGTCTCAGACAATAACTCACAACACAGGTCAATGTGTAGGAGAGAGTAATGGAAATTAAAGCCTCTCAAGTCAAGGAGTTGCGCGATACAACCGGGGCCGGTATGATGGATGCGAAGCAGGCACTTGTCGAAACACAGGGTGACAAGGAAGCGGCCATTGATTGGTTGCGGACTAAAGGTCTAGCCAAAGCAGCCAAGAAATCGGATCGATTGGCCGCAGAAGGATTGGTCTGTGTTTTAGCTGACGGAGACAGAGGTGTGGCTGTTGAAGTCAATACTGAAACAGATTTTGTCGCACGCAATTCTGAGTTTCAAGATTTGGTTTCAGGAGTGAGTCGACTCGCCTTTGACGCCGAAACGGTTGAGGATCTGTTGGAGATGAGTATGCATGGCCGGACGGTTGCTGGCGTCTTGTCCGATAAAATAGCGACGATAGGCGAGAATATATCCATACGCCGCATGTCCAAACTGCAGGGATCAATGATTGCCTCCTATGTTCATAATCCGGTTAATGCGGTAATGGGAAAGATTGGTGTTTTGGTGGCCATAAGCGAAGTGGATGAAGAATTCGGAAAACAGGTTGCAATGCATGTGGCCGCTTCAAACCCTGCAGGACTGAGTGAAGCAGATCTTGATCCTGTTATCGTAGAAAGAGAGAAACAGGTTCAGCTTGAGATTGCACGTCAAAGTGGCAAGCCGGAGGCCGTGGTTGAAAAGATGATCGCTGGTCGCATGAAAAAATTTGTAGCGGAGTCGACTCTTTTAAATCAATCCTTTGTCATTGCCCCCGATGTCACTGTAGCGAAAGCCGCAGAGGAGAAATCGGTTGAAGTTACAGGGTTCATTCGGTTGCAGGTTGGTGACGGGTTGGGATCCGAATGAATTCAATTCGGTGGCAACCGACGTAATGTTCATAGGATTGCACCGTTGAAGGCGCAATATTCTCGATGTCTTTGTTACGCGGCGGTGTTGCAGGATAGTGGTGATCCGCAAAGGCGATGTGCGGGTTTTACAGGTGTATGATTTCCGTAGGATGACAGCGTACCGTATTTTTCATAGGAGCCCAAAATCAAGGGAACTCGGTCGCACGATTGACGTTACGTCGCATGTCTGTATGCAAATATGCGTCCGATCAGATTCATCAGCAGTTGTGCTGCCAAGATTGAGGTTGAACCGGTATGATCATAGTCCGGCGCAACCTCTACAAGGTCAACGCCGACAATATTGCCCTGACGTGCAAGATTATCCAATAACTCAAGAATCTCGTAATAGAGGAATCCACCGTGGCTTGGTGTACCCGTTCCCGGCGCAATTGATGGATCAAAGCCGTCAATGTCGATCGTTACGTAGTAATTGATCTCCTTCGGGATACGAGCTAACATGGAATCGAGTCCCATTGCACGAAATTGGCGAACCGAAACAATATCACTACCGAATTTCCGAGCCTCATTATATCCGTCCTTTGCCGTGGATGAAACATTTCGAATACCGATCTGTGACAAACCGGTGACCCATGGACGTTCCGCCGCTCGGCGCATCGGATTTCCATGTCCAAATCGCACGCCGTGTCGTTCATCGACAAAGTCAAGATGTGCGTCGATCTGAACAATATGAATTGGTTCATGATTCGAGAACGCTGCAATACATGGAATGTTGATCGAGTGATCGCCACCAAGAATCACCGGAAGAGCATCTGCATCCAAAATTGTTCGGACTCCCGATTCAATATTGTTGTGACTTGACATTGTATCGGTGTGAACGATGTCGGCATCACCCAGATCAACGATGCGTGTATCGGCAAGATAGGTTTGGTCATCTTCATGATCATACGCACCGGCATGACCAAAGGAGAACAGTGTAGAGGCTTCACGAATACCACGTGGACCAAATCGTGCACCCGAACGCCATTGGGTTCCGAAGTCAAATGGCGCACCTAAAATCGCTGCGTCTGCATCAATCTTGGTCCAATCTGGTTGGTAGGGAGCCTTTGCAAAAGTTGGAAGGCCGACGAATGGCAGATTCAGTCGACCGGTTTCATAGTTGTGTCCCATAATTTTCCCCGTCATTTATTTTATCGCTCCTCTAATCCCAAACTGTGCGCTCTCTATTTTGTCAGGAACTGTAGCCGACGCAGATTCTTTAAGATTTCTTTCGGAGAATCGTCGACAATCGGATTCTAATTGATGAAGATGAAGCAATCTACAGCATGAGCCACTCAACGGAACGTATGTGTGATAAAGGCTATTGTCATTCCTTCTTCGATGAATACATTTTATTAAGGGTATAAGCCCCAAAATTAAAGTACTTCACAAGGAATCAAGAACGCATGCGTTATGCTGAGTTCCGCAAAAAAATTTGATGATCGGAAGTGGCATAGTTGAAGGAACAAACAAATTATTGGTCACAAGACGGCTCAAAGGTTCAGGGATGGCGTGGAGCCAAATGGGTGGTCAAGCTATTCTGACCCTCAGGTCTCTCGCCGTGTCAGACCGCTTCTATCCAGCATGGAAAATTGTCGCGCCAAATTGGAAAACTTGCTAGGCAAAAAAATCTCAGAATCGTCCCACAGCGAGGATCGCTCCCCATTCAATCTCCTAAAGATCAAACCAAACCAGTATGTTCCCATAACTCAGATCGGTTGATATCATGCCATATCCCCAGAAAAGGACGCTAAATCAGCGTCTTGGGCACAATTATGTCAAAAATACTCAATGAAGTTCAGTCTAGTAAATCTCAAGCCAGTGCTTGATGTTGATAATGAATCTTTGAACGATTGAATTTGTTATGCTAGGTTCGCCGCTGAAGAGTGAGACTTCATGAATACTGCAAGCAGGCCAAATATTTCTATTTCAGCAAGTTTTATAGGGCCCGTTTTTTCGTTAGACGGCGAGCTTACTAAACATGCTCAGAACCTCATTTTTGCAAGAAATGGAACAGGAAAATCATTTCTATCCCGTGCCTTTTGTTACCTTGACCGGTATGGGCAAGGAAAGGATGTCTCTGAAGCTGCATTCTACCTCGTTTCTGACGAGTCTCCAGATCAAAAGGGCAGTTTTTCATTTTCGCGTGGGACCGATATATTAGGAGCACTTTCTCTTGAGAAGAATGGCGACATCGTCGATGCGAGTGTCGCACAAGCGATTTTTCATGTATTCTCCGAAGACTTTATCCAAGATGAACTTAGAGAGCGAAAATATGAAATAAATGGTGAGATCGAAAACGAGATCGCTGTTGACAGAGACAACATCAAGCTAAAGGATGCGGAGAATGCACTGAGCGAAACGCAAAGCGATGAGCAGTTAGCCTTTGCAGCTTTGGGAGGTGCGTTTGAGAAGGAGAGGTTGAACCAACTCAGCGAGAAGGCTGGTGTCAATAAACTACTAAGAGAATATGTTGATCTCAGCCTTGACAAGCTTCTTGACTGCTATCTCACCAAGCCAGATGCTCCAGAGCACAGCTTTGCCAATATCCTTAGAGACCTTGATAGCCTGAAATCAATACCGGCCGAACCCGTCTATCCTATCTCGATTTCTTCCCTTCCCGACAACGACATCAATTTGTATCGACTGGCAAAATCGTTACAAAGAGAAACGTCGCCTTCTAGCGTTTCCGAGGACATCAAGCAGAAGATCGACGCGCATCACGGCTTTTACAAAGAAGGTTCTCAGATTGTCTTGGAAGGGAATCGAACAGAATGTCCATTCTGCGAGCAAGGCATCACGGATCCCGATCCCAAGGCAATAATCGACGCCTACGTTGAGTACTTCGCCGATGAGGAGGAAAAGCACAAAGATGAGTTGCGCGATTTCTTCCGAATGTTGAAAAAGAAAGAGGCAGAACTAAGAGACTTAGAGACACGTGCTTCAAAACAAAAGACTCGTTACGACGATTTGAAGCATTTCTTGCCGTCCAAAAAGGACACCAAACTGGCTTCTCTGGAAGCCGCACTTACTAATGTGCAGGCTACGATTTCAGAACTCATGGCGGCGATAAAGAAAAAAGCTGGTGCGCTTGCCGTAGCGCGTGCAATGCCCGTAAACAATCTTGCAGGTGGCCTCGTGCAAGTCAATGAAGTCATCGAAAAAAACAACGCAAGGGTTGCTGATTTGTCGGGGGCAGTCGAAAAGGCCGACGATGAACGTAAATCGTTACAGCGAAAGGCATGCAACGTTTTTGAGCGTGAGTTTGCGATAAATCACTGGGCGGACATTAAAGCACTGAAGACTCTCCGTGCAATAGCTAAGCAGAAAGCGGAGCAGCTGAGCGAACTCGAAAAATTGAGTCCGTCGACCAATGCTCGAGACCGAGTCGCTGACACTTTCGAGTTGCTAATTAAAGAGTTCTTTGCCGACAAGTATGTGTTTGACCGAACCAGCTTCGTGTTGAAGCGAGGCGATCAGGAAATGGCACGTGGAGCACATCGGACGCTAAGCGATGGAGAGAAGACTGTCATAGCGTTTTGCTACTTTATCGCCTGCGTGCATCGGAAAGTCACAGCCAACAGCGATTACCGGAAGCTGTTCATGGTATTTGATGACCCGGTCACTTCTATGTCCCATGATTTCGTTTTTTCGATAGCGCAGACGCTCAAAAACCTGAGCATTTCAGATCAGGGAGAGGTTTCAACAAACCCTGGCAAGATCGACGGCAATGGATGTCTTAGGCCAGAATTGCTTGTACTGACGCACAGCAGCTATTTCTTCAACATTTCCCGTACAAATGCTGTCGTAAAGCCAGAAGCAACTTTTTCACTGCATAGTGAAGGCACAAAGCACAAGCTCACCTATTTGAGAAACTACGTTGCCCCATTCGAGCAGCAGCTGGATCACGTCTATCAGGTAGCGAATGGAAATGCTCCCGACCACGGAACCGGTAATGCAATTCGATCCGTTCTAGAAGCAGTTGGCCGTTTTTGCAGGCCTGACAAGTCGCAATCCCTAAAGAACTTCATAGCCTTTCTTGCCAGTGAAGATGGATTCAAAATCAAGAGTGTTCTCATAAATTCGCTTTGTCACGGTTCCTACTATGATGAAACGCCACCTCCCGACGATCTGAAACTGGCTTGCGAAGAAACCCTTGTGGTTGTGAAACACTATGCCGTTGGGCACATTGAGCTTATTGAGAGCGCGTCTGCTACCAAGATCGGATAGATCATATGCCGTAAAGTCAGTGAGCAGACGGCGGCAAAGCACGGAACGATGGACACTCAAGGGATGGTCAATCGGTTCAACCGTATGCTTACAGGTTGGGCGAATGACGATTGTCTTGGTCAAGTTAGTCCAACTGATGTTGCGATTGATGCTCATACGACAGGACGGCGGCGACAGTGGCTCTGTCGCAAGCATAAGGTGAAGTCTGAGAAATATGTGCACTTCTCGGATGGAAAGCTGTGGGGAAACTATGGCTTGAGACGCCTAGCGCCGCTTACGAAGGGCTTGGCGTGGGCGAAGTCGTGAGACCCAATGGGAAAGCCGAATACGGGAAATTCGCACGCTCGGTTTGATGAGCGGGTGAGAGCAAATCCAGCCATAGGCAAGAGCGCCTCTCCTCGACTCTACCTTCGCGGTTACATTCCCTCCCCGTGAAGCTGCTTAGCGAGGTGCCGGGATGGTTGATACTACACTCGTCGAAGGCGTACAGTTCGCAATCTCTCGTGTCCCTGTTGCCAATGTTGCTCGGTGCCGCAACGCAGCCCACTGCGCTATCCGGGTGACAAAAACTGGTTAGTCCCACATATACGCAAATGGTTAACCCATCTTTAACGTGCGCCGAGGTAAGGTGCACTCTCCGAGCGGGTGCAAATCCCGTCCAACAAGTGTTGCTTCGGTTGGGTGCGGCTGTGATGTCCGAAGTGGCGGATCAGAGAGGGAACGATAGGGTGTGAAGCCCTGCGGATAAAAGGACGGCTTAGGGCCGTTCAGCGACCATACAGGCTGGGCCGTTTCCTTGGGATGTGCGTGAACGCTGAGCCGGCTATGAGGCGGGTCATGCGTGTGACGCCCTTCCGTTAATATGGGGACGTCGGGTACCTGTTGAGAAGAGAGCACCGTAAGCATCAACGGGACGCGCCGGGGTATGGGTGTCGGCCTGTAGGGAAGAGGGAGAGTGTGACAACGCGGGACGTCCTGTCTGGGGTTGTGCCGGGTTGATGTACGGACCGAACCGGCACCCTGTGCCGATCGGACGGGCCAGGCTGGGCCGGCAGGAGGACGGACAGGAGACAGCGACAGGACCCCGGGTGAAGATCGACACGGGTCGAATGACGTCTGGCGGATCCAGAGCATACGTCCTGAGAAAGCGAAGCCGGACCCCGACTTTCGGTTCTCTACGCTGCGTGACACGGTGTGGAGTCTGGAATGTCTCTGGGAGGCCGATCGCCCGGAACGGAGCGCAAACGATGCGGTCACGCAGGGTATCCAAGGACCGTCACCGGCTCCTGAACACCGGGCATCATGAGGGGGTGGACGGGGATTTGTCGAACTCTTTCGGCGAAATTCCCATACCCTTCCCGCCGATCGGATGACGCGCTTTGCCCGCCGCATCCGCGATGGGTACAGGCTCAAACGGATCAGGGCGTGATGGGTTGGTGTGCTGGAGAGGGAGACGGAGGAGACGGAGGAGACGGAGGACCGGGGTGGTAAAATCCGCTCGGCCAAGGCACGCGCGGTCTTGGAAAGGGCGGAAGGGCCCACAGGTTCCTGGGACAGAGCG
>JAPORU010000208.1 GCA_026710045.1 Aestuariivita sp. | reverse complement strand
GTCGCTGCATCGGTTGATAGCGGAAGCTAGCATGTGGACCGTCGGCACCTGCGCCGCCACCGGCGCGGCGGCCACCATCGCCACCAGCGCGGCGGCGAATGTCGAGAATAGACTTCTAGTTAATGGGGGGGGGGGTAATCGACATTTCATTTATTTCTCCGTAGGTTGATTTGGATTGTTATGACGATTTTTTCAGAATAAGGGGGAATAATCAGAGACGCAAGAGCGAGTTGTTTTTATTTACGAATTAAGATGAAATAACCAAGTAATTTTAACTCTTAACAGGTCTATAGAAAAAGTACGTGCTCGCTACCGCAAAGAGAGACGCAGTGATCGTGTTAATGGCCTCACCCGCAGCATTGATCTTTGGCAACTCGCGATGGCAGCCTACCTTCATGTTTACGCAGATGCCGAGTTGGACGTGGAGACTGACTAGGCCGTTATTCTTAGGGCACGGCTTGAATCTTTTTCACGAAAATGCGATCAGGGGTTGTATTGCAATAACGAACATGTTATCTAATCCAAATAAGCGGAAGCCAACCAGACTTTCAAAATAGGTTGGCTTCCATAGTCCAATCGAAAAATATAGGAACTATAGATGTCCACAAATATACCTATTCCTTTTGAAAGTAAACCCTCAAAATACGGTTGCGTAACCTGGGTCGACTCGCATGAGGTTCATCCAAAAGACGGAAACCCTTATCACCGCAGAGGTCATGCCCGACATCATAATTGTTCTGACAAGCAACAGCAAAGCGTTTTACAAGACATGGTCAAGGAATTCCAAAATACGAGTTGTCGCTAGGTCAGAACACTACATCTAGTATGCTCAAGTGTTCTTGAGGTCATCAAATTTTCTCTTGTTTTGCAGTAAAGAATGCCCGTAGAAGTGGCTCTGATTACTAAAATATCAAACAATCGTGAAAAAATAGTACGCCATATAATCACCTTAGTTTCCAGAAGATCTTTCATGTTTTCGAAAGCAGCAATTTCGTCAAGTAGGTCTGACATGACTATTCTCCCAAGAACGTTGCGAATAAGACTATTACATAATATTTAGGCGACGATTAAAAGTAACGATTTACGGCCAGTAAAATCTTGAATAGACAATTTTGTTTCTTACATTCTCCGTACATTTAGGTGAACAAGTTTTCACCTAACAACACTTAGTCATATGGAGACCCTGTCTCACAGCATCGACAGGGTAATGGGACCAATCCACCGCCGTCTCTTTCATCACACCGACGGCCGCTCTTTACGGAACAGGTCAACGACCTCGCCCAAATATCCCGTTGCAATCAACCCCATTCGTCATGCTCCACGCTTGATACAGTGTCGCATACCGCGCCTTCAAAAACGGTTCATTTGTAGCAAATCCTTAGACGGCAACATATATGCCGATTATCGACTGGAACATACGCCGCCCATCGATACTCCCATGAATACTGTCAATCGCCCTTTCCGGATGCGGCATCATCCCGAGAATGCGCCTATTTGAAGACACAATACCAGCGATGTTTGCACACGAACCGTTCGGATTTTCGATATACTCGAATACGATACGATCCTCACCTTGCAACCGAGAGATCGTTTCCAAATCTGCAAAGTAATTTCCATCATGATGCGCAATTGGAATATCTATTTCTTCGCCAACCGAATAGCGGTCAGTATAAATTGAATTTCGAGAATTCACCCGCAGAGTCACGCGCTTACAAATATATTTTAATCGAATATTTCGCAGCAACACCCCGGGCAAAAGTCCAGACTCAGTCAGAATTTGAAATCCGTTACAAATTCCAAGGACGTACCCGCCTCGTTCCGCATGCCTTTGAATCGCCCGGCAAATGGTGGATTGTGCCGCAATTGCACCACAACGTAGATAATCCCCAAATGAAAACCCGCCTGGAATGCCAACAACATCTGTTCCCGGCGGAAGTTCAGTGTCTTTATGCCAAACTCTGTGAACCGTGCAACCGACCGACTCGAAAGCCACCGTTAAATCCCTGTCACAATTGGAACCCGGAAAAACGACAACAGCGGCCTTCACGGCATCTATTCCATATCTATGGTATACGTTTCTATTATGCTGTTCACCAACAGGGTATCACACATGTCCCGCACTCTTTCACGGGTAGTTCCTTCCGCAACGTCAAGTTCAATAACCTTTCCTTGCCGCACGGACGTAACATCATCAAAGCCAATCGCATCAAGTGAATGACAGATGGCTTCACCTTGTGGATCAAGCACCCCCGGCTTCAGCATAATCTGTATCCGAGCTGTGTTCACAACCGACTTTCGATAAAATTCATTGCATTGCTTTTCATCACATTTCCTAATTCAGCAGCTTCGGATTATTTTTGTAATCTTGTGCCTCGACCGGCAAAACGCCAAAGCGACGAGCCACTTCCATATAAGCTTCTGATAACGATCCCAAATTATGACGAAAAACATCTTTGTCAAATTTTTGACCAGTGTCAAAATCCCATAATCGGCAACTGTCAGGACTGATTTCATCAATCAAGATAATGTCCTCATACTCACCATCCCAATAACGACCAAATTCAAGCTTTAGATCAACAAGTCTCAGTCCGGCGCTATATGCCATCCCCACCAAAAAATCATTTATCCGGACAGCAAGATAGGTCATCTCATCAAGTTGGAACTGACTTGCCCAATTTCCCGCCATAATGTGATCCTCAGTCACCAAAGGATCACCAAGTTCATCGTTCTTCAAGTACAGTTCCGTCAAAGGACGCTTGAGTTTCGTACCTTCCTTTAATCCAATCCGAGTACACAACGAACCTGCAGCATAGTTTCTAACCACAACCTCAATCGGGATCGCAATGCAAAACTTCACAAGTTGCTCACGTACGTTAAGCCGTTTGATGAAATGTGTCTTGACATCAACTTCTTCCAACCCGCTCATAAAAAACTCGCTCAAACGATTATTCAGCACCCCTTTCCCATCAATCACAGTATGTTTTTGAGCATTAAAAGCGGTTGCATCGTCTTTGAAATACTGAATAATTGTACCTTTCTTAGGGCCCGAATACAGTATCTTTGCCTTACCTTCATAAAGCTTTTTTCGCTTCGCCATTCATTTCTGTCCCAGTATTAAATGATGTCATATGCATGGGTCTTCACATTTCCATCTTAGACATTGATCAATCAAGCAATACACAAATGAAGCCAAAATCCGAGGAAACACGACGTCTGATCATCAAGAAAACGACCTTATTGAAACACGATTACAACTAGACTATCCGGTGCATAAATTCTATCGTTCCCCATAACTTAACCAGTGACCAACTACAATAACAGAAACACTTGTAACAGAGAGTCAATAAGAATGACCACCTTTGAAGATCGTGAAACAGCCTTCGAAAGCAAATTTGCGCATGATGCAGAAATGCAGTTCAAGGTTGAGGCGCGCAGAAATAAATTGCTCGGTCTCTGGATCGCAAACCTACTTGGAAAGACCGGTGAGGATGCAGAAACCTATGTAAAGGAGGTCATTCGAGCCGATTTTGAAGAGGCTGGAGATGAGGACGTTTTTCGTAAAGTTGCGAGAGACCTCGAAGGCCGTGTCGACGAAGCAGCGATCCGGAAAAAAATGGCAACAACTCTCGCCGACGCGAAATCACAGATATTGGCCGAGATCGATTAATTTCGACACAATAAGTACATCGTAAAGACCCGCAAAGCGATCATATCGTAATGATCGTGCAACCGGTCCTCAACCATCAAAATTTCCCGGCGCCAGAGTCCAGGGAGATGACACCGTATATGGGACCATTCACCAAAATGCCTAAATCACCATGAGGGATCAACACTCTCTGTCATAGAGCGTACCGAACGTCACATTGACGAGTCTTGATCATCGCCCTTCTCAACTCAGATTCGTAGACCAACATGCAAGATCCGACCGGCCAAATGATTATGGGACTTGGCTTAACTTAGAGAGAAAGAGAATGGTGAATGCATCGTCATCAGACCACTCAATCTTCTTCACAGCCACGAGTTCAAGCAAATACTGAAAAACCTTGTTTTCCAAAATATTCTGGTGAACGAGCATGATGTCTTGTTCAGAAATCTGTATTTTGTCGGACTCCTTCGAGAGCTGTCCAGAATGTACAGCCCCTGACACGGCTTGCATTGCAACAGCCTTACGTGTTTCTTCCGAATTCACCTCAATACCAACTTTGGCGGCGAGATGTTGCATAAAAAATGACAACTTGACCCGGCGCCGGGCCAATTCAACGTTCTCTTTGCTCGGTTGAACCGTTTCCCGATCATCACCCCCTTCATCTGTTTGACGGTTGCGAGTCAGTTTCATAGCCACATCGGCTGCTTCTTGCTGTACAAACGACGGAGGAACCTCAACATCAAGCACATTATCAATGGCGTCGAAGACCTTCAACTTCGTGTCGTGTTGGATAAAGGAATCAAGTGCGTATCGGAATTGTTCATGTGCCTTCCGTCTAAGATGCACCAAATCTTCATAACCAAAATGCTTTGCAATCGCATCTGTAAGAACATCATTCTCAGGGAACCAATCGGGTGGCCTCACGCCCAACTTCTCCCCGCTTTCATTCTCGGACATCTCTTCCGACATCACGTCATCGGTTCCAAACAAAATAGACGCCAAATGTGACGCAAAGGATCCGTCAATGGTGGTTTCACGATCTTCAGAACGAATGTCCGCGTGAACATCGGATTCATCCTGAGCTTTTTTTTTCAACAATTCAACGAGCCCACGATCCAAAAACTGATCGCTAACATCGAATACAATTTCTTCGATGGTTAAACTCTGAAAATCAATCTCCGGAAAGACCGGTTGCACCTCAAAATAGACATTCACCCGAACATCATCTCCCTCTTGCCAATTTTCGTTCATGAAGTTGGCTTGAGGCGTAAACACAGGCGGTTCACCCGCATTTTCGATGACTGTTGTTACCGCCTTATTCACTGTCTCCCGGATTGTCTCATCGAGTAGATTTCTTCCAATTTTTCCCTTCAGAATGTGAACCGGCACCTTTCCTTTACGAAAACCCTTTCTTGCAAAGCTGGTTGCCGCGGTCGATAACTTCTCTTGCACCGCTGTTTCAATTTCATTGCCGGGAATCGAGATATCATAACCACGACGCAACCCGTCGCTAATTATCTGCTTCACATCCATCCCGTGTATTCCCTAACGTTCATGCACGTGGCATAAACCACATGGCAACCTGCTCGTAGCATAATTGGTTATCAATAACTTTAAAATATCGACGTTACGCGCTGTAACCTACATCCAGTCTGAAACTTTTCCTAGCAAAGAATGATTAAGCGAGCAATATACAACTGGCTCAGCCGGCCCAATTCATTTGGACTTCATGATATCTTGATGATATCGCAACATCGCGGCTCGGCAGCCGACACAACCAACACCCGGCCATGATCAACGCATTGGATCATGATTATCTAGAGAGGTCCGATCAGCCTTGGGGCGATCCTCATCCGGCCTCTCACCCGTCACCAAATAAACGACTTGCTCTGCAATCGACGTCACGTGATCTCCCATCCGTTCAATATTCTTTGCGGTAAAATGTAAGTGCATACAGGCCGTAATGCTACGTGGATCCTCCATCATGAATGTCAAGTACTCGCGAAACAATCCATTATACATTTGGTCCACATCATGGTCACGCTCAATAACCGCTTCGGCTAACTCGAAATCGCGCTTGACATAAGCATCTAATGCATCTTTCAACATGCCCTGAACTTCCGCAGCCATTCTTTTAAGGGCACCGATATTTTCTTCAACAGGATACATTTTTGCCAGCAATGTCGTCCGCTTCGCTATATTCTTGGCATAATCACCAATCCGTTCGAGATTGGTGCTGATCTTGATCACACTCAGAATCAGCCTCAAATCTACGGCTGTCGGGGCGCGCAGTGCAATAACCCGAGCAGCATCTTGATTGACCTGCTCACTGATCAAATCAATGCTTGCATCACCTTGACGAACTTGATCAGCCAACGCCTCGTCACGCGACACAAGCGATACAGCACCCTTGCGAATAGCATCTTCAACCAACCCACCCATTTTCATAATATTCGCCTGAATACCTTCCAAGTCTCGATCGAAAGCGGATTGTATATGTTGGTCCGGCATAGATTTCTCGTTCATTCCCTGTGCATCATGCAACTCTACTCAAGATATCGCAAGAATACAACTTGACAATACGTAAATCTTAACGGTGACCAATATCAGAGTCTATTTTTCCTGTTAACCCTGAACGCTGTTCCTTGAGTACTTTATCCATGGAAATCGAACACCTATTTCGCGATTTGCCACGTCCTGTTGACAGGTATTTCCGTTACCGACCAAAGTCCGACATACATGAAATGTCATATGTAGCTCGTGACTCCATTGCTTCATACGGGTAGCGGATATCCACCTGAGCACTCAGACGCGATAGCACATTCGTGCACGACGAAAATGAACGCAACATTCATTTCATCGCACAAATGGCAACGTCCAGAATACGTTATCTTCCACGGAAACAACATCTTTAGCAAGTTATTTTGGCAGGAGTACAGCAAACGACGCACCACGTCCTACTTCGCTATCAATTCGCAACCGACCCTTATGACGATTGACAATATGCTTTACGATCGCGAGTCCTAAACCGGTTCCTCCTCGTTCGCGTGATCGGTGACTATCAACGCGGTAAAATCTCTCAGTCAATCTCGGTAAATGAGCGGCATCGATTCCCGGGCCCTTATCTGTCACGACGATATGGACCGATGGACCCAGCAACACGGTATCCCGTTCATATTCAGCAACACTTACGTTCACAACACCCCCGCTCCCGCCATATTTGATTGCATTTTCAATTAAATTGGAAAAAACCTGCTGCAATTGATCGCAGTCACCTGTTACATCAACTTTGGACCTGGACACTGTCAAGTTTAACGTGACACGCATCTCATCAGCAACCAATTTCAAGCTCTGAAAGGTTGACTGAAGTTCGGAAACAATATCGACCTGACTTTCTGGACGCACTCGTTCATAACTTTCAACACGGCTCAACGAAAGCAGATCACCGACCAACCGGGTCATGCGTCCGGTTTCTACCTCCATGAAATCAAGGAATCGCACCCAGTTAGCAGGATCATCCCGGGCGTGTCCCCTGAGAGTTTCAATGAATCCGCTCAAGGCGGTCAATGGAGAACGCAACTCATGACTGACATTCGCGACAAATTCGCGTCGCATTTGATCGGCTTGTTCAAGTTGGGTAATATCCTGAAAAATAACCAAGGCACATCCAAGACTCAACGGAGGGATCTCTGAAATATAACGACATGTAACAATGTAAGTTATATCCTGCTGGCCATCATTCGTTAGAAATCGTGATGTATACTGTGTACCACGCTGCAAACATGCTTCTATGCTCTCAAGAATGGGTGGTTGCCGCAAAATTGTTGCGTAGTGATGCCGATGAATGTGCTCTCCCAGCAGATTGACCGCCTCGTCATTCTCAGCAGCGATATGTTCGGACTGGTCAACAACGATTGCTGGAAGGGGGATCGCCTGCAATAATACGGTTAACGGATGAGACATATACCACGGCCTCGCCAATAGAGAAGAACATTAACGATACACATAATAACGAAGTGCCTCAGTGTATCCGATCTTGTGCAAAATTCTATGGTCGGTTGGACTGAAACCTACCGCCAGACAAGTTGTTCATACGCGTCACACCATACGTGACGACAAAGAATGATAATAGAATCAGACATAATCTCAATCGCATCAAGCAACTTGACACACTCCGAACCATTGTGACGTCACAGTGTCCGGATCGCCAAGATACAACTTCCCCTTGAGATCATAACGATATCCAAATCTGACTGTATCCTTTGTGTAATAGCCGCTCTACGATAATCGTATTCGTGAAGGGAGCGTTAACCGTCCGTCAGCGACGGCACAGGGCTGAGACATCGTGGTATGTCCTCGTCCACCCGGAACATGCACACGGCACATGATGAAACATCGCGTGTTTTCCGTCATGTGCCGGAATGGACGCTGCAAGCGTTGCGAGAAAGTGTCACGACTATACCTGGGATTAGGATCAATACCACAAAAATCGATGTGCGCGGAAACGTATCCCACAAACCTGCTCACAGGACATTGCTTACCTCGACTATGCGAAAAAAGGGAACGAACCAGAGACGACCTGCATATTATACGCAATCGCTTTTCTAGCAACGAGCATGACAATGGGTAGGAAATAATCGGACAGCAGCCCTGACATGAAGCGTTTCTTTATCACAAGGCATTTATTTACCGGATTTGCCGCAACCCCTGATTGTAACGCTTCATTTGATGCTGATAATGTTCCGCACTCTTTTTCAGTTGACACAAACTGTCAGAGTCAAGGTGTCGAACAATTCTTCCGGGTATACCAACCACAAGCGAACCATCGGGAATGTCTTTATCTTCAGAAATAAGAGCCCCGGCACCGACAATGCAATTGTTACCGATTCTTGCACCGTTCAATATTGTTGCCCCCATTCCAATCAGTGACTCATTTCCAACGGTACACCCGTGCAACATGGCCTTATGACCAATCGTGCAATCCTTCCCAATTGTGAGTGGAAACCCCGAATCGATATGAAAAACGCAATTTTCTTGAACATTCGATCCCGCACCAACTCGGATGACTTCATGGTCTGCCCGTATTGTCGTCCCAAACCAAACCGAGACCCGTTCTTCAAGAACAACCTGTCCAACAAGATTGGCAGTCGGAGCGACCCACGCCGTTACGTGAATACGTGGCTCCAACTCGCCGAGCGCATAAATCGCCATATGAATAACCTCCATTTCTCTGGTTGAATAGGACCTTTCTGCCCGTTCCGACTCGCACTTAGAATCGACTAAAGAGAATTTCAATGTCAACAGAACCACTCATCAACGTTCACTGCGCAACGCGCTATACTGTGTTCCATCAACTTGTCCTTGTGAACTCGTGAACTCCAAAGAAATGGACGCTGCCCATAATCTCCCACATTTATGCCTTCGACCGGCGCACAACCAAGAATGTCACGAGAGACACGAAAACAATCAGATTTTCAGTGGGACGCTCCAATTCAAATAGCCGTCCAGCCTCCGTCTACGCTAATGGTGGTTCCAGTAATTTGGGCGGCGGCTTCGGAGGCAAGGAAAACAGCCGTGCCACCGATCTCGTCAACCGTGACAAATTCCTTCGATGGTTGACGTGCAAGCATGACTTTCTCAATTACATCATCGCGACTCATCGCGTATTCCTTCATACTATCGGGAATCTGTTTTTCGACCAGTGGAGTAAGGACATAACCGGGACAAATTGCGTTCACTGTGATTGCATTTCGAGCCGTCTCGAGAGCGACAGTTTTGGTCAATCCAATAAGTCCATGCTTTGCCGCGATATAGGCCGACTTGAATGGTGATGCCGTTAATCCATGAGCCGATGAGATATTGATGATACGTCCCCAACCGGTTCCACGCATCAACGGAAGAGCCGCCGCAATGGTATGGAAAGCCGCGGTCAAATTAATCGCAAGCACTTCATTCCACTTTTCCACTGGAAACTCCTCTACGGCTGCCACATGTTGAATTCCGGCATTATTGATCAAGATATCGCACTGACCAGCTAACGCGATCAATTCCCGACACTGCGTTCCGTCAGACATATCAGCCTTTATATACCGTGCCTGAACCCCTGATACCGATGAAATCTCATCGGCGAGCGCATGATCTGCATCCGTATCTGTGAACGAGTTTAGAACAACATTTGCGCCGGCATTCGCCATCGCACGCGCAATACCAAGTCCTATTCCGGAGCTTGAGCCGGTAATAATCGCCGTCTTTCCGCCTAAATTCATTCGCAATCCTTTTCATTCATGTGCGTTTGGATTTGGAAATACGTATTATTCGCACCGTATGACATGTATTTCATTCTCATCATCCGGCCATCCACATCGATAACTGACTTCTCCAAACTTAAGTCTGATGCACAGGCCGGCGCTCGAAACCGAGTCTGCATGATACATGGATATGCACAACCGCATTCCTACAAAAGCATTCAAACGGCATGCCATGACGTCTTTTGTACAATTTTCTCGTTTCACATGAATTCCATCGCAAGATCGCATTGTGTACCGCGCACAATTCATTCCACGTCGATCGAAACATCCTTGTTACAGCGTTGGACCTCAGAGCGATCCGATTCATTATCAGCCTCACGGAGTAAATTTGCAATTAACTTGGGAATATGATCCCAAGTACCGATGGGAGACAAAACGACGCCGGTATAGTGTGTCACATCAATTGCGGTCTGAATGTCAACAAGGACATGTCCAGCACGAGTTGCAAAGAAAGGCAACAATATTGCTGGACCATCGACGCAAAGCGCATCTTCTATCGATGGTTGCTCGTCAATAAACCCCAGCCTTACCTCGCAAAACAGATTCGTTGCACGCAAGGCTTGTGCAAAACGATCGGTTGCCTCCTTCGGTCGCGGGTCCGAAGGCGAACCATGCGCCGCTAATATCAGTGTGATATCGCTACATCCAAACTTATGTTGTCCTATCCTGGCCTTTAAAACGCGGACACCTAATTGTGCCAGTTCATTACTCAACCCTAACGGCTTCATAGTCGTCCAATCCAATACTCCAGCTTGTCGCAACTTATTTTGCAATTGAACAGAGACAAACCACCCATCTGTCATAAAATGCGGGAAAATGATCGGGCAGTGCCAGCCATCAACTGCATTCTTCAACGAATCCGCCTTGGCCAGTGTTGCGCCACGAACATTTAAACCTGTCCGTGCACCAACGCGCTCGGCAATACGACAGATAAAGCGTTCCTGCGACTCGGGATTGGACGGAGAACCGTGACTGACAATCAGGATCTCTGATTTCAGCTGAGAAGATAACGTGACGGACATCACCGCTTCACACGACTCACCGAAAGATACTTGAACAGTGTTTATCGTTCATACAATAACGACCGCATATTGTTTGAACAATCAAAGTTCCTTGGACCATCATCATGATCGTCTCTCAATAATAACGTGAAACGAACTCTTCAGGACTACGGAATACGAAGAAACCAACGAAAATACAACTGCCCGGCTTCTGACTTGTTCTCTCGCATGATCCAGAACATTTACCGATCGAAACAAAGCCGCTGAAGAGCCACACAGTTGAAACGAGCAGGACGACAGACGCAACCAAATGACACCCATAAGAATGGAAACTATAGAACATCACATCATATCCCAGAAAACCCGTCAGAAAAAGTTGCCCGGATATCTCGAATGACTTTCAACGAACCGCAATTGACTGCGTTTTTTGTCCATCGAATGAAGGTGATCTTTGAAACAAGATGATACATGAATGGGCATCTTGAATGTTCGCATTGCCAACGGAAGAACGTATCGCTACCATCTTGAACAATCATTCATCGCATGCAAGAAAAAAAGGTCTGCATAAAGCAGACCAAGTTATTGAGGCAGGTTTCATACAGGCTGAAACCTTAGAGCAGTGCCATTGTTATAGGTGATTAGTCCTGAAGTGCCAAGTAGAAAGTTCATATCAGTCACAGATCACGCCTCGGAGCCGTTTCGCCGCACACAAACGAAAGATCTTGGTCCCGTGCCCGTCGAGTATTATCCGAGAAACTATCGCATACTTTTCGTCACGATATTTCTTATGCTCTCAACACTTTTTGGAGAACATGTGTTTGCAGACTCCAGACATGGCATATCTATGTATGGTCAGCCGGCTCTCCCGCAAGATTTTGAAGCTCTACCCTATGTTAATCCATCAGCCCCCAAAGGTGGAGAGATTGTCTTTGGTAACGTCGGAGCCTTCGACAGCCTCAACCCGTTCGTCTCAAAGGGGACGCCACCTTGGCAACTCCGATTTCTCGCCTACGAGTCACTCATGGGACGCACTCTGGATGAATCCTTTTCGCTTTATGGGTTGTTGGCCGAATCGATACGATTTCCCACGAATCGCGAATGGGTAGAATTCACCCTTCGTCCCGAGGCGACGTTCTGGGATGGCAGTCCCGTTACAATCGAAGATGTGATCTGGTCCTTCGAAACGCTCGGCACCATCGGACACCTGCGTTATCGCGGCTTTTGGTCACGCGTTCACTCAATCACCCAGACGGGACCGCGCAGTCTACGGCTGACATTCAGTGAAGATAATCGAGAGCTTGCACTGCTCGCTGGCATGCGTCCTATACTCAAGAAAGATCAGTGGAAAGAGAAAGACTTCCAAAACTCCGGACTCAATGACATCCCGGTCGGCACAGGATCCTATATTCCCACAGACTTCGAAGCCGGGCGGTTCTTGAAACTCAGCAAGAATCCAAATTACTGGGGTGAACACCTGCCGTTCAATCGCGGCACCCAGAATTTCGATTCAATTCGACTCGAGTTCTTCGGAGATCAGACTGCTCTGTTTGAGGCGTTTAAATCGGGAGAACTCAATGTCATTCGAGAATTTAATCCGGAAAAATGGAGTTCGTCCTACAACTTTCCAAAGATTAAAGCCGGAGATATCATCAAATCTGAAATCGCGCATAAACGCCCCTCCGGGATAACGGGTCTTGTTTTCAACACACGCAATCCCCTGTTTACCGATTGGCGCGTTCGCGAAGCGCTCATTCTCGCGTTTAACTTCGAATTTATAAACGACACACTAACAGGCGGGCGGCAGCCACGCATCACGTCCTATTTTTCAAACTCACATCTCGCGATGCGGTCTGGACCTGCAGATGACGATATAAAATCTCTCCTTAAGCCGTACATGGCGTCACTCCTTCCGGGAGCGCTTGAGGGTTATGACCTTCCAAAGTCGGATGGTACGGAACGCAATCGAACAAACTTGCGAGCTGCTGCCAACCTTCTCAACACAGCAGGGTGGTACATTCGGGAAGGAAAATTGACGAACAACAGGGGTGAATTCTTCGAATTTGAGATCCTGCTCCGTCAAAGCGAACGTGATTACCAGAACATTGTCGACATTTACTTGAAAGCTTTGGAACGTTTAGGGATAAGAGCCAAAATATCTGTCGTCGACGACGCTCAATACAATCAACAAATCAATGACCTCGATTTTGATGTCACATCTTTCCGACGCGCGCTCTCTCTTTCTCCCGGGAATGAACAACGCCTGTATTGGGGATCAGAAGTTGCACATTCCAAGGGCACACGGAACTTAATGGGAGTCTCTTCCGAGGCTATTGACGCAGTGATCAAGACCCTCTTAAATGCCCGCGATACCGAAGACTTTGAAGTGGCTGTACGAGCACTTGACCGGCTGTTGATTTCGGGCCGCTATGTTATTCCAATATGGCGCTATGGCGCTTCTCGTATTGCGCATGCCAAGGAGCTCAGATTTCCAGAAAACCTGCCAATTTATGGCGATCGGGGAAGTACGTGGTTACCACATGTCTGGTGGTATGAAGAAAATTAACGGAATGAGTGAACACCCAAGTCCACACTTAAATGTTCCGTTTGTACGCATCATATTGTAGCAGATGATGCCTCAACCTCTGTTCATAAACGAGATGAATATAACATGAATCTGTTGATACTGTGCACCGGTAATTCGGCCCGATCGATTCTTCTGGAACATATTTTTAATGGTGAAAGCAACCGTCGTGTAACTGCATGGTCGGCCGGTAGTTGTCCAACGGGCACGGTTGATCCGCAAGCCCTCAAGCTGCTTCAGACTAAGGGTTATCATTGGCATATGGCCCGATCAAAAAGTTGGGATGAATTTGCAAAGCCCGACGCTCCCCATATGGATGTTGTCTTGACCGTCTGTTCCAAGGCCTCTGGAGAAACCTGTCCGCTATGGCCTGGGGCGCCTGTGCGAGGACACTGGGGTGTTAACGACCCCGCCGCGGCGCCCGAGGACCATCAAGCCGAGGCTTTCAAAATGACGTTTCAGGAACTTTACGATGCGGCTCATGCGTTCCTTGACCAGAAGTTTGAGGCGATGACGCCGGAAGAGTTAACGGTCTGTTTGCGAGAAATCGGAAGCTCATTGTGATGATCAGATCACTCTCGTCCGAATTTATTGGAACGGCTTTTCTCCTGATTGGCGTTGTTGGTTCCGGCATCATGGCCGAAACTCTCTCGGACGGAATCATTGCGCTCGCGTTGCTCGCAAATGCGATCGCAACCGGGTGTATATTGTTCGCACTGATCACAGTCCTCGGCCCGATTTCCGGTGCACACTTTAACCCAGCCGTTACCTTCGCCTTCTTGCTTCGTGGTGACATCGCCGTAATAACAGCACTTTCCTTTATTGTGGTGCAGATAACAGGCGGACTGTGCGGAGTCTGGGCGAGTCATGTGATGTTTGACATCGATATTTTTCAAATATCAACAACAATGCATCGAACCGGAACTGCTCAGTGGTTTGCCGAGATTATCGCAACATTTGGTTTATTATTTGTTATCTTTGGGGGATTGAGATTTCGACCCGAAGCCATTCCGGCCCTTGTCGGTCTCTACATCACAGGAGCGTATTGGTTCACAGCGTCAACAAGCTTTGCAAATCCGGCTGTTACGATCGCACGTGGATTTACAGATACATTTGCCGGCATATACCCGGGACATATTGTCGCCTTCATCCTTGCCCAGCTCATCGGTGTTGCTGTCGCTCACATAATTTTACGTCCGCTCTTCGCGGCAGAATAACACATTGTAAGGTGACCGGAGATACTCTCGGGAGAACCGCATGCAAGAATTCCCAAGACAACCAGTACGGAACACATTTATTCACATGAGAACAGCCGACAATGATGTCGGCTCCGTTACCGACGCTGTTCAATACATCACGCAAGTTCTGGACCAAGGTTGAGTGACACATCGGGCGTGTTCGTAACATATATTCCAGTTCTGACAATATTTATCAGCAAGCTTACGAGCATCTAAGAATTTTTTATCTGGGGTTATGACGTTCAACCTCTATTTTGTCCGATAAGTGCTTTTCACAGCCCATCTTTAACATCTTGTGCAAAAAAGTTATGATATTCAACACCTTAAAAAATG
>JAPORU010000018.1 GCA_026710045.1 Aestuariivita sp. | reverse complement strand
TATTGAAATTAAAGGAAAAAATATTCCGGTAAATCGCAAAAACAATGAAATTTGACGAATTTTTTGAAAATTTTGTTAAAGATGGGAAAGGACTCAATCCACTTCAACGTCAATCGCTTTAGGCGACGTGGTTATCATGATAACACCACTTAATCACTGCGTATCCGTTTAAACAATGATATTGGCATGTCTAGCGCCGGAAACTTTCATCCAGTTCGACCCCACCCAAAAAAACCACGGACAAGCCCATGTGTGTGCATGACCATACCAACAACGGCCAGTAACTCGCCATACATCTTCGCGGTCATGCCCTTGGATTTAGCCGAGGCTGTATGGAATGGACACAATAGACAAGAAAAACCTCCAAACCTCCACGCCCAGTAGAACGACACGCGCCTTAACCTTGAAAGCATAGCTGAAGAGATTGCGATGTCCGCCACGACCTGCCCGCAGTCGGATCAAAAATCTTGAGTCCGAGGAGTCACATGTACCGCTACTGCTAATATCGATATGAAGCAGATAAGCTATAGGCTGAATGCCGAATGCATCAATTCAAAACACCGTTGAATCTGGATGCGGATGCGCCATGGCAATTTGTTGCTATATCGAACATTTTGTGTTTCACCGCCGCAATAAAACCGAACATGCACGCTCGAACAGTGGAACATTAATCAATTCTTCCGGTATCGTTACTCAACTTTTCCTTATGATTTTGTCGATGACGCTCTCTCGTTTCCGATGACGGGATAAAGCTCATACCGACTGCCGCATTATCACCCGACTGCAAACCATTTGATGAAGCTGATGCACCTTCCGACTCTATTCCATCCATATCAACCGTACCATTACTGTCGCGCCCGCGTCGCGAACTATTGTTTCGGTCCACTTGACGTTCACGCTTTTGCCTATCTTGATCCTCGCGACGTGCATCGATTTCTCGCTGAGCATCGGATAGTAAACGTAGATAATGCTCGGCATGTTGTTGAAAATTCTCCGCCGATATTCGATCATTGGACAATTGCGCATCCCGTGCGAGTTGTCCATATTTTTCAATGATTTGTTGCGGTGTACCGCGGACTTTTCCATCCGGACCAGAGCTATCAAATACCCGGTTCAATACATTACCACCCGACAACCTATTACGATTCGACCTTGACCGCGAACGTGACTTAGAAGATCTCATGAATTTTTGTTAACCCTGTTATGTACAGCAGGTTTATCCAACAAATAGAACATACAATGATCACGAATTGACCTAAAAATATGTATGCCTTATCGGATTTGCGGTTCTATGAGGTGACTATGAGACCTCATCAAAGAACACGTTAGAATAAACACCTAAATTAATTCTTTTCAAGCCCTTTTTTTCTTTTTGTTCAAATGTGTGTATCTTTGCACCAGTCTATGAACATCAGGTGTATTCCAAAACAACAATACGTTCACGTTGATCGAGATCCTTAATCACTGAGATCTGACCGAAACCCGCGGTCAGAGCAACGTCATAAACCTGCGCGCTCTTGGTTGGATTAATTTCAAATATGACTCGGCCACCGGGATTCAAATAATTATGTATGGACCCGCAAATCTCTCGATAGAACGTTAAGCCATCTGCACCATCTGTTAAGGCGATGACCGGTTCATAGAGCCTGACTTCATCACTCAAATCATTCATTTCTTCTGCGGCGATGTAAGGTGGATTGGACACGATCAAGTCAAATTGTCCATTGATATGTTCAAACCAGTCTGACTGAATAATTTCAATTCGATCACTCACCTGATGTATCGCGGCGTTCCGAATACTTTGTCTACATGCATATGGGCAGATATCAACCCCGACCCCAATGATCTCAGGACACTCGGCTAACAATGTAACCAAAATCGCTCCCGACCCGATACCAAGATCCAGAACCCGCCGAAACGGCCTGCTGAGGGCCGCATCTATCAGGGTTTCGGTTTCAGGCCTCGGATCCAACACTTTGCCACTCACTTCAAACCGACGACCATAAAACTCACGTTCACCCAGTAAGTGACTGACTGGAATTCTCTTCGCTCTCAGTTCAATCAATTCGAGAAAATACTGCTGTATATCGGGACATAAAGTCGCATCACAAATGAGCGGCAACCTTGAAGAATCAATTTGAGCAGCGCGTGCCAACAGAATCCGGGCGTCACGAAGAGCGTTCTCCACCCCTGCCTCTCGCAATTGTTTTGTAGCGGCCGCGACAAGATCATACAACATTGTGTCAGGAACCGACGTCCGCTAGCGCCCGGGCCTGAGCATCCGCAGCAAGGGCATTAATCATCTCGTCCAGACTCCCATCTGTAATTTGATCCAGTTTATACAATGTAAGGTTTATGCGATGATCGGTTACGCGCCCCTGCGGAAAATTGTACGTGCGAATGCGTTCCGACCGATCACCTGTTCCAACTTGATCCGCACGATCGGATGAGCGTTCCGAATCGAGGCGCTGCTTTTCAATGGCCTGCAATCGCATCTTCAACACATCCATCGCGATCGCGCGATTCCGGTGTTGGGACTTCTGTGATGACGTCACGACAAGTCCGGTAGGCAGGTGCGTAATGCGTACAGCGGAGTCCGTTGTATTGACATGTTGACCCCCGGCGCCGGAAGATCGCATCGTATCAATGCGAAGATCATTCGGATGAATCGTTATCTCCACATCTTTTGCCTCTGGTAATACAGCAACTGTGGCCGTTGAGGTATGTATTCTTCCACCGGATTCTGTCTCAGGCACTCTCTGAACTCTATGAACACCACGTTCGTATTTCATACGAGCATACACACCAGGCCCCTGAATAAGAGCCACAACCCCCTTATATCCACCTAACTCAGTTGCGTGCGATTCAATTATGTCTAACTTCCAACTGTTCACTTCAGCATACCGTATATACATTCTAAGAAGCACACCAACAAACAAGGCCGCTTCATCACCGCCGGCTCCTGGTCGTATTTCCAGAACCACCGTCAACGATCGGTCTGAACGATCTTGAGGCAAGAGTGCTAATTTGAGTTCATGCTCAACATCAGGCAGGCGCTGTTTGAGAATATGCAGTTCCTCTTCCGCCAGAGATTTCACTTCATTGTCATTCAACATGAATTCAGCCGCCTCAATATCATCGAGTAAGGCTTGCCGCTTTGCAATAAGGTCAACAATTGGTTTGAGCTCCGAGTACTCTTGAGCAAGTTCGACGATATTTCCCTGCTCTGCCGCCTCTGCCATGCGTGCTTGAAGAAACAAAAAGCGTTGCGTTATCTGGCTGAGGCGATTTTCGGGTAACATCGGTATTCTCTCAATCTTAGATTATGAATGATATTAGGTCCAACATCATTTAAAGCGTAGAGGCCATAATTCGAGAGATCATCTAACCTTAATCCTAATTCGGCATATACAGACTGTGACACGCTCCTGCACAGCTCTTGCCCAATGAAAAGCCCTTGCTATGACGGCCATAGCTAATCTTCACTTTGGACCCATATATGTTATGTCTATAGACCGGTTTCGGCATCACCGAGTTGCGGATTATGTTGCCGTTTCACACAACCTTACCCATTCTTCACAAACGACACGTTCGATCAAGACTACTGAAGAGACCGATACGGTCATTTCACATTTGACATTTATGCCAACCGAGCAGGCAAATTATATCGGTACCAATGTGAGCACCAGCAATAGCCGTTGCTCCCGTCGGATCGAATGGTGGGGAAACCTCCACAATGTCACCACCCTTCAAATTTATTCCCGCTAAATCTCGCAAGATCGCAGAAGTCTGCCAGCTTGCGAGACCGCCCCAGACCGGCGTACCTGTCCCAGGAGCGAACGCGGGATCGAGAGCATCGATATCAAAACTCAAATACGCTGGCTGATCGCCGACTGTCTCATGAATGCGTTGAACAGTCGCATCAACGCCGCTTTCATGCACCCATCGCGCGTCTAAGATCGTTACACCCATCGTATCTTCATTCGTGGTCCGGATGCCAACCTGAATCGAACGCTTCGGATCGATCAGTCCGGCCTTAACCGCTTTGTAGAACATCGTTCCGTGATCAACGCGATTCAAGTTATCGTCGGGCCACGTATCCGTATGTGCATCAAACTGAATTAATGACATTGGCCCAAATTTTTCTGCGTACGCCTTCAAAATCGGATACGAAATTGAATGGTCACCTCCAAGTGTAACACTTGCAACATTCGCACCCAAAATTCTTTCGATATGACTCGTTAGCTTCATAGAAAAGGAAGGTACATCAGCATAGTCAAACGCTAAATCACCATAATCAATGATCGCGAGGTCTGACAGTGCATCAAACGGCCAGCCATAAGGTGCATCCGGTGCCAGCAGGGTCGACGCTTCACGTATCTGGCGTGGACCCAATCGCGTTCCGGGACGATTTGTGACTGCCTGATCAAAGGGCACGCCCGTCACAGCGATATCGACGCCCGAAAGACACTTTGTATAGCGTCGACGCAAAAATGATACGGCGCCACCAAACGTCAGTTCAAAACTCGGTCCACGAAGATTCTCGCGCGTAAACGCGAGATCAATTTGATCTTTTGCATCTTCTAGCGGCATAATTTAATATCTCTGTTATCGAGGAAATCGGCGCACTTTAATGCAGCTAGTCCTAACGCTTCAAGTTCAATCAATAAATTTGTCCAGTTATAACTCATTCACTCTTTATCCAAAAACCAAGATGCAAAAAGCCCCAACACTATCCGAACCCGAAGCGAGCATTGCTCGACTAATCGCCATTGTTCGAAAATTACGTGATCCCAAGGAAGGATGCCCTTGGGATATTGTTCAAACTTTTTCGTCAATCGCACCTCATACCATAGAAGAAGCCTATGAAGTTGCTGATGCTATCGAACGGCAGGACTGGGATGATCTCAAAAGCGAATTGGGAGATCTGCTGTTCCAATCAATCTTTCATGCGCAAATTGCCGAAGAGAAAGGCTTATTTTCCTTCTGTGATGTCGTCGATAACATGTCCGAGAAAATGGTGGCTCGGCATCCACATGTATTCGGAGATGAACTCCGCGACAAGACAATGGAACAGCAATCTCAAGATTGGGAAACAATTAAGGCAAAAGAGCGTATCAAAAAATCACAAAAAGGCGTTCTTGACGGTGTAGCCAAAGGGCTACCGGCTCTTGTCCGCTCACTCAAACTGCAGAAAAGAGCTGCACGAGTTGGATTTGATTGGCTTGAAACGAAAGAAATTTTTGCAAAGATTTCTGAAGAGATTGACGAACTTAAATGCGAAATTGACTCCGTAAATTTAGAAAAAGTTGAAGAGGAATTTGGCGACGTTCTCTTTGTTCTTACAAATCTTGGACGACGCTTGAGAATAAATCCCGAAACGGCTCTATCGCGAGCAAACACCAAATTTACTCAACGCTTTGAATGGATCGAATCGATGCTGTTGACAAACGGACGTGATTTAACGGATTGTTCTCTCAACGAACTGAACGAACTCTGGAAGCAAGCCAAACTCAACATTGGATAATATTCACTCGGGTCCACTTTTCCGTATCTTATTCGACAATATTCAAGGGCTATGTCAACCCTCCCTGGTTTAAGTAGCCAAAACTGAAGTACCATAAAATCTTTTGAAGATTTATATTTATCCCTAATATTAAAGACCAGATTGGGTAAATTTCACGTTGTTGATTGCATAAGATTAGTTGTCGGTTGGAGCGGCTTGATTCCTTCTGGCAACATCGGCAATTGGAATTAGATTGAAGAAAGCAAAGACGATTGCACGATCTTAACGTCATTCAATTTATTGAGAAGCTCTCGTCATGAGAAAAGTGATTATTGATACTGATCCTGGCCAAGATGATGCCGTAGCGATCCTTTTGGCATTGGCCAGCCCAGAAGACGTCGACGTCATCGGCATCACAACTGTAGCAGGGAATGTTCCCCTCGATCTTACTGCGCGGAATGCTCTTCAAGTCTGTGAACTTGCCAAACGCAAGGATATTCCTGTGTTTGCTGGTTGTGACAGACCACTGATGCGCACCCTAATCACAGCCGAACATGTTCATGGAAAAACCGGACTTGCTGGGGCGGACTTACCCGATCCATCCATGTCGTTGCAAGACACGCATGGTGTTGATTTCCTGATCCAAGTACTCACGGATAATCCAACTGGCACCGTTACTCTGTGCACTCTCGGTCCGCTGACAAATATAGCCACAGCGTTTAATCAAGCACCTGAGATCATCAATCGTGTACAAGAAATCATATTAATGGGAGGGGCCTATTTTGAAGTAGGAAATATAACCCCGACGGCCGAATTCAATATTTTTGTGGATCCAGAAGCTGCCAATATTGTCTTTCGCTCAGGAGTTCCAATTGTTGCCATGCCACTTGATGTTACTCATAAAGTCCTCGTCACGCCCAACCATCAGCAGGATATCTCCGTTATTGGCTCTGACGTAAGTCAAGCTGTGCTTGGTTGGACCAAGTTTTACGAACGTTTCGATAGGGACAAATACAGTTCGGCAGGTGCCCCGCTACACGACCCTTGCGTAACGGCCTATTTGATAAGACCTGAGATATTCTCGGGACGCTTTGTCAATGTAGAAATTGAAACACAGTCATCACTAACACTTGGAATGACAGTTGCGGATTGGTGGCGAGTTACCGACCGAGAGCCCAATGTACAGTTTATGGGAAATGTAGATTCTGACAAGTTTTTTGCGTTGCTCATAGACCGCTTGGGTCGACTATGAATATCTCTCAATCACCTGATTTATCTAAAATTGATGACAATCACATACACAATCCATTCGAGCAACCATTACGGTACATCTGAATCCTCAAACTGCTAATCTCCGACCTCAATGCATATTCCGTTTCAAAATACCTTTTCCAAGTTACCCGATACATTCTACCAAAGCATTCGTCCAACCCCTGTCAGCAATCCAAAACTCATCGCCTTCAATCATCAGCTGGCCAAAGTTTTGGGAATTGATTCAACTGACACAACAGAACTTGCTGCCATCTTTAGCGGCAATATCGTACCACCTGGCGCCGAACCGCTCGCGCAACTCTATTCGGGTCACCAATTCGGCCATTGGGCGCCTCAACTTGGAGACGGTCGTGCAATTTTGTTAGGGGAAATCATTGGCATCGATGGGACAAGGCGCGATATCCAATTAAAAGGATCGGGCCGTACAAAATATTCGCGTATGGGTGATGGACGAGCATGGCTTGGACCTGTTCTAAGAGAATTTATCATTAGTGAGGCAATGCATCACCTCGGTATACCAACGTCACGGGCTTTAGCAGCAGTTGCCACCTCCGACCCAGTATACCGAGAGCAAGGAGCCCTTCCTGGCGCAATATTAACGCGCATCGCAACAAGCCACTTGCGTATTGGAACGTTTCAAATTTTTGCTACACGGGGAGAAATCGATCATCTTAAACAACTCACCGAATACGCCATTGAACGGCATTACCCCGATGCCGACGGACCGATGGGTCTGTTGCGCCATGTTTGTGACGTTCAAGCAAAACTCGTTGCGCAATGGATGTCAGTTGGATTCATCCACGGAGTCATGAATACTGACAATTGCAGCATCTCGGGCGAAACCATCGATTACGGACCTTGTGCCTTCATGGATACCTATCATCCTGAAACGGTTTATTCCTCAATCGATCAGTTCGGACGCTATGCCTACGCGAATCAGTCAAAAATCATCGTCTGGAATCTAGCCCAACTCGCCACAGCATTAATCCAACAATGCACAGCCAAAGACGCTGCAATTGAAGAGGCTACGGACATTATTCAAAAAGTACCAGATCTGCATGAAAACTATTGGACCAAGTTCTTTCTTAAAAAAATTGGTATCACACAGCAAAGGGAAAACGATAGAGAACTCATTAATTCACTTTTGGAGATAATGGCAGACAATCAGGCCGACTTTACAAACACCTTCAGAGAGTTGAGCGGTGCCGACGGTCGCCATCATTTCAAGGACCCCACGATCTTTGATCAATGGAAAGAGAAGTGGATGAATCGGTTAACTTACGAAGAGACGCCAGAGTCCGTTATGCAATCCGCTAACCCCGCGTTTATCCCACGCAATCATCGAATTGAGCAAATGATTTCATCCGCCCTTGCCGATAACTTTGTTCCGTTCGAAACCTTAAGTCAAGTACTCTCATTCCCTTATCAAGATCAGGCTGATCATGATCAATTCAAGAACCCTCCCAAACCTGATGAAGTTGTTCAGGCCACGTTCTGCGGCACGTGACTCGTCACATAAACACCTGCATTTGCCTCATTGCGCATAGGAACGATAAAGTTGGATAACGAAAGAATGGACACATTCTGTCGACTTGGGAGATTTGCTACGGTCATCCCGTACTGTTCATTGTTCATCTGGCAGTCTTTTCGTACGTTATGGGATCGTTTCAGTTTGGATCTTTTTCGCAAGAGCCGAAGCCAAAGGCTCCTTGAGAAGTTCCAGATGTCGTGGCAACGTCATCACCCCGCCAACATCACTGTTCGGGGGTAGGACGCCTTTATCTCTGTTCGGCATTGAGAAGACCTCCTGACCCTTCGCGCAAAGTCGGCGCAGATTAACACCATAACCCGCCGCATAGGTCCGCAAATTCTCCCTACAGTCGTTACCCTTAAGGCTTTTTGATGACAAACCCATCACACTAGCGACTTCATCGGCAAATAAAGTCAATGTGCGTCCGACCCTCACACAGGCGCGTCGGATTGTCTCTTCACATGGAGCGATAACCTCATATGCTGCCTGGTTGTCCTGTAAAGCATGCCCATCAAGCGCACGGATTCGGTTCGTAAAGTCCAGCCACAAGGTCTGATCAACATCGTCGGGCCTTTGATTCCACAGATCATCTGCGAGCCCGGCAATGTCATGACTCTTGCGCGGTTCAATGTAACGCCGAACCGCAATCCCCTTCACAAGATGTTCCGCCGCGCGTTGCGACGTTATCACCAGTCCGTTCCCGATTGAACGGATACGTTCATAATCCTCTTCTTCTTTGAATTTACGGATATAAATAAAAAAATCGTCAAGGTATTCATAACTTTGACTGAGGTTTCTGCGCCAGTCATCGGGTCGCGATTGGGTCATTATGTCGAGGAGCTCCGTGTTAATGAACCATTTTCCCAGCAGAGGCTCACCATGGCGTGCAATCTGATGAGAGAGTTGCCCAAAGTCGTACATATGCGCCTTAAGGTATGTGGGTGTAAGTACACAAGCATCCACATTGTCATAGTCCTGGAAGGGGTTACCAGGCCAATAGTCGTGGAGAGAGACCACGTATTCAACACTTGGATCATCGACCAGAAATGCCAGGTCCCAGTCGCTATCGGTCGTATGCGTTCCTTTCGCACGCGACCCAAATAACACTATGGACTGTATCCCATGACGCGTGAGATCACACGCCCACACAAGGTCAATGATCTCTTGTCGATTGGAAAAGGTCGTCAACATATCCATTCCTCGGAGCGTTCCAACTCATGGTCCTTCTTTATCACATATATACGCAAAAACATCCATGTCTTTGACCTTTCTTTTAAAAGAGAGGCTTCCTTCCTTTTGTTTGTTCGTCACACGATAGAAAACGCGTACGGGGCATCGACAGTCCCTTTGGGAAAAATGTTCGGAAAACGATACGGCGTCCCGTATACGATCCAATGATCCGCACACAACAAGGTTGGATTGACGCCGGATTGTCGCGGTAGGGACGTTCGACTCAGAATCGTCTCGCTACGTTCAATCAACTGATCGGATGGAACATCGCCGTCATCACTCTGAATGGCAAGGTACTTGAACTCAGATACCCCACATGGCCATATTTATGGCCTCATTACCCAGCTCGAACAGAAACTGATCAGCGAGCGTGTAAAGTCAGAGTTGGCCATCATCCGAAAACGGGCGTCAAACTCAGTCAACGGCCGAGGCGGCAACGCCAAGAGCGGTCGGCTGGCGCCAAAAGCCCTCTGGGCCATGGACGATGGGCGTAACTACCGCTGGATTGCTCGTGACCTCAACATCAGTAAAATATCATCCTTAACATGATGGAGAATGAAACCGTACAAAGCCCTATAAACATTATGGATTGACCTCCTATCCCCGTTGAGCATGCTTAAGTTGATAACTTGTCCAGATGAAGGCAATGCTCTAACTGCAGCCACTCGTAGCCCCGCAGGTATTACACTTAAGACAGGTTCCATTTCGTACAAGCGTATAATTTCCACATTCGTTACAAGGGTCGCCTTCAAAACCCTGTAATTTAGCCCTGTTTCTCTCATCGATCTTGTCAATTGCACCCGCTTGCTTGACCACGGTCGAATGAACATCACCGGCTCTATCGCCTCTCATCAGGCCGTGACCGGCGGTCGCCGGAAAACTCATCACATCTGCAGACAGAGGCTCTTCATCATTCCGGACAGACAATTCGTGTGGTAATCGATTTCGCAAGTAACCCGTGGAACTGATTTGTCGAAGAACTTCTAAAGACTTACTCACCGTTGGCGTATCCGACTCCGAGTGATTATCCGAGATATCAATCCTTCTTCCATCACTGAGATGATCAAAGATGTTTCCTTCAGGATGGACGTGAGCAAGATCAAGTCGATCAAGATAGGAGACGGCCAACTCTCTGAAGACGTAATCAAGAATTGACGTCGCGTTCTTAATCGAATCGTTGCCTTGCACCATCCCTGCGGGTTCAAACTTGGTAAAGGTAAACGCATCAACAAATTCTTCCAGGGGCACACCATACTGCAAACCCACCGATACGGCGATCGCAAAATTGTTCATCATAGCCCGAAAACCCGCACCTTCCTTGTGCATATCAAGAAAAATCTCACCGAGAGTGCCATCTTTGTATTCACCGGTACGAAGATAAACTTTATGACCCCCGACAATTGCCTTTTGCGTATACCCCTTACGGCGATGAGGCATTCTCCGACGCTCTCGGTTTTGAGCAACAACCTCATTTACAATAATCTTTTTTGCCAGCACCGTCACCTTTTCGTCTACGGACCCATTTTGCATAATTTCCTGATCGTCATCATCAACAAGCGATGCAGCAAGCGGTTGAGAGAGTTTTGATCCATCTCGATAGAGTGCATTCGCCTTTACACCCAGTGACCATGACAATTCGTACGCTCTCTGACACTCCTCAACGGTCGCACTGTTTGGCATATTGATCGTTTTGGAAATGGCCCCAGAGATAAAACTCTGTGCCCCAGCCATCATCTTTATGTGACTTTCAACCGACAAGAATCGCTGACCCGTCTTGCCGCATGGATTTGCACAGTCAAATATGTGATAATGTTCGTTTTTCAGGTGTGGTGCTCCTTCAAGCGTCATCGTACCACACACGTATCGATTGGCTTTTTCGATATCGACTTTGCTATAGCCGAAATGCTGAAGCAAATCGAAACTTGGCTGGCGGAACGTCTCGGCAGGAATTTCTAAGACCTGACTGTAAAATTCCTCTCCGAGCGTAAAATGATTGAAAACAAACCGAATATCAAAAGCCGTCGACAATACGTTTTCAACTTTTCCGATTTCCTCCAATCCAAATCCGTGTCCAGCGAGAGACGTCGGATTAATCGCAGGTGCTTCGTTAATCGAACCATGACCAACCGCATACAAAATGATATCATGAATTTCCGAAGCAGAATATCCCAGTTTTTTTAACGCGGACGGCACCGACTGATTGATAATTTTGAAGTAACCTCCCCCCGCAAGTTTTTTGAACTTAACAAGTGCAAAATCCGGTTCAATTCCGGTCGTATCACAATCCATAACCAAGCCGATCGTTCCGGTCGGTGCAATGACCGTGGTCTGCGCATTCCGGTAGCCATGAACCTTTCCGAGTTTTATGACAGCATCCCACGTCGACCGAGCAATTCCGACGAGACGATCGTCCGGACACTTTGTCTGGTGCAAGGGAACAGGATGTACATTCACACCCTTATATCCTGCAGACTTTCCATACGCTGCTAAGCGATGATTGTGCATGACACGCAACATCGACTTTTTGTTCTTCATGTAACCAGAGAATGGCCCGAGTTCACGCGCCATTTGCGCAGATGTCACATAAGCGACTCCTGTCATTATTGCCGTCAATGAAGCACAAATCGAACGACCTTCATCGCTGTCATAACCCAATCCCATTGTCATGAGCAGCCCACCGATGTTGGCATAACCCAAACCAAGTGTCCGAAAGTCATACGACCGTGCAGCAATTTCACGAGAAGGAAATTGTGCCATCGTTACAGAAATTTCCAATGTCACAGTACAAAGCTTCGTGGCATGAATGAAATTCTCAATCTGGATTTTATCATCCTGAAAGAATGCCAGAAGATTAAGTGACGCTAAGTTGCACGCGGTATTGTCCAGGAACATATACTCTGAACACGGATTTGAACCACGAATCGGGCCGTCTTCTGGACAGGTATGCCACGCATTGATCGTGTCATGATACTGAACGCCCGGATCCGCGCAGGCCCACGCCGCATGCCCCACTTTATTCCATAACTCACGGGCCTTTAAGGTCCTGGTAACAGCCCCATCATTGCGACTGAGCAAGTCCCAGTCACCGTCGCTTTCAACAGCATGTAGAAAATCATCGGTTACACGAATTGAATTATTTGAGTTTTGGCCCGAGACCGTGTCATAGGCGGCACTATCCCAGTCTGTGTTATAGGTCGGGAATTCAATGGACGTATATCCCTGCCTTGCATAATCCAAGATACGCTTGATGTAGGTTTCCGAGACAAAATCGGCTTTGGCGGACATAATTGCGGACTTGAGTTCTTCATTCTTCTTTGGATCAAAGGCGTCAATTTCTCTTCCATCCCAAACACGTACAGCCTCAAGAATCGCATTGAGTCTCTTTTCATAAATTTTTGATCCCGCGACGATTGCAGCAACTTTCTGCTCTTCGATAACCTTCCAATCTACAAAACTCTCGATATCAGGATGATCAGCATCAACGATCACCATCTTTGCTGCACGCCGCGTGGTACCACCCGACTTGATTGCACCGGCTGCTCGGTCTCCGATTCGCAAAAAGCCCATCAGACCAGAAGACTTACCTCCACCCGAAAGCGATTCTCCTTCTCCGCGTACACTCGAAAAATTACTGCCCGTTCCGGATCCGTATTTAAAAAGACGTGCTTCACGAACCCATAAATCCATGATGCCACCGTCATTAACAAGATCATCAGAAATCGACTGAATAAAGCAGGCATGAGGCTGCGGGTGTTCGTACGCAGACTTCGATTTAGTAAGTTTGCCCGTCCGGTAATCAACATAGTGATGTCCTTGACTCGGACCATCAATTCCATACGCCCAATGCAACCCCGTATTGAACCATTGAGGGCTGTTCGGCGCCAACGACTGCGTCGCGAGCAGATATCGTATTTCATCGAAATAAGCTTGAGCGTCCGCGACCGAAGAGAAATATCCGCCTTTCCAACCCCAATAAGCCCACGTTCCCGTCAAGCGATCAAAGACCTGCTTTGCAGAGGTTTCGCCACCGAATTGGATATCATTACCGGCCGCTGTAGAACGCCAAAGAAACTTTGGCACATTTCTTTCTTTGATACGCTTCAGTTGCGATGGAACACCGGCCTTTCGGAAGTATTTTTGTGCGATGATATCAGCCGCTACCTGACTCCAGCGTGCTGGAATCTCAATGTCCTCCAATCGAAATACGATTGACCCATCAGGATTGCGGATTTCAGAAGTGGTCGTTGTGAATTCAATATTGGCATATGCACATTGACCCGACTCAGTGAACTTTCGCTCTATTTTCACCGCACCACCTCCCACGCGTGACATTTTTGGAACTAACGTTGGCGCGAGCGCACATCACAAACGTCCAAACCGAGTTCCATAATTATTAGAGTTTTTTCGCAAATTATCTTTAATAGTACTTGATCAAAATAGTGTTTCGATCACTCAATTATTCGCCGATTCATCACTAGATATTGTACGTAAAAACGAAACCTGCCCAATCTGCCGTAGTTGGCCATAGAAGGTCAACACATTTCTTTCATATCTTGTGATTTTTTTGTTAACCCGAAAGAAGACCCCCTGTTGCTCACAATCCATTTTTTTCTAATACTTCTTGAAAAAGAAGAACGGTATGTCTCACAGATAAACAAGAGCCGGATACGGTTCGCTATAACGAAGAAGATAGCGAGAACATTCACTTACTTCTCCGCACGACGCTCTGCTTAAGTTGGCGGTTAAAATCCCAGCACAAGCTTCGACTATTCTGAAGACCTGTCTCCCAAAGAAGATCGCCGGTCGGGTAACAGATAACCCGCCAAGTTGACGCACATTTCCTTTATCGATCCAAGTTTCATAAGTGTACGTCCAACTGGCTGTTCAATGTCACGCTCAGATCCACAGAGCCCATTATTGTATGGGCACGACGTGATCATAAGTCGACGACAGACCCAATGATGCCATTCAGATCGAAGAATATAAGTTCAAAACTCGGCAATATTACCACGAAGAACATCCCGAATGCACGTTCAAATTACCGCCAATCATCGCGCTCGACTTAATTTCGGCGTGCACCTTGCCCCCGACCGACCATCCATGTCTATAAGGGCGTGAATGATAACGTCACACACGGTAACTCGGTCTTAAAGTTGCATCATGCATCGCATCGGAACTGATGGTGGCCGGCAGCTTGGCACACTATCTGGAAGCATACACCATGTTGCGGCGTCTACATCGGGGAATACGACACCATTACAGAAAACCACAAAGAAGGGATAGGCCGAAGAAGGACCAAAGCCTTCCTCGACGTTCTCATGTATAACACGATTCAGAAGGAGATTGCGGCCTTGGTAGCCATACCTCACTGACCGCAGTCCGATGGCGACTTGAAACGCTCTTCAAATGTACCCATTTATCCGAGCATTACGGATTGTTGACAGAGAACCAAACAGCAATTTACGTCTGGATCGTCGGGGAATTTATAACCATGCCTCCGTGATTTTAATTATACGCCGTCAAAAATTGGTGGATTAAGTCGTTAATTACGCAAAACCGATTTTTTACATTAATTCCAATTAACTATGGTCTTTGGTAGGGCGAGTCCGGACAGTAGTTCGTGGAATCGGTGCGCCACTTGAGGGCGG
>JAPORU010000060.1 GCA_026710045.1 Aestuariivita sp. | reverse complement strand
CGCGCGCACCGTTCAAGCTGTATTACGGAACGATCCTCAATGAGGAGAAGGACGGATTTCGGTCCTATGGCGAGGCTCGCGCCTGGGCGCTTGAGACACTGAAGCATATGAGCGACGCGGAGGATATTTCCTTCTGGTATGGAGATATTGCGCTTGAGACCCTGCGTAAGGCCATACCATTTTCACCGAAACCCAACACGGGGGATAGGCCGTCTCTCGATCTATGACCGGAGTTACGATTCGGAGTCTTCGTCTCTTGATAATTTTTGGGTCAATCTATGGTACGGAGATTGTAACCAAATGCTGCGATTGCCGCTTGATTGACGACGGGAGTTGCCGGAACCGTAAACGTCCAACACTCCCGATACTCTTCAACTCTAATGTGAAAGCGGGTTGAACTTTACGCACGCTTTTGCCTACATGTATCCTCCCAATAATCCTTTGGAGTTTTGCTTATGACTGACGGTCCGAGTTACGGTTTTGACACCCTTCAAATTCACGCCGGTTCACGACCGGATCCTGCGACAGGAGCACGGCAAACGCCCATTTACCAGACGACCGCTTATGTGTTTCGTGACTCTGAGCACGCGGCGGCTCTCTTTAACCTACAAGAAGTTGGATTTATTTATTCTCGATTGACTAATCCGACTGTAGCAGTGTTGCAGGAACGCATTGCCACGCTTGAAGGTGGGGTGGGATCTGTCTGTTGTTCATCAGGCCATGCTGCTCAGATCATGGCGCTCTTTCCATTGATGGGCCCGGGTAAGAATGTCGTTGTTTCGACTCGACTCTACGGCGGGACCGTTACGCAATTTTCTCAGACGATCAAGCGATTTGGTTGGTCGGCTAAGTTCGTTGATTTCGATGATCTGGACGCGGTCCGATCGGCAATCGATGACGATACCCGCGCTGTTTTTTGTGAGTCGATTGCCAATCCTGGAGGTTATATCACCAATCTCCCGGACATTGCAAAATGCGCTGATAAAGCAGGAATTCCGTTGGTGGTCGATAACACGTCTGCGACACCGTATCTGTGCCGGCCGATTGAGTTGGGTGCAACTCTCGTCGTGCATTCGACGACCAAGTATTTGACCGGGAACGGGACAGTAACGGGTGGCTGTATCGTCGATTCGGGCGAATTTGACTGGTCAGCAAGCGATAAGTTCCTGTCACTCTCACAGCCGGAGCCCGCTTATCATGGCCTGAAGTTCCACGAGACGTTCGGCCCTCTTGCATTTACTTTTCATGGCATAGCGGTCGGCCTCAGAGATCTAGGTATGACAATGAATCCGCAAGCCGCGCATTATACATTGTTGGGAATTGAGACCTTAAGTCTCCGGATGGAACGCCACGTTGAGAACGCTGTGCACGTTGCGAGATGGCTCGAGGCGGATGATCGCGTGACGATGGTAACATATGCCGGATTAGAAAGTTCCCCGTATTTTCATCGTGTTGAAAAGATCTGTCCGAAAGGGGCCGGGGCTCTTTTCACTTTTTCGGTGAAAGGCGGGTATGAGGCTTGCGTTAAGCTTGTGAATTCGCTGGAGATATTTAGCCATGTGGCCAATTTAGGGGATACGCGTTCGCTTGTGATTCACTCCGCTTCGACGACGCATCGGCAGCTTTCACCGGATCAGCAGATTGCGGCCGGTGCAGCACCCGACGTTGTGCGACTTTCGATTGGAATTGAGAATGCCGATGACTTGATCGCTGATTTGGATCGGGCCCTGACCGCCGCGACCGCATAAACGTCTTCAGTTAAGTTTAGGTTGCACGATTCATTGCAAAGTTCAGGTGATTATGCGGTTCCGTGTTTAATTTGGGTGACTGCGTCACGGATAGATTTATGGGGCATGGGTCCTGAAACTCGATTGATGGGTAGAACCAATTACGGTGTAACCAATTAAGGTGTGATGGCCGAGCGAATTTTTTGGTGAGATCAAGCGAACGGTTGTGGTGGAACGACGAATGACGTCGTTCGACATTGCTATGGGGTGTTAAGATCGGTTTGCGACTGTCCTCCCACGAATTCCGATGTGTGGTGTGCAAGCGTCGTGGTATGGTGGGCGACCTTGGAATCGAACCAAGCGTGCGTCTCCGCGAGGGAGTTACAGTCCCCTGCCACACCTTGCGGCCTGTCGCCCAATCGTTGCACATTCCTCTCCGTGCTCCAGAGCGTGCATACAAATGTGCTGAAAAACCGTCAACTGAAAAGTGAGGATCGAAACGTTGCAAAGGAAGATGCGACGGAAAACGACTAATATGAGAGCACGCGCAAAAGATGGCTCTGAGTCAATCTGGTTATTTGGCTTGCACGCTGTAAAAGAAGCGCTGACAAATCCAAAGCGGGATCTCTTGAGATTGATCGTGACACCGAATGCCAAGGTAAAGTTAAAGGATGCAATAGAACAGAGCGGATTGACTCCAGAGGTTGTTGATCCACGTAAATTTTCGCCACCTTTGGATGACGGGTCTGTTCATCAAGGGATAGCTTTGAAGGTTCGACCTCTGGATTGGGGTGGTTTTGCGGAACGGTGCCGTGAAGCGCGTCTGTTAGTTCTGTTGGATCGGGTGACGGACCCTCACAATGTTGGTGCTATTTTGCGATCGGCCGAAGTTTTCGGAGCACAGGCCGTAATTGGTACGCGTTATCATTCCGCACCCGAATCGGGTGCTTTGGCGAAAGCGGCAAGCGGGACGGTTGAGAGACAACCCTATTTGAGAGTGAGTAATTTAGCGACGACGATCCGTGATCTGAAGGAATCGGGTTTCTTTGTTGTTGGTTTGGACGCAGATGCGGATCAATCGATCGATGACGTGATCGTCCACTGCTTGAAACAACCCGTCGCAATCGTTCTCGGCGCCGAGGGCAGGGGTTTACGGCCGAAAACACGAACGGTTTGTGATCATCTCGCGAAAATTGCAACATTTGGTAACTTTGGATCGCTCAACGTTTCTAATGCGGCGGCTGTGTCACTCTATGCTCTGTCACGGCATCAGCAGTTGGAGTAAAGGACGAATGTAAGATAGGCAGACGCGTAATGGGTGAAGATTTGTAGAGTAACGAAACACGTTCGCGCCCGCAGTTCGTCATGTATCCGTCGTCCTTAAAAGTCCTTGATTTGATGTTGCAGTTCTCTAATGGCAAACTGCGGAGTTTATGCGGGGTATCGAAACGGAACTTCATCCGCGTCGTGCCGGCTCATCTCTGCAAGTTGTTGACGGGGTTCCTTCCGGTTAAACCTTCGAGCCGCTCAAGGGGTTTCCAAGATCGCCGAAAGGTCATCGACTTGGGATGATCGGAAGGTGTTAGTTCGGCAGCCCGATCAGGACGGCGAGGAACGCGAATCCGACTCCCAGAATGGCGACGGCGATCGTAATCATTGCGGCCACCGCTAGGATCAACCGGGTTTCGCGGTTTGCGGATTCCTTGTCGCGCCGTTCCATATCGGCCCGAAGGCGATCGATCGCACTTTCGTTTTTGGCGAGTTGGGTGTTCATACGCTCCTTTAGGACGGCGATCCGCTTGTCGAACACGTGATAGGGATCCGGGTGATCGACCATCCTCTTATCCTAAGCTCCGGATCCCACGGGATCAACAGCCAAAGTGGACTTCTTTACCGGACGAGCACGCAGTGTTTTTGAATGCGTTGGATGCGGTGGAGTCGGCGGGTTTGCGACATGATGAAGCAGGGAACGATGAAGCCGGTATTGGATGATAGGATGGACGGAGCAGGGAACGGGTAGAGTGCGATTGCGATCATCTTATTTTACTACCAAGGTGGTATTTGATGTCTGGACGTTTTGAGCAGGTCGTACGACGGTGAATGAGGACATGGCACAACTCGCATTTACCGCGTGTAATCAGCCGAGGACCTGGTCCCTTGTGCGGACTTGACTGCTTAAAGGTAAGTAAGCACATCTCTCACCAAAATTAAGTGGTCGTAAAATGTGAAAATTTTGCGGCACGTGAATTGCGCCGGACAGATAAGATGTCATTGCATATCATCAGGAGACGTGATTTATACGCTGCATTGGCTGCCCTGAACATGTGCGGGAAGCCGCCTTGCTTCGAGGCTGGGAAGTGAGGGAAGAGACGAAGCCGGTCAATAACCTATGGGAGGAATTTACGAATGGTCTGCAAACGTAACCTTTGTTGTTTTTTTGGTGCACTTGCAGTGGCTGTGATGACCACAACAAGTGCGGTGTCGCAGGAAGTTACACTGAAATTGCACCAGTTTCTGCCGGCTCAAGCGAATGTTCCGAAGCTTATCCTTGATGTTTGGGCGGATAATGTCGAGGAAGCGTCCGGGGGACGAATCAAAATCGATCGTTTTCCATCAATGCAGTTGGGAGGCCGTCCTCCAGAATTGATGGATCAAGCTATTGACGGTGTCGCCGACATTATCTGGACAGTCGTAGGATATACACCCGGCCGGTTTCCAACAACCGAAGTCTTTGAACTTCCCTTCATGGTGGAGGATGCGAGAGCCGCGTCATGTGCCTATTGGAAAATGTTCACGGAACATATGGAAGATGGTGAGTTCGCATCTCTGAAAATTCTTGGAACATGGGTGCACGGTCCAGGTGTGTTTCACACGGCCGATCCTGTAGAGACACCAGCAGATTTACAAGGAATGAAGATTCGAGGTGCCTCACGGCTCGTCGTTAAACTGCTGGAGCTCGTCGGCGCAACCCCGGTCGGTATGCCTGTCCCCGCAGTGCCAGAGGGTCTTTCAAAGGGCGTGATCGATGGAACAACAATCCCATGGGAAGTCACGCAAGCTTTAAAGGTTCCGGAACTCGTTGAAAATCACACAGAGTTTGAAGGGAACGCACTGTATACGGTAACCTTCGTGTTGGCCATGAATAAACCGAAGTTCGAGAGCCTGCCGGCGGACTTGCAGAAAATCATCGATGATAATTCTGGACTCAACTTCTCTATTTTCGCAGGTGGTACTCAAGAAGATGCCGATGGACCTTCCCGTCAAATTGCGGTTGATCTCGGAAACAACATCATTACCGTTTCGGACACAGCCGAATGGGATGCTTTGGTTCGACCAATTTATGATACATGGATCTCGGAAATGGACGGACAGGGCAAAGATGGGCGGGCATTGGTTGATCAAGCTCGGGCGCTTATGAGCGGCGAATGCAAGGGGGTTGACGCTAAAATCTAATTCAAGTCAACCGCGGCCGAACCAATTTGGCCGCGGTCCCTTCCTTGGAATGGTACCATGCATGTCGCTGTGGATAGGCTCGCCCGTTTTTTTGCACTCGTCGGTGGGGCGGTGCTCGCGTTTCTGATCTTATTGACGTGTATTTCAATTGTTGGGCGTCTGATCAATACATTGCTTCAGAGTGATTTTTCCCAGACAATCCTGCCGGCACTTTCTGAGACATTGATACAGACTGGGATTGGTCCGATAAATGGTGATTATGAAGTTGTTGAAGCGGGTGTGGCTTTTGCAATTTTTGCTTTTCTCCCTTTATGCCAGTTGCGTGGCGCACATGCGTCCGTAGAAGTCTTCACGTCTTTCTTTTCGCCGAGAGTGAATCAGGTGTTGCGGCTTGCGATATCGATTGTCTTTGCAGCGGTTTTGATCGTGATGGCTTGGAAGCTCTTTGATGGCATGCAGAGCAAGCGCAGTTCAGGTCAGCTTACCTTCTCTCTTCAGTTTCCAATTTGGTGGGCGTATGCTCTGAGTATGTCCGGTGCCTTTGTTACGGCTCTGGTTGCTATCTATCTCGCTGTAATGCGGTTGACTGAAGTTATGACGGGCGTTGATCGGCTTCCGCCTGACTTGGAGGCGAACCATTGAGTGATATCTCAATTGGTCTTCTGTCCTTTCCAGCGCTTCTCATTCTGATTTTCTTGCGTGTTCCCATTGGGCTAGCGATGTTTCTCGTCGGTTTGGTGGGGATGTTTATTGTGACCGGTGATACGACGATACCATTTGCACGCTTGAAATATGAGAGCTATACGACATTTTCGAGTTATTCATTGTCCATCGTGCCGATGTTTTTGCTTATGGGACATTTTGCAACACTTGGCGGAATGAGCCAGTCGTTGTTCAAGGCGGCTGAAGGTTGGCTCGGACACCGCAAAGGCGGCGTTGCAATGGCGGCCGTTGGAGCCTGTGCAGGCTTCGGGGCGATTTGTGGCTCCTCGTTAGCAACGGCGGCCACAATGAGTCGGGTCGCACTTCCAGAACTTCGTAACTATGGATATGCTGGCGGTTTCTCAACTGCGACTCTCGCGGCGGGTGGCACACTCGGTATTCTTATTCCTCCCTCCGTCGTCTTGGTGATTTACGCAATTCTTACGGAACAGAACATTGCGAAGCTGTTTCTCGCGGCCTTTGTCCCAGGTATTATGGCGGCGATTGGATACATGATTGCAATCGCCGTCTACGTCCGGCTGAATCCCGGGTCCGCCGGTATACGTCCTCGTATTCCTTATTTGGAACGCTTGAAGGCGCTTGTGGCGGTTTGGCCTGTTCTTGTCGTTTTTTTGCTTGTTGTCGGTGGAATCTATCTTGGGTGGTTTACTCCGACGGAAGGGGCTGCGGTCGGTGCTTTCGGTACCGGTTTGATTGCGTGGTTTGCCGGTGGGTTAACGCGGGTTTCGCTCTCGGAAAGCTTCTATGTTACCGCCCGCTCATCGGCGATGATCTTTTTTATCATCTTTGGGGCGGCCTTTTACAACGGGTTTCTGGCGCTAACCCAGGTACCACAAGAAGCCGCGGCCTGGATCGCAACGTCAGGACTGAGTCCGTGGATCATTTTGATCGTTATATTGGTATTTTACCTGCTGCTGGGCTGCCTGATGGACAGCTTGAGTATGATCTTGCTGACAATTCCGATCTTCTGGCCGATTATGCTTGAGTTGGATTTCGCTCTCGTATCAATGGTTGAACTTCAGTCAGCCCGTCTTGACGATCTCATCGCGAGTGGTGCCGAGATCCCGGCGGTCTTGCTGGCGGAGGCAAGAGCGATGCTTGATGCTGGTACAGAGTTGACTCGGGAGATGGCACGCGAACTTGGACTGCGGGGCGTTAGTCAAGGGTTTCTCAATCGCATAAATGATGAATATACGGCGATATGGTTTGGTATTCTTGTGCTGATTGTTGTTGAGGTCGGGTTGATTACTCCTCCCGTCGGAATGAACCTCTTTGTGATTAATGCAATGGATCGAGAAACTCCGATGGTCGAGACCTACAAAGCCGTATTCTATTTTGTGGCCTCGGACTTATTCCGGGTTGCTATTCTTGCGGCCTTTCCGATCATTACTCTTATGCTTCTACCATTATAATTTTAGGACGAGGAAAGAGAGAGGCATTCTCGAAACAACAGGGGAGATTGGTTGTGCATATTGAAGGCCAACTTGCCGTCATATCCGGTGGAGGAAGCGGTCTGGGTGAAGCAACCGCACGGTACTTATCTGAAGCGGGTGCAAAGGTTCTTATCCTTGATCAAGACAAGGATAAGGTCAGGCGCGTTGCCGCTGATACGGGCGGACTTGACGCTCAATGCGATGTAACGGAACCGGATGCCGTTTCGGAATGCTTATTGGAAGCTATTCAGTTCTTCGATCAAGTTCCACGCATTGTCGTAAACTGTGCTGGAATTGGGAATGCGGCCCGCATGGTTAACCGCCATGGGGATGTGTCGTCATCATTGTTTCGCCGGGTGATTGACGTAAACCTCTGTGGAACTTTTAACGTGATGGCCTATGCGGCAAAACAGATGCTGACAGCGCCAAAATTAGAGAGCGGGGAGCGGGGTGTGATTATCAACACAGCTTCAGTCGCCTATCAAGATGGGCAGGTTGGACAAACAGCGTATGCGGCTTCAAAGGGTGCGATTGCCGCAATGGGGTTGCCGGCCGCACGAGAACTGAGCGGAGATGGCATTCGTGTCATGACGATTGCCCCTGGGTTGTTCCAGACGCCGATGATGGAGGCTTTGCCTGAGAAAACAATAACCGGAATAACGCAAAATATTCCTTGTCCTTCAAGGTTGGGGACGCCGGTTGAGTATGCGAAACTCGTTGGTCATATCGTTGAGAACGCATATCTGAATGGTACCGTTATTCGCTTGGACGGTGCTGTTCGATTGCCACCAAGATGACGGTTGTGTTTTTAGGACCACGAGCAAGTGTTCCATGGTCGGCAAATAAAAAGGGATTTATTTGGACACATACAACAATGTATCCACATTCTGTTTATGGTGTATCGCATGGTAGATAATGAATAAGAACGCAGCGATCTGGTTCGTAGAGCGCCATATTCTGGAAGGGCGGAAGGATAAAGTTGCATTCCGCGAGGCTTGGCAGCAAGGACGTGAACTCAGTTACGGCCTGCTGCATTATAAGACGGGTCAGTTCGCTGCAGCTTTGGCGCGCGCCGGTATTCGCCGCGAAGAGCGTGTGGCACTCCTTGTCCTGGATCAATTGGAGTTTCCGATTGCGTTCTGGGGTGCCATCAAAGCGGGCGTCCAACCGATTGCCCTCAATACACTTCTGACAACCGATGTCTATCAAGCGATACTGTTTGATAGCCGGGCGACCGTTGTGGTCGTTTCCTCGGAGGTTCTTGATGTTGCGATGCCGGCCATTGCGGCTTCACCTTTTCTGCGTACGGTCGTTGTAACCGGTGAGAATAGTTCTGGAGAAAATATTTCTTTGGAGCAATTTATTGAAAACTGTAAATCGAAGCCAGCTGTTGAATGTTCGGCCGACGAAGTAGCCTTCTGGCTTTATTCGTCTGGCTCCACGGGACAACCAAAAGGTGTGCGACATATCCATGATTCGCTGCGGGTTACAAGCGAGACGTACGGGTCGAAAGTTCTCGGGATTCGTGAAGAGGACATAATCTACTCAGTTGCGAAACTCTTCTTTGCCTACGGGCTTGGTAACGCGATGTCGTTCCCTTTATCGGTCGGAGCGACGGCCTTGTTGTTCAAGGAGCGTCCCACACCGGAAACGGTTTCTACTCTTCTTGACGATTACAAACCGTCACTTTTTTGCGGTGTTCCAACATTATATGCGGCTTTACTGCATCATTGGGAGGACGGTGGACGGTCGCCCCAAGCATCTTTTCGCAGGTGTATTTCAGCCGGTGAGGCTTTGCCGGCCGAAATTGGGCGCACGTGGAAGAAAAGATGGGGGTCGATATTCTTGATGGTGTTGGGTCCACGGAAATGCTCCATATTTTTCTCTCAAATGTGGCCGACGACGTTCAATATGGAACGTCTGGTCGGGCTGTTCCGGGATATGATCTTCGTTTGGTCGATGAACAGGGCAATGACATTGAGACCGAACGAGAGACGGGTGAACTTCTGGTACGTGGGTGTTCGGCTGCCGCAGATTATTGGAATCAACGTACAAAGAGTCGTCAGACATTCGAAGGGGAATGGACTCGCACCGGTGACAAATACACCATCGGAGAAGGTGGGCGTTATGTGTATTGTGGACGTGCCGATGACATGTTCAAGGTTTCCGGAATTTGGGTGAGCCCCTTTGAAGTTGAACAGGCTCTGGTCGAATTCCCTCCAATCTTGGAGGCAGCTGTGGTCGCACAGCGCGACGAAGATGACCTGGAAAAACCAAAAGCGTTCGTTGTGCTCAAACATGGTCAAACAAATGATGCGTTGGATGGTCTTACCAACTTTATCAAGCAAAAAATCGGTGTCTGGAAATATCCACGTTGGATAGAAGTGGTGGATGAACTGCCCAAGACATCGACCGGAAAAATTCAGCGGTTCAAATTGAGGCAGTCGACATGATCACGCAAAAGCATAAGTCCGGTCACGTCATGGCTGGTGGAAAATCTCTTGAGTATTCCCATCTTGGACCAGCGCCAAGTGAATCAGTCACCCTTGTTTTGTTACATGAGGGTCTGGGTTGCGCTGCTTTATGGCGTGACTTTGCCGAGGAACTGCAAAAGGCCACAGGATTCGGAATTTTGGCATACTCACGTGCAGGATATGGCTGGTCGGAGGTGGCTGAGTTGCCGAGACCACTGGACTATATGACCCGTGAAGCTCGTGATGCCCTTCCAGACGTATTGCGTATTCTTGGTGTCGAACGTTGCATCTTGATCGGACACAGTGATGGCGCAACCATCGCCGCAATATATGCAGGCAGCACCTTTGATCGGAGCGTCCGTGGATTGGTCCTTTTGTCGCCGCACTTTTTTGCGGAGGAGTTTTGTTTGAATGAAATCGCTCGAATGAAGACCCGTTACCAGACATCCAACCTCCGGGAGCGGATGGCAAAGTACCATCGCGACCCGGACAGTGTATTTTGGGGGTGGAGCGATGCATGGTTGCATCCGGATTTTAGGGATTGGGACGTGACAGACGTGATCGATTACATTCGTGTTCCGATCCTCGCCATTCAAGGACGTGACGATCAATTTGGGACGTTGTCTCAAATCGATGTGGTTTCACAACGGAGCTACGCTCCTGTTGATACGTTGATATTGAACGCGTGTCGTCATTCACCGTTTATCGATCAAGCAGACGCTGTTGTTGACGCGGTTGCGGAACATTGCCGCCGGTTGTGTTAGTGGAGTCCGTTACAGAGGCCATTACAGAGGCAATGCACCGCATCGGCATTGAGGTTTTCTTTCCGACACATTCTTACGTTCCGGGTCAAAACGTTCGCCATCCCGAAGGAGCATTTGATCACATCCGGGCGTCCATTCAATCGGATATGCCGGCAGGAGATATCTCTCGTTCCTCTGCATTCTTGCATGGCCTCATTTACCTTGATTCGGGGTATTTCTGGGAAGCACACGAAGTTCTTGAGCCGGTTTGGATGGTGTTGCCCAGAGACAGCGAAGAGCGTGTCTTTGTGCAAGGATTGATCCAATTGGCAAACGGTTACCTCAAGTTGAATATGGGTCGGTTGAAAGCGAGCGCAAGATTGGCATGCATCGCCGCCGATCTAATGACTCAGGTCACGGCCAACACTGTGTTGGATGTCGAACGTGAAGGTTATCTTAAGAAGATACAGGAGCTTCGGGACCATCATCATGACTGAGGCACGCTATGTTTCGGCGATGCGCGACCCGGCTCTTGATCGTGCACAACCCTGATGGGATGGATTAACGTGCGAGATTCCTGTTCTTGCGGGATGCCAGATCAGTCGGCGTGTGGGTTTGTGCCGTTCTTGACGCCGTTGTTTGTATTGCTCTTTGCGGCCGTATTTTGCCACTTGTAATGTGTGGGCTGGTCTCCAAGACCACGGTTCCGATTATTTTACGGGACTGTTTCAAGTGATTCGGATTCTGAACCGGTGTGCGCATTGCATCGGTCCTTGTTTCCAACATGATCAATGATACCGCTTCTGCACACCAATATATGCAAATCAAGATTGCCGGGTTGTGTCATTCGGTTTCGATTTATGCGGAGCAAGCACTCCTGTGACCGTCCAGACTGACGCCTTCCTGTGCTTGCAAGCTAAGAAATTAAAATTTCTGCAAAATAATACATTTTATGCAGTAGTTTTACGTCAATATACCTCAATAGTTACTATTTTTTATTTTATTTTGCTTTATTTTGCAAGTATTGGGTTTACTTAGACGGACATGCAACATACGAACAGTCGGCAAAAGGAGGTTTGCTCTTGAAAGATATTATCGATTTTCGTGTTGATCCATCAGCCTATTGCCATTGGAGCGTGGTTTATGACGGGCCGGTTGCCAATCTCATTATGGATGTTGACGAGAGAGAGGGGCTTTTTGATGGATATGAACTCAAACTGAATTCTTATGATCTTGGTGTGGACATCGAGCTTAATGATATTGTGCAGCGTATGCGATTTGAACATCCAGAGGTAAAGGTAGTCGTTTTGCAATCTGGCAAAGATAGGGTGTTTTGTGCTGGAGCGAATATTCGCATGCTGGCCGAGGCGTCGCACAGTCAGAAAGTAAATTTTTGTAAATTTACCAATGAAACCCGCAACGCGATCGAGTCGGCCGAAGAGGATTCGGGGCAAAACTACATTGCAGCGATTAAAGGTTCATGCGCCGGCGGAGGATACGAACTCGCTTTGGCATGCAATTATATTCTTTTAACGGATGATGGAAACTCGTCGGTCGGATTACCGGAAGTACCTCTTTTGGCGGTCCTGCCGGGAACCGGTGGATTGACGCGATTGACCGATAAACGAAAAGTTCGTCGTGATTTGGCGGATATATTTTGTACCGTAGAGGAGGGGGTGCGCGGCCAGCGCGCGCAATCCTGGGGTCTGGTGGATGAGGTTGTCGTCAATTCGACATTTGATGAAACCGTGCAATGCCGGGCGCGCGCGTTCGCGACAAAATCTGTTAAAATGGATGTGCGCCAGGGAATAGCACTGAATGTGTTGAAGCGGGACGTCCAATCGGACGGCTCCATTGATTATGAACATATACAGGTCGCATTGAATCGTGAGTTGCGCCAAGCAATGATCTTGTTAAAGGGTCCGCGGCAAGCTGCACCCGTCGATATGAAGACTTTTCAGCAGCAAGGGGATCAAGCATACTTGCTGAAGCTTTGTCGTGAGTTGGAAGATGCTATTTTGCATCTGCGCACCAATGAATTGGAAATTGGGCTTTGGATTTTTCGGACACAAGGGGATCCGGAGAGCCTTATGGCTCATGAACACCTTCTCGTCCGGCATCTTGACCATTGGTTATCAAGAGAGGTGCACGCTTATTGGAAGCGCACGCTCAAGCGTCTTGATGTTACCTCAAGATCACTCGCGGCTGTTGTCGAACATGGTTCCTGTTTTGTTGGTGTGCTGGCTGAAATTTTGTTCGCCGTCGATCGTTCATATATGATGGACGATGAGTTTGAAGGTGACACGCGACCGATTGCGACAATTGCACTGACTGAGGGCAACTTCGGGATGTATCCGATGGGCAATGATTTGACTCGGCTTGAAACGCGATTCTTGGCGAATCCCGGTCACATTGACGCCTTGAAGTCTCATGTCAGGAAAGCAATTGACGCCAAGACGGCTGATGATCTCGGTTTGGTTACAATGATTCTTGATGATATTGATTGGGAAGATGAATTAAGGATTTTTCGGGAGGAGCGTATCAGCTTTAGCCCAGACGCGATGACGGGACTAGAGGCGAATCTGCGCTTTGCGGGTCCCGAAACGATGGAAACACGTATTTTTGGGCGACTGACGGCATGGCAGAATTGGATTTTTAACCGTCCGAATGCGGTTGGCACAAATGGGGCTTTGCAACGCTACGGTACAGGTGTTCGTGGTGTATTTGATCGCAAACGTGTCTAAGCCGATGACGGACGTTTCAAATCATTGTTTAGATTGTAGGAGAGGAAGAAAACGGTGGCAGATGTGATCAACGTCAGTTACGACACGCAAATTCCCAATAATGTGAATTTGTCAAGTGACCGGAAAGTTCTCAAGGCTCTTGAGAAGTGGCATCCGGGCTACCTTGACTGGTGGAATCGATTGATCCCCAGGAATTTGCAGCAATCGATGGTTTACTTACGGACGGCAGTGAGTGTTGACCCAAAGGGTTGGGCGAAATTTGATTACTTGAAAATGCCTGACTATCGGTGGGGCATTCTTCTCGCCCCAAGACTGGAGGGTCGAACGATTCCATGCGGTGAGCATAAAGGTCAGCCCGCTTGGCAGGAAGTACCAGGTGAGTACCGCAATCTTCTCAAAAGACTGATTGTCATACAAGGTGATACGGAACCGGGCTCCGTCGAGCAGCAGCGGTTTCTTGGATTGACCGCCCCATCCCTGTACGACATGCGCAATCTGTTTCAGGTGAATGTTGAGGAAGGCCGCCATCTTTGGGCTATGGTGTATCTTTTGCAAAAGTATTTTGGAAAGGATGGACGTGAGGAAGCGGATGATCTGTTGCGTCGCTCATCCGGCTCTGATGAAGCTCCAAGAATGCTGGGTGCCTTTAATCAAGAAACACCTGATTGGCTCTCGTTTTTTATGTTTACGTATTTCACCGATCGTGATGGCAAGATGCAGCTCGAGAGTCTTGCGCAGTCCGGCTTCGATCCATTGTCACGGACTTGTCGATTTATGTTGACCGAGGAAGCGCATCATATGTTTGTCGGGGAAACCGGTGTCGGACGAATCATTCAGGCTACGGTTGATGCGATGACGCGAGCGGGATTAACCGATGCAAGTGATATCAATAAAGTGCGTGACTTGAGTGTAATTGATTTGCCAACGATTCAAAAGAAATTGTCCTTACATTATACATTATCGCTGGACTTGTTCGGACAGGAAATCTCTACAAACGCTGCAAACGCATTCAATGCAGGAATAAAGGGTCGATATATGGAGAGTCGAATCGAGGATGATCATTTACTCAAGGACTCGACTTACAAAGTGCTGGACTTCGAGAATAATCAAACGGTTGAGCGCGAAGTCTCGGCCCTGAAGGCGATCAATATGCGCTTGCGTGATGATTACGTGAAAGATGCCGAAGGCGGCATCGGACGATGGAATAAAATCATCAACAAAGCCGGGATCGACTTTGAACTCAAGCTTCCACATCAGGCGTTCAATCGCAAAATTGGTGCTTTTGCCCATAAGCCCATAGATCCTGAAGGCCAGTTGCTGTCGTCCGAAGCGTATAGTGCGGGTTTGTCGGACTGGTTGCCTACAACGTCGGATGGCGATTTTATTGAATCATTGATGCAGCCATGTTACGAACCCGGACAATATGCACGTTGGATTGCTCCGCCGCGCGTTGGCATCGATAATAAGCCCGGCGATTTCGAGTATGTGAAATTACATATGGCGTAGACCGGTTGAAGACCGATTTCTGCGGACCAACGCCTACGAGAACAAAATCTCAGGGTGATGGAATGCGGTTGCTAACGTGTCGACGGCCGAGCGGAACAGGGTCTTGAGTTTAAATTGGATGTCGCCGGAGCCTCGTTTCGGCATAATCACGGAATATTGGTTCTCTGGTCCAGAGGTTTGAGGGTGGAATGCCACAAAAACAGCACTTGATCGATCCGGAAATTTGCATTCGTTGCTATACCTGTGAGATGACATGTCCGATCAACGCGATTGAACATAATGAGGATAATGTCGTTGTCGATGCCCGCATATGTAATTTTTGTATGGCATGTATACCGGTTTGTCCCACAGGATCCATTGATGAATGGCGTGTGGTCGATGAACCTTACTCAATGGACGAGCAATTAAGTTGGAGCGAGTTGCCGGAACAGGATGTGACCGTACACACCGACGCTGATCAAGAGGAGGGTGATCGGATTTCAGACGATGATCCGATTGTGGCCTTGCTCGCAGAAGCTCACAAGGGAGTGGGCGGGGTATCTCGGGCACCGGTAAGTGCGTCAAGGCCCACGGTCAATCTTTACCGCCCGAATCAACCGATGAAAGCGACTGTGCAGGGAATTTATAGGCTTACATCCGAAAATTCAGATTCGGAGGTCTACCATATTATATTGGATTTTGGGGGCAAGCCATTCCCGGTGATTGAAGGTCAGTCGATTGGTGTACTTCCACCGGGGTTGGATGAGCACGGTAAATCATACCTTCCGCGCCTCTATTCGGTCTCAAGCCCCCGAGATGGTGAACGTTCCGGCTATCATAATGTATCACTGACTGTAAAGCGAGAAGAGCAGGGAATATGTTCGAATTTTCTTTGCAATCTCGGACTGGGGGATACGGTAAAGATTGCGGGACCATTTGGTTCGACGTTTTTGTTGCCGTCTGACCCGGAAGCTCGATTATTGATGATCTGTACCGGTACCGGATCAGCCCCAATGCGCGCATTCACGATGGCGAGACGACGAACGGCCGGGGTCCAAAATGGACGTATGGTCATGTTTTTTGGTGCACGGACTCCTGACAGTTTACCCTATTTTGGACCACTCAAGAAGGTTCCATCAAAATTCTTGAAAAAATATCTCGTGTACAGCCGACAACCCGGTCAGAAGAAAGAATATGTACAAGATCGTATGTTGGTCGAGCGTGAATTGGTTGCGGGAATGCTGCAGGATGCGCATACTCATATCTACATTTGCGGACTCAAGGCAATGGAGGATGGTGTAGATAAGGCATTCAGGAACATTGCCGAGTCTGTTGGGCTGAAATGGAGCCGTTGTCGCGAGGTGATGCGTGAAGAAAGTCGATATCACGTGGAAACCTATTGACATGGATCGTCGACCGGAGGGCGCCTATTGCTATAGAATGAACGTCACATGGGCAGACTGTGATCCTGCTCGAATTGCTTATACAGGGCGTCTGCCTTATTTTGCCTTGGATGCGATCAATGCCTGGTGGGAAGAGCATCTTGATGGTGCGGGTTGGTTTCAACTTGAAATCGATAGGAATGTTGGCACACCTTTTGTCCGCTTGGAAATGGATTTTTTGTCTCCGGTGACGCCGAGACATACATTGTTGTGTTACGTATGGCCGTTTCACCTGGGACGAACCTCGGTCACCTTTCGGGTCGATGGGGAACAAAATCATATACTGTGTTTTTCTGCGAAGACGGTGAGCGTATTTACGGTTGCGCGCGAATTCAAGAAGCAGCCGCCGCCGGAGGATATGCGAAAAATTATCGAAGCGCATATTTCCTGCCGAGATCTTCCGCATAGTGGCTAGAGTGTTATTCATCCGAGGGGTTCGTATGTGGTGATAGAGCACGACTCTGATATGGGTTTTGATGTCAACCGAGTTGGACATGAGTCGGTGTCGAACGTGATTCGACTGGCCGGTCAACGGATTCGCCAAGCGCGATCTGAGAAGAAATGGACTCGTCAGGAACTCTCACGTCACTCCGGTGTTTCGCAACGTTATCTCGCCCACCTGGAAAGTGGTGAGGGAAATACGTCTCTTGGTTTGTTGTATCGCGTGGCGTGTGCTCTTGATGTTTCGGTTGAGGCTCTTGTGCGAGTCGATGATCCAATGTCAACTGAAGTCGCCGAGATGTCGGTACTTTATCGACGGGCTGATGACGCTATTCGTGCTGATGTAAGACAACTTCTGGGATCTTTTCGTCATCCAGGCACCAAAGGTGAGCGCATTTGCCTCATTGGATTGCGTGGTGCGGGTAAATCAACTCTTGGTGGGCGACTGGCGAGAGATTTGGATCTGCCATTTATGGAACTCAATCATGACATTGAAGCCATTGCGGATATGCCTGTTGCCGAGATTTTCGATTTCTACGGGTTAGAAGGGTATCGACGACTGGAAGCTCAGGCCTTGAGCGCAATTGTTTCGAATAGTGGTGGTTTGATACTTGCTGCGGGTGGCGGTATCGTTTCGGAGCAGAGCACCTGGACAACATTGATGGCGCATTTTCATACTGTTTGGATCAAGGCGTCGCCCGTTGAGCACATGGAGCGTGTGCGCGTACAGGGTGATTTACGGCCTATGGCTGGGAACGCATTTGCGATGACGCAGCTGCTCGATATCTTGAAGAGTCGTGAGAGCGCATACAGTCGGGCTGAATATGTGCTCGATACCTCTGGAAAATCTGTTGAGACCAGTCAACAAGAATTATATGATCTGGTTGTTTCGAACAAACTTTTGGGTACATCCTGTATCAGATCTTGATATATGGGATGCGATTATGTCGGACCGCTGACTCGGTTGAAGTATGTGGATATCGCATTGTCGACTTCATCGCGCAGTTTCTTTCCACGACGACTCGCCCAGATCAGGCATTGGATGCGTTGATCACGATTGGAAAAATCAACTGTTCCCGTTCGAAGCAAATAAATTGCAATGTCGAGATGGTTGTTCTTTATGGCCTCGATCAACGCCGTGTTTCGACCTGTTTTGTCTGAAATATTCACGTCCGCGCCAAAGCTTACAAGGCAGCGCGTGATGTGGGCGTGGCCTTTTACGGCGGTCTCAATCAGCGCGGTACGACCATAATAGTCTGCTTGTAGATTTACTTGAATCATGGGATGGCGCAGCAGCTGTTCCACAATATCCAAGTTCCCGCTATTGGCTGCGAGCATCAGCGGCGTGCTTCGCCATTTGTTGCGGGCATTGACATCAATGTCGGAGTGGTCGAGCAGAGCTTTGGTTAATGTGCGGTTCTGCGCGTGTACGGCGATGTGCAAAGGGGTCCAGCCATCTGCATCGCCGGAATTTATATCGGCTGTAGCAAAGAGAGACATTGCCGTTTCAACGTCACCAGAAATGCACGCCTGGATCAATAGATTGCCACCCTCGAGATACGGTATTTCTGCCATAATGTTGTTGATCCTTGCCTTACGTTTATATTCTTGTCGGCAACAAAGCTCGTTTATTCGAATGTTTTATAACGCATGTTCGGTGGATTCAAAACAGAGGTTTCTTAACTCTGGAGAAGTGACACGAAGACATCCGGGCTTAAAGTGGTGAGAAAAAGCGCGATGATCGCTCCGTTATATGTGTTGTTCAACATAACCAAGATGATCGAGGTGGGTGAGTATTTTAGTCACTCCTTGATCACGGTTAAGTTGGCAGAATACAAAGGGTTTTCCGTTCCGGACGCGCGACGCATCGTGTTCCATAATGTCTAATCTTGCATTCACATGTGGTGCGAGGTCTGTTTTATTGATGACAAGTATATCCGATCGGGTGATAGCGGGCCCGCCCTTGCGAGGAATGTCGTCACCTGCGGCAACGTCAATGACATAAATGGTGATGTCCGCGAGCTCTGGCGAGAATGTTGCAGAGAGATTGTCACCGCCCGATTCCACAAACACAAGATCAACATCCGGGTATTTCTCGCAGAGTTCTGCGATTGCCGCAAGATTGATGGACGCGTCTTCACGTATCGCAGTATGGGGACAACCCCCGGTTTCGACGCCTTTAATACGATTGGATGGAAGAGCTTGCATGCGCACAAGAGCTTCCGCATCCTCTTGTGTATAAATGTCGTTTGTAACGACACAGATTGAAAATTTATCTCTCAGGGCACGACATAGAGAAGCGGTAAGTGTTGTCTTTCCTGCTCCAACCGGGCCACCGATCCCGATGCGCAGGGGGCCGTTTGGAGATCTCATGTGCGAAATATCCTGAAAGTTTGGTGTTCATGTTTCATGGAGGAAATGTCACTTAAGAAGGTTGTTGAGCTTAGGTTTGAGAGGTCACCGCTGTGCGTTTCTTCAGCCACTTCTTGGCACAGCGGTGCCAGTTGTTTCAGTATGCGTGTTCCGGATTTTTGACCAATTGGGAGCAATCGCTGACCGGCGGCGACAAGACTTCCGAGAAAAGCTTGAAGATAGAGTGCCTGGGTTAGTCGTAACGGAAAGCCTTGACGTGCGGCGGCATAACCAAGTGCGACTGGGTAAATGAGATCCTCTACGTGAATGTCCCAGATTGTGAGTGCTGTGCAGAGTGCCTCGCCCTGGGCCGCTGTCTCATGGAGTCGTTCGGACGATGCGGAGAATGCCCGAGCGATCATGTCAATTTTCTTTAATCCTTGAAGGGAAGGAGTCTGATACGATGCGGCAAGAAATAAGGCATCTGCACGACCGGAACCTAAGAGCAAGATGTCGGCCAACCATGTTTCGAGACTTGCCGCATCATTGATCCGATCCTGATTCGCAGCATGTTCCAATCCATGACTGTAGGCAAAGGAACCGACCGGAAAATTGGGCGACAACCATTGTGCAAGCGTTAAGATTGCCGATTCAGTGTGCATGACCGTGTGCTCGACCGAGACCATAGGCGCCACGTTCCGGTTCAAATGGCTCGTTGACCGATGTAACCGATGCGCCCAACCCGTCGAGCATTCCCTTGATGACGTGGTTTTTTTGGATCAAAAGCCGGTGTCTTTCAATTTGACACGGCGCATGACGATTACCGATATGCCAAGCAAATTTTGCCAATTCCCCGGTAATTTGCAACAGTTCCTCTTTGGCTGGAATGATGCCAATTTTGCGTTCGTCCTCAAGCACAAAGGTTTGGTCCTGATAGACGGACGTCGTTTTTGCAAAATCGACCATAAATCGGAATCCGCTCTCGCAGGTCAAGATCTTTCGCCGTAGAAACCGAGCCTCATAATCTAGAACGACCGTGTCGTCAGAAGTTGGGCAGGCGTTCGTAATTTCTCGACAAACGGGGAGGTCCATATTCACGCTCTCAAAACATGAAATAGCGCTGAGCGAGTGGAAGTTCTTCGGCGGGTTCGCAAATGAGCAATTCTCCATTGGCTCGTACCTCGTACGTTTCTGGATGAACCTCCATCTCCGGGGTTGCATCGTTAAGACAGAGGTCTTTTTTGGTAATATTTCGTGTGTTTGATACGGCCAAGGTTGTTTTTGCCAACCCGAGCCGGGCTGCAATGTCGTTGTTCTGGGCTGCTTTGCTTACAAAAGTAACAGAGGATTGTTCGACACTTCGTCCATAGGCTCCAAACATGGGTCGGGAATAAACGGGTTGTGGAGTTGGAATCGATGCATTTGGATCTCCCATCTGAGCCATTGCAATACTTCCTCCAATCAAGACCATGTCCGGTTTGACGCCAAAGAAGGCCGGATTCCACAACACCAGGTCTGCACGTTTGCCCACTTCGATTGAGCCGATTTCATGAGATAGTCCATGAGCAATGGCGGGATTGATCGTATATTTGGCAATATAGCGACGTACGCGATAGTTGTCATTATCACCGGTTTCGTCTTTAAGAGAGCCTCGTTGTTTCTTCATCTTGTCAGCAGTCTGCCACGTTCGAATGATCACTTCACCGACACGGCCCATTGCCTGACTGTCTGATGCAATGATTGAAAATGCGCCCATATCATGAAGAATATCTTCGGCTGCGATTGTTTCTCGTCGAATGCGGCTTTCGGCGAAGGCAACGTCTTCCGGAATGGACTTATCGAGGTGATGGCAAACCATGAGCATGTCGAGATGTTCCTCAACGGTGTTGATCGTAAAGGGTCGTGTTGGATTCGTAGAGGATGGCAGCACGTAGTCCTCGCCACAGATCTTTATGATATCGGGAGCGTGTCCCCCGCCGGCACCCTCCGTATGAAAAGCATGGATTGTGCGTTCTCTCATGGCCTGGATAGTGTTTTCAACAAAGCCACTTTCGTTCAGTGTGTCGGTATGTATCATGACCTGAACATCCATTGAGTCGGCAACGGATAAACAGCAATCGATTGCTCCGGGAGTGGTTCCCCAATCCTCATGCAATTTGAGTGCACATGCGCCGGCTGCAACCTGTTCTTCTAAGGCTGCCGGACGGGATGCATTTCCTTTTCCTGCGAAAGCCAAATTCATTGGAAATGCGTCTGCGGCTTGCAACATACGTCCGATGTGCCAAGGACCGGGTGTGCAGGTTGTTGCGAGGGTTCCGTGAGCTGGGCCTGTTCCTCCTCCCAGCATTGTTGTCAATCCGGCGTGAAGAGCATCTTCTATCTGCTGTGGACAGATAAAATGTATGTGGCTATCTATTCCGCCGGTGGTTAAGATTTTCCCCTCACCGGCAATAGCTTCTGTGCCAGGTCCAATAACGATGTTGATTTGGGGTTGTGTGTCGGGGTTTCCAGCTTTGCCAATGCTTGCGATGCGACCGTCCTTTATTCCGATATCGGCCTTGAATATACCGGTGTGATCAACAATGAGTGCATTGGTGATAATGGTATCCATGGCACCATCAGCGTTGGTGACCTGGGATTGTCCCATTCCATCGCGGATGACTTTTCCTCCGCCGAACTTGACTTCTTCACCATAGTACGTGTGGTCGTGTTCCACTTCAATGACGAGATCCGTATCGGCGAGGCGTACTTTGTCGCCAACGGTCGGGCCGTACATCGCTGCATAGTCGGATCGCGTCAGTTTCGTGGGCATTAAATTTCCTTTTCCATCTTATTGGACGCTTAAAACGAGGTCTGCAGACATACGCATCTTGGAAGGGGCTGTGACGTAACGTGGATAGATGCGTCCTAGAGTTTCCCCATAATTCGTTGATTAAATCCGTATATGGTGCGTGAGCCTGCGATTGGAATGAGTTGTACTTCTCGACGTTGTCCCGGTTCAAATCGCACGGCAGTTCCAGAGGCGATATTGAGTCGCATTCCTCTGGCTGTATCACGGTCAAACTCGAGAGCTGCGTTTGCTTCGCCGAAATGGTAGTGCGATCCCACCTGGATCGGTCGGTCTCCTTTATTGGCGACCATGATCTTTACCGCCGTTCGATCCGAATTAAGAATGATGTCATCTGGACCCGTGATAACTTCTCCGGGAATCATGTATGATCTCCTCGTCTTGGTGTGTGAATACTGGTGTAGCGGTTGGCGATGTACGTCAATCATCAAAGATGGTTTTGGCCTTAAAAAATGCTGTATAAAGCAAAAAATTGGTGAATCGGTTGGGAAGGTAGGACGTGCTGGCGATCGATCAACAGAAATCTATCGAATTGGATTGTGAACAGTTACTAATTTGGTGCCATCGGGGAAGGTGGCCTCGACCTGAATTTCCGTTATCATTTCGGCAACACCTTCCATGCAATGTTTGCGCGTGATTATTTCGGCCCCCGTTTCCATCATATCAGCAACCGAGCGGCCATCGCGCGCTCCTTCGATCACGGCATCTGTGATCAGCGCAATTGCTTCGGGGTGATTAAGCTTGACTCCGCGTTCCAAGCGTCTTCGTGCGATCTGGGCCGCCATTGCGATGAGCAATTTGTCTTTTTCCCGTGGAGTAAGATTCATACTACAGGCTCCAACATTTCGGTAAACCTTTTTGAGTTAAGCGATCAAGTATGGGGATCAACCATTTCCGCATGTCATTGCTGTCTTTGGCGATCAACCGCATCACTAGAGTATCCGAATGAAAAAGACTAGCGCCAGCCTCTTGAGGCAAGAGCTGGCGTATTCCGGCGAGATGGGCCTCTGCGTCGGATGCGATGTAGGTCACGGATGTGACGGTGCGTGCTCCATTGGCAACACTTGGTTTGTCAAGTTCTTCTTCGGCATCGCCGAACATTTGGATAACATCAATGAAGATTGGTTGCCCTGAGCGATAGATTTCGATGCGGTCATTCAAAGAAATTGACGTCAGGGTTTCACCCATCTCTCTTCGGCCAAAGACAATTGGTTCGATGATGATTAAGCTGGATGTTTCTTCGAGTGTGACTGTGAGTGATCTCCTGAGAGCGCACCCCTCAAACAAAATAGTCTCTTGCGGCACCCAGTTGAGGTGCGCGTTGTTGGATACATGCAATTCTGTTCGGATAAGACTTTCGTGATTATCAAGCGTTCGATAAATTCTTTCTGCAGCTTGTGACGTAATTGTTAGTTGTGCCTGCGGTTCAACCCGTGCGGAGATGATTAATTGATCGCCACCCGTTAAGCCGCCAGCAGAGTTTAATAGAACCGCCTGTAGTTCATTTCTACATGTTTTTGGAAAGAAACATTTCAGCGAGCCTGCCTGCCGCAATTTGTTTAAGGTTGTCGTGAGGCCGTTGGATCGGCATGAGATTGTGACTTCACCCCGTGCTCGAACATGGCTTGGTGGTGGCGCATTTGGATAGATGTCCAACATATATCGCTTGTATCCATGATTATTGAACAACAGTTTAACCAAGTGGGACTATCCACTTCAAGGCGTCCAAAGGAAAACACGAGATTTTAGCTCTTGCGTTACGAACACTCCCTTTTGGAATGTTCGAGTTTAGTTTCGGTGTTTGCCTATAGCCGTTGATCCAAGTTGGTCGTGTAAGACCCGTGAGCGTATCTCTTCAACATCTCCGGGCTTGAGCTGCTTGAGTTGGAATGGACCGAAGGAAATACGGATCAATCGATTTACTTTGAAATCAAGACTTTCCATTGCACGACGAATTTCGCGATTCTTGCCCTCTCTTAGTCCGATCGTCAGCCAGGCATTCGCTCTTTGCTGTTTATCAATTGCGATTTGCATTGGCCGGAATTGTTCATTGTTGACCGTTCTTCCACAGCGAAGCGGTTCCAGATCCGTGTCTTTGGGGGTTCCGTTTATTCGGACACGATATTTCCTAAGCCATCCTGTCGTTGGCAATTCCAGTCGACGCTTCAAGCCGCCATCATTTGTAAGCAAGAGGAGTCCCTCGGAATTGATATCCAATCTTCCAACAGACACTACTCTGGGCAGTGATTCCGGCAGATTTTCAAAGACGGTCGGACGGCCTTTTTCATCTTTTTCGGAAGTGACGAGACCAACGGGTTTATAGTAGAGCCACAGGCGCGAAGGTTCTGGGTTGCGCATGGGTTGGCCGTCTACGGATACGTGATCGTGATCGGTCACATTTATTGCAGGGTTGTTGATTTTCTGTCCGTTTATTGTGATACGACCTTCTCTAATCATCCGTTCTGCTTCACGTCGAGATGCAACTCCCGATCGTGACAGAGCTTTTGCAATGCGGTTGCCTGTATGAGATTGACCAGTCATGGTTTGGAAATTTGTCTGTGGTTTCTGACAGGAATGTTAGTGATGGAAATGGATCAAACGAATGATGTTTAAGTCTCATATGACTCAGGCGCTTAAAATGGCACGGATAGCCGGACAGAGTGGTGAAGTTCCAGTGGGAGCTGTTCTTGTGAACCGGAGTGATGACGTTGTGGCGATGTCTGGAAACAGAACTCGGGAGTTGAATGATCCGACGGCCCATGCCGAAATATTGGTAATAAGAGAAAGATGTCGCCAACTTGGGTCGGAAAGACTGCCGGATCACGACCTATATGTCACGCTTGAGCCATGTGCAATGTGTGCAGCAGCTATTTCTGCCGCCCGTATTTCTCGATTATATTTTGCGGCATTGGACGCAAAATCTGGTGGTGTAGAACACGGAGCGAAGGTGTTCATGCACGGGCAGTGCCACCATGTTCCAGAAGTCTATGGTGGAATTGGGGAGGAGGAGTCCATGGCAATGCTTAAAGATTTTTTTACGCAAATGCGGAAAGATTACCTTTCGTGATACGTCCGCAGAATCGCGATTATAGCCGGCTGATTTCGGTATGGAGAGGCATTGAAGTTGAAACGGAAAATAAGCGTTGTTGGTGGATATTATTTTAAGAAATCAGGGTAATAAAGGAGCGCATCGTTATCCGTGAGTCATATGCAAGTGTTTTATCGGTAAGAAAAAATCGTGAATTTTATTAGGTGATACCGTGATAGACCCTACGCGCATTTAGAGGAGTCAAACACGGTGATCTTTAATCATGGCTGTAATTCTGGAAACGATATTTTTCAAAGGCGTTGTGTTCGTATGATGAATCATCGTCACGTGGTCGGATTTCCGGCAATTGTTAGAGGTCTGATAACGGTTATTGAAGATACATGACGTTATCGCTATTTGTCCTCGCTAGACATTATGAGGTGCGTATATGTCAATTGATGTGCACATTGCCCGGAATGTAGCAAAACTTGTTCGCATTAGAGTGGAAGACGAGGATCTTGCTGACCTGGTGAGCGAGTTTAACGCTATTTTGGGCTTTATTGAGCAACTCAGCGAAGTTGATGTTACGGATGTTGAGCCAATGGTGTCCGTTACTCCGATGGACATGACATTGCGTGATGATGCTGTGATTGATGGAGGTCAGCAACAAAACGTTTTGTCAAATGCACCAGATGTACGGGAGGGCTTCTATGCCGTTCCGAAGGTGGTGGAGTAGGTTTGTGGCCCATTTGAATGAATTAACGTTGTCTGAGGCTAGGGACGCTCTACGAAAAAAACAGTTTACATCTCTTGAGATAACCATGGCTTGTCTCGAGGCTATTGATGCAGCAGCCGATCTCAACGCGTTCGTACATAATACTGCTGAACTTGCGGTTGAACGTGCACGTGCCGCTGATAAGCGTTTATCAAGGAACGAGACTCCGTCAATGTGCGGTTTACCAATAGGGATCAAGGATCTCTATTGTACGCAAGGTGTGGCGACTCAGGCAGCCAGTCGGATTTTGCAGGGCTTTAAGCCTGAATATGAATCTACCGTCACAAAGAAGCTTCGTGATGTGGGAGCGGTGATGTTAGGTAAGCTCAATATGGATGAGTTTGCCATGGGTTCTTCAAATGAAACATCGTGCTATGGTAATGCAATTAACCCTTGGAGACGAGCAACGGATGATAGTCCACTTACGCCGGGCGGATCGTCGGGCGGGTCGGCTTCCGCGGTGGCTGCGGATCTTTGTTTGGCCGCCACTGGCACGGATACAGGAGGGTCCATTCGGCAACCGGCTTCCTTGACAGGAATCACAGGAATTAAACCGACTTACGGGCGATGTTCACGATGGGGGATTATTGCATTTGCCTCGTCCCTTGATCAAGCGGGTCCAATGACGAAGTCGGTACGGGATGCGGCGATTATGCTGGAAGCCATGAGTGGGTATGATCCGAAAGATTCAACTTCTGCGAACTGTTCTGTGCCCAATTTTGAGGCAGCGCTGACAGGTCATATTCGGGGAAAGACGATTGGAATTCCGAGAGAATACAAAGTTGAGGGATTGGCCGATGACATTGAGTCGCTTTGGAAGCAAGGTCAAGACATGCTGAAAGGAGCGGGCGCAAAGATTGTTGATATTTCCTTACCTCACACGCGTTATGCTCTACCGGTTTATTATGTTATTGCGCCAGCGGAAGCGTCGTCCAATCTTGCGCGTTATGATGGTATTCGTTACGGACATCGAGCAAGGTTGAGCGCGGGGGATGGGATTGTTGATCTGTATGAGAAAACACGCGCGGAAGGATTTGGTCCAGAGGTGAAGCGGCGGATAATGATCGGGACTTACGTGCTGTCGTCAGGTTTCTACGAAGCCCATTACAATCATGCCCGGAAAGTCCGATCGCTTATTCAACGGGATTTTACGGATGTCTTTGCTCAAGGTGTAGACGCAATTCTTACACCGGCCACACCTTCGGCAGCTTTTGATCTTGGTGAGTTATCGAATACGGATCCTGTCGAAATGTATTTGAATGACATATTTACGGTGACAGTGAACCTGGCAGGGTTGCCGGGAATTTCGATACCAGCAGGTTTGAATAGGCAGAGTCTGCCTCTTGGTCTGCAATTGATTGGTCAACCCTGGGAGGAAGGCGAGCTCTTGAATATTGCGTACACCCTTGAAAAATCGATCGATTATCGTGAAAAGCCGACCAAATGGTGGTAAGAAAAGTCAACATGTTTTGTCAGGGCAATCGTGTTCTGGGACTGTGTTGTGTGTTCATGGCGCCTTTGCTACTAGGAGGGTGTGAGCAACAAATTGTGTCAAGTGAAAATGCGATTCCGGAGACGATGTCTGTGGGAGACGAACGAACGGCACAAACCCAGACCGATGGTGTGTCGGTGACATCTTCCGAATCGTTTCTGGACTCACCCGGTGAACTCAGACGATTGATCGACGAAAGTAAATCGGACAGTGAAGATGCAACTACCGAGTTGCCTGATTCGGGTTCCGATCCAACCGAAGTCGAACAACGTGAGGTCAGACTGCGTCAGGAAGCTGAAAAGAATTCGGGCGAGGTGCCGGTGCAGGCCAGCCCGTCAAATCCACCGCCCAAAATGATCGTACATCCGAGTATTTCCAATGAAAATGACTTTGAAGTTGTATCGGAACGGGAGACGATTCAAAGTGATGCTCAAAGACTCGAGAAGATCCGTTCGCAATATCAACAGATAAGCCCGGTTGAAGTGCCGGACCGTGGAGATGAGCGTTCCATCAATATTGTTGAATTCGCTATATCAACGCAAAATCCGGTGGGCAGTCGCGTGTATAAACGTCTTGTCGGTTCGTTGACGGATCGCGCGGATCGTTACTGTTCAACTTACTCATCACCGGACCAAGCTCAGTTCGCTTTCATGGAGCGTGGAGGGCCTAAAATTGACCGATTGGGTCTGGACCCAGATGGAGATGGATTTGCGTGTTCATGGGATCCAACACCGTTTCGAGTTGCGGTGCAGCGCTGATACGTCCAATCTGGTATCCATCCCCCAATTTCGGGGTTCGCCGAGATGGTCTTGAACCATTGTTCATTGTGATTCACTATACGGCGATGCGAAGTGTAGAAGCGGCATTGGAACGACTTTGTGATCCAACGGCAAAGGTTTCGGCTCATTATGTGATTTCGCGGGTCGGTGGTGTCTGGCAACTTGTGAGTGAGGAGTCGCGTGCCTGGCATGCCGGAAGTGGTTCTTGGTGTGGTTGGGAGGATGTGAATTCCGTCTCAATCGGTATTGAGCTCGACAATGATGGACAGTCGCCGTTCTGTGAGCCGCAAATTGTTGTCTTGGAGACGTTGCTGAAGGATATATTGGACCGGTGGAATCTGCCTCCGCAGGCGGTGATCGGGCATTCTGATGTGGCGCCTGGTCGAAAATGGGATCCAGGGGGTCGATTTGATTGGGACCGTTTAGCGCGCCAAGGATTATCGGCCGCACCATCTTGCAGCCAGGAGGCTCCTAACGATATTGATCTTCAGGTCTTGCTCCAACGTGCGGGATATACGGCCGTTGCACGTCACGAGGTTTTGTTAAAAGCCTTCCGGTTGCGACATCGCATGCATATTGAAGGTCCGGCTGACAAAGTGGATCGGATGATTCTCTATGCGCTCGGACAGGACCTAGATTGCGTTTGAACTCTGGAACTGTCTGTTTCTCGGGTCCGATGAAGACAATTGGGTGCACCCGACGTCGGTAGACATACAGCGTCATGATAACGGACGATGATCAGTGGATCCAGTGAACGTTATCAGGAAATTGTCGTTCGATAAGGCCGGCAAGTGAAAGTAGGCCGAACGGCGTGGCACTCTTGTGTCTCCCGGAACATCTGCCATAGGGAGCGTTTGGTTCATCAACCGGATCGACCGTGGCCCATGTTTGTCCGAAAACACCGTTTCAGGCGGTTTCTTAATTGGTCGTACAGGATGTGATTGATTGACTTATTGACGTGGTATGATGATTTTGCTAGCTGTCGATTGTGCGGAAGGCTGGATGACCGCGGAGAGGGATCTTCGAGGAAAGTCCGGACTCCCCGAAGCAACGGTGCCGGGTAATTCCCGGGCGGGGGAACCCGACGGAAAGCGCCACAGAAAAAAAACCGCTCGGATTGAGAGTAAGGGTGAAATGGTGGAGTAAGAGCCCACCGCACTTTTGGTAACAAGGGTGGCACGGCAAGCCCCACCGGGAGCAATGTCAAATAGGACCCCCATATGATGGTTCAATTGATTGAACGCAATCATTAGGCGGCTTCGGCTGAGTGGGGTCGGGTCGACAGCTTGAGGCCTGTGAGTAATTGCATGGTCCAGAGGAATGGTCATCAACCGCAATGAAGCGGGAACAGAATCCGGCTTATAGGTCGTCCGCACAGCGACAAGAATGCGATGGGATGCAGTCTTTTGGGCGAGGTGAGATGATGAGTGACGTTTTTAATTAGGGTTGACAGCTTACGGATGTTCAGTACATATTACGCGCTGGATTTTTTAAGAATGTTCCGTCTATTTTTGGAGATGTAGTCATGGCCAAGCCAACAACAATCAAGATTCGTCTGAATTCGACGGCGGGTACTGGCCATTTTTATGTGACCAAGAAAAACGCGCGGACCATGACCGAGAAAATGGTGGTTCGCAAATATGATCCGGTGGTGCGTAAGCATGTGGAATACAAGGAAGGAAAAATCAAATAGCGACAATGGTGCGTCAGCTTGATGCTTTGTCCTGCCTTTGTTGAATGCGCTGACCGTTATTAACCCGAAGGCGGGGATCGTACAGGAATATCGTTCGTGGTTTGGGTTGATGCTCTATCGTTGTAATTGCAAGGGTACGACGCCATATGTATGACGGATATCGACCGTGTTCGAAGTTTGATGGATGGTTTTATACATTGTAAAAAAGCCGACTCGATAGAGTCGGCTTTTTTTACAATCAAGGGTCAAGGAACGTACTATTCGCGACTTCCAAATAACTGCAGTAACAGCATAAAGATGTTAATAAAGTTAATGTAGAGACTGAGAGCACCCATTATGGCTGCTTTCCCCAACCATTCAGCGTTTCCGGTCCGAGACATTTGTATGTAGTTGTTCTTGATGTTTTGTGTGTCATAGGCTGTCAGCCCAGCGAAAATCAGAACGCCAATCACCGAGATTGCGAACATCAGAGCTGACGATAATAGAAACAGGTTCACAATCGACGCAATGATGAGTCCAATCACACCCATGATCAAAAACGATCCCCAAGCGGAAATGTCACGTTTCGTTGTATACCCCCAGAGCGATAACCCGGCAAATGCGATTGATGTAATCAGAAACACTTGCGCAATCGACATGCCGGTAAAGGCTTGGAATATCCACGCAATAGAGAGGCCCATGACCGAAGCAAATGTGTAGAAGAATAATTGTGCAGCGGCAGCCGAGAGACGATTAATGGCGGCGCCAAAAGCAAATACCATGATTAACGGCGCAAACATGACGATCCATCCGAGAATATTGGGACTCAATGTCGCTGGATTGCGAAAGAAAGAAAGCAGATAGGGGCTTGATCCTACAGCCCAAGCCACGGCAAAGGTAAGCAGCATGCCTATGGACATTGTACCATAGACTTTACTCATGTGTGCACGAAGTCCTTCATCAATCTGGGACGCGCGTGCACCAACGCTGGTCCGGATTGTGTCGAATTCAGCCATTACGATAGCTCCATTAAAAGTCAAGATTTCAAGATCCGGATAGTCCGGGGACACACCACTTATATTGGTGGTAATTATGTAATTTCAAGTGTTTGTGAGAAGAGATTTCAAGGCACGAGAATTTTTTCCAAATCGGCGTGACAGGCGAAATTGTTGGTGGTCAAGGCCCTGTGTATTCATTCAAATTTTCTGGATCAAGACCGCCCTGTTCAATGAGATAACTTTGAAAACTGGGAATTGGGCATACATATGACTCCGACCTTGAGTCTTTCTGCAAGACTCCTCGTCGAATAAGGTGTTGTAAGTAAGATTGTGCGTTTAAACCTTCGGGAATTTGCCATCCCGATCCTTTGTCTTTGCTTTCATGCTTGATCACCGCATCCTTAACTTCATCGAAGAAAAATCGTTCGTTATTGTTTTGTTTTCGACCAACCTCCATCAGAACGGCAGCAAGTAATTTACGGGACGACTCCATATCGGGACTGGTTTGGACTTGATAATATCCGATTCTAAATTCGTCACGCCTTTTCTGGAGAGATACCCAATCCTCAATGTTATCCATATATCCATCAATGTCTGGATCAAGCAATATTTCAGCCAAGGCCTGCTGAGCCCAATACATATGACGTGGCCAACCATTTGTAGGAGCAAAAAATTCCATTAATATTTTACGTTGTGATCCTATTTCGATTCCAAAATGATCGCAGAATTTGTCAATCAGTTCAATCTGCTCGCTTCGACTAAGACAGCCAATGGTGTGGAAGCGGACGCCATTCGTCATGCCCATCTGGAGAACACGTTCTTGTGTATCACTCAAGCCAGCTAAGACTTGGGTAATTGGTAATGATGTTGTTGAATTATGAATGCTTTGTAGAAAGTCAGCGTGAGGTGTATAATTGCCTGGTGGTAGATTTTGAGCTTCGTCAACGGCAAGTATCACTGAGGAATGCCATCGATTTGAAGGAATTTTCTCTTCAAGTTCAATCAGTGTATTGATGTGGCCTTTATTGATAAACTTGCTTAGATCGATGTCCAAATTGAAATCCAGAGCTAAACCCTGTAAGGGTTCAAGTCGTTCGGCCCACTTCTCCCGATATCTTTGCAATACAACAGCCCAGCTTTTTTCCGTCATCGTCCCGGTTAATGCAATGGAACGGATTATGTTCGGAATATTTTGCTTCAAATTAATGTCTGAAATTTTGACAACACGGGGAAGGGCGCTTTCTTTGCTTCTTAATGATAGTTCAGACAAGAGCGAGCTTTTTCCGGCACCGGGTGCACCTTGGATTACTCGCGTGCTACCTTGTGGAGATCTCCCTTTCGCGAATGCTCGTACTGATTTTCGAATAATTTCATCAAGAATATTCTCACGCCCCACAAAGACGGGTGGCGGCTCCTTCTCTCCGTCATCAATAAAGTTCCTTAAGCGTTCTTTTTGTTCTGGAGTCATTGCACAATCATCTCGATAAAATTACAATTATTGAGATATCATCACTTAATGAAGGTGATCGACAACAGACTCTCGCTGTTAATTTGTAACGAACAAACATCTGTAAAATAAGGTGTGTTTTAATTTGAAACCAAACTCTGACATTTTCATTTTTGATGCTGCAAAAAGACAAAGAGAGTTTAATACGGATAACAAAGCATAGGTGGACTAAAATGAAAAAGAGCAGCAATAGACCTTTTGCGCAAGGGAATTCTATCGGCTTTCACAGGTTTGCTGACATAATTACAGATTTTTGGTTCGGAGATGGCTTTTGTGGCTGAATAATGTTGCGATATTGTGTGGTTGTAGTTGTTTGCTTCGGTTCAATTGACTTTCAGTGTGCGCATCATGCAAGAGCGCATGATTGATTATTTGATCGAGCACTTAATAAAGGTGATTATGATTAGTGTGGACAGACCCTGTTGTCTCTTTGGGTATCGTTGACTTTTGCCAGATTGTGTGACAGCGCGCGCGGCCATGGTCGGTCAGGATACAGAAAACCAAAATTTTAGCACATTTTTGGTGCGGCGTTCGCAATAAAAGTCTCATCCTGATTGTCATGTCATACGGTGGGTCAGGTCAGAGTGTGTAAGGGTTGATCGGCGTCTTTGCTATGTGATGGAGGTATGCGATTATCCGTCGGGGATGATGATAATCTTCCCGGTGGACTGTCTCTTTCTCAAGATTTCTAAGCCTTCGACAGCTTGCTTGAGAGGAAGGCGGTGGCTGATGTGAGGACGCAGTTTGTTCTCACCATACCAATGGATCAGTTCGGTAAGGCTGTTCGATATGATGTCAGGCCGAAAAGTCCGATAACCTCCCCAGTAGAATCCATGTATTGTGACGTTCTTCACAAGGAGATAATTCGCCGGAATTTGCGGAATATCCCCACTTGCGAATCCAATTGTGAGGTATCTGGCTTCAGGGTTGCAAGCGCGCAGTGCGGACATGAAGCCTGCTCCACCGACCGGGTCATAGACTACGTCGGCACCACCCAAGTCACGTATTGTGTCGCGCAAGTTGTCGTTGTCGGAATCAATGACGTGATCGGCACCAACTGATTGAGCGACATCTAATTTATGAACTCCGCGAGCGACGGCAATGACTGTGGCTTCCAATGCCTTCCCAATCTCAATGGCCGTTAATCCTACGCCGCCGGCCGCGCCAAGGACCACAAGAGTCTCCCCTGCCACAAGTTTGGCGCGATGTGCGAGCGCAACGTGACTGGTTCCGTACGCAATCTGGAAAGCCGCCGCATGTTCGAAATTCATTGTGTCGGGTATCTTCAGTACGTGTTGGGCATCGTAATTGGCTTGTTCGGCAAGACCACCCTGTCCGCCAAAGACCGCAACGCGGTCGCCGACTGAAAGGTGACGAACCATCTTACCAACGGCATTGATTTCGCCAGCTACTTCCATTCCAAGCGTGAAAGGTAATTTGGGAGTGTCTTGATATGTGCCAGCCTGCATCAGTAAATCTGCAAAATTCAAACCACAGGCCTTTACAGTCAAGCGTACTTGGTGGTCCTTTGGCTCTGGAATCTCAATGGATTGTATCTCAGGAAGTTGATCAAATGCGGTAACACGGCAAGCAAGCATACATCTTTCCTTTTTCGTTCTGTCTTAAGTTAGTGTTCAATTTTTTGGGCGCGGTTCCCCATGAATCCAGAGTTGGGTAATGGCACGGTCATCTCCCATCATAATCGTCGGAAAGATCTCTTCCCAAATATTTTCTGCGTATTCGGCACGTTGAGAAATTGCAGGAGTTGATTTTAAGTCAATTGCGATGAGATCGGCTTCAAAATTGGTGCGAATGTTTCCGATTCTATCGTCCATGTGTAAGGTAGCGGCTGATCCAGCTGTTGCTAACCACAACAGTTGGGACGGGTGTAGGGCTTTGCCTTGAAGTTGAGCGATTTCATAGGCGCTCGCCATGGTTCGCAACATTGAAAAAGAGAATCCGCCACCAATGTCGGAAGCTAATCCGACCCGTTGCCCCATTGAAATAAGGTTCGTTGCATCGAAGAGACCGGATCCTATGAACGTGTTGGAGGTTGGACAATGAATCAGCGCTGCGCTTACGTCAAGCAATCTGTCACGTTCTCGGGTTTCAAGGTGGATGGCATGTCCGTAAAGTCCATTTCGATTCAGCAATCCGTGTTGTTCATAAGTGTCGAGATAATCGCGTGCATCAGGAAACAGTTGTTTTGCCCAGGCGACTTCATCGATTTGCTCACTGAGATGCGTTTGCATCAAGCAATTGGGAAATTCTTTCCACAGTGCACCAAGGGCCTCAAGTTGTTCGTGACTTGATGTGGGCGAAAATCGTGGTGTGATAGCATAGGACAAGCGGTCAACACCATGCCAGAGATTAAGTAATCTTTTGCTCTCATCGTAAGCTGTTTGAGCTGTGTCGCATAATTCGGGCGGAGCATTCCGATCCATGCATGTCTTGCCGGCGACCACGCGCAGTTTACGGTTTTGTGCTTCCTTAAAAAATGCTTCGACACTTTCAGGATGAATGGTGCAGAATGAACAGGTTGTTGTTGTACCTGAGGCAAGCGTCAGATCGAAGTAGCGTGATGCAATCAAACGCGCGTAATTTTGATCAATAAATTTGATTTCTTCGGGAAAGGTGTACGTATTGAGCCAGTCAATGAGTTGTTTTCCCCAACTGGCAATGATGGCTGTCTGCGGGTAATGAACATGCGGATCAACAAAACCGGCCATAATGAGCTGGTCGGGATGATTGCTGGTCTGGGCGTTCGGGTAAGTGGACGTTAATTCGGCAGAAGAACCTATGGCGAGAATTCGCCCATTGCCGACAGCGACAGCTTCATAGATGTCAGCTGCGTCGTCTGGTGGAGCATCAAATGGTGATTGATTGAATGATAAAATACGACCGGTTAGAATTCGAACAATCGTCATCGATATTTCCTATTTTTGTCCCGTTCAATGTTCAATGTAACTTCCGTTGCAATAGTTGTGAAGAAATCTATTGCGTTTGCCTTTATGGCGAATGGGCATGCTTATATCCTTAGGTGACCGAAATGAACTTAGATACGAACCAATCCGATCAAAATTTACCGTCATCCACGGATACGTATGCTTTAGACAAGAAGATCGTTACAGCTGTTCTTTATGCTGTTGATTTGAATGATCAGGCAAGACTCAACGATCTGTTGGAGTCGTTGCACCCTGCCGATATAGCAGATCTTCTTGAACAAATTAACACGTTTGATCGTCGTCGATTGATTCGTTTGTATGGACATGAGTTTGACGGTGATATTCTTTCAGAACTTAATGAGAGTCTGCGCGATGAGGTAATCTCGATTCTCAATCCAGTGGTATTGGCTGATGCCGTTCGGGATCTGGAAAGTGATGATGTTGTTGACCTGTTGGAGGATGTGGACAAAGTTCATCAGGAAGTGATTCTGGACGCTCTGGAAGATGTCGACAGAGCAGCGGTTGAACTGGCGTTGACCTATCCGGAGTACTCGGCCGCGCGCCTCATGCAGCGCGAAGTTGTCATGGCGCCACAACATTGGACTGTTGGGCAGGCAATTGACCATTTGCGAAGCGGCGCTGATTTACCGGAGCGGTTCTATCACGTTATTTTGGTAGATCTTCATATTCATCCTGTTGGTACTGTTTCGCTGGGTAAATTGATGCGCTCCCCACGTCATGCACCTTTGGCTGAGTTGACTGAAGACGCTTTCCAGGTGATCCCGGCGGTTCAGCCGGAAGCCGAAGTCGCCTATGCGTTTAATCAGTATCACCTCATTTCAGCGCCGGTTGTGGACATCGAAGGTCGCTTGGTTGGCGTCGTTACAATTGATGATGCCATGGCTGTTCTTGATGAAGAGCATGCACAGGATATCTTACGATTGGCAGGAGTGGGCGAGGAAAGTCTTTCAGACCGTGTACTCGATACGACCAAAAGAAGATTGCCGTGGCTGTTCATTAATTTGCTGACAGCATTGATTGCATCCTTGGTGATTGTGCAGTTTGAAGATGAAATTGCCCAGATTGTTGCTCTTGCGGTGCTTATGCCGATTGTCGCTTCAATGGGAGGTAATGCCGGAACGCAATCGTTGACAATTGCTGTAAGGGCGCTGGCGACCAAGGATCTAACAGGTTCGAATGTGTGGCGTATTATTTGTCGAGAGGTTTTTTCAGGATTTTTGAATGGGATTTTCTTTGCGGTTCTGATGGGGTTAATCGGCTGGCTGTGGTTTGGTTGGTTGATGCTTGGGATTGTTATTGCTATTGCGATGGTGGTTAATTTGGTTTTTGCAGGCTTGGCGGGTACCGTTATTCCGGTGACGCTTGAAAGATTGGGCGTCGATCCAGCGTTGGCATCGGGTACGTTTGTCACGACGGTGACAGATGTTGTAGGATTTTTTGCTTTTTTGGGTTTGGCCTCTATCGTTTTGCTATGACGGGACTTTCGGAGCAAAAGCGGGAAGCGCGCAGAGTTGCTAAAATTCGCCGAGAAACTTTACGTAAGCGCGAGAGCGTGCACGCGACTGAAACGCTCTCGAATGTACTGCTAAGATACCGTGGAAGACCTTTAGCGGGTTACATCCCGATTGGTACGGAAATTGATCCGGTTCCTGCAATGATTGAGGCCGCTGTTCATGGAATTGTCGGCGTGCCTGTTGTTCAGACCGGGATTCCATGTCTGCAATTTTCGGTTTGGACTCCAGACTGCGAAATGAGAGCGGGACATTACAATGTGCCGGTCCCGGTAGCAATCGAGTATTTCAATCCGGAGGTGATGATTGTGCCTCTTCTGGCTTTTGATGGAAAGGGCCATCGACTTGGCTATGGCGGCGGCTATTATGACCGGATCATTTGTCACTTAAAGAGACGGCGGCCAACGTTGGCGATTGGTTTCGCCTACGCGGAACAGGAGATAAGAGAGGTGCCGGTTGAAGAAACAGATCATCCACTTGATATGATCGTAACGGAGCGTGAAATTCGAGAATTCCTGTAGCCGCTGAGGTAAACGATTTCGTGGTGTATTAGCACAATCATGAGATCGTCTTGAAGGCGTCGTAGATTTTTTTAGTTCTGAATAATTTTATCGAAATCAGAAATTCGTATTATTGGGTTCGCGGCTGATGAACCCTCGGTTAATCGTATTTTTTCAAATCTGTTCGTTGTGCAGATAGTCTCGTTATTGGCGACTGTTCATGTTGTGGTGTCCATGGATGTCTCTCCGGGACAGACATACCCAATGTTTGAGTGACGATGTGGATTGGTACAACCCAGGCTGTAAGAACTGATTTTCTTTATTTTCTTGCAGCCGCTGGAAGTTAATGATACCAACGTGACGTAATTTTTAAGCGATTTTTGAAGACAGTCTTTTGTCGTGATTGCTGCGATGATTAAAGTTGATCATGGAGTTTGTTTGACAAGAATTCTCACTTCAAAAATGGAGCGAAAAGTGAATAAGTTCTTTGAAGAGCATTAACTTGGAATTGACCCCTTGTTTTGCTGTTCTCGTCATCGGAACATCCATATTGCGTAATGTTACTAGACGCATTTTTTGGCAAATCAACATAAGGAGCACAAATACTATATGGAAAATGCGACAATGGAGGAGTTTGAAGCCCTCCTTAATGAAAGCTTCGAAATTGACACTCCCGTAGAAGGATCGGTCGTAAAGGGAACAGTACTCGCAATTGAAGCAGGTCAAGCCGTCGTCGATGTTGGCTACAAAATGGAAGGTCGCGTCGAACTCAAGGAATTCGCTGATCCTGGCGAAGATCCAAAAATTTCGGTTGGTGATGTCGTCGAGGTATTTCTTCGAGCTTCGGAGAACGGTCGTGGAGAAGCCGTGTTGAGCCGTGAAATGGCACGTCGGGAGGCCGCATGGGATCGATTGGAACGGGCGCATGATGACAGCGAGAATGTGGAAGGCGCTATTTTTTCTCGAGTGAAAGGGGGATTCACCGTTGATCTGGGCGGTGCGGTCGCATTTTTGCCCGGGTCTCAAGTGGACGTTCGGCCCGTGCGCGATGTCCCTTCGCTGATGAACTTAAAGCAGCCGTTCAAAATTCTGAACATGGATCGGCGAAAGGGGAATATTGTTGTCTCAAGACGGGCGATTTTGGAAAAATCAAGAGAAGAAGAGCGTATTAAGGTTATCGAGAGTTTGCATGAAGGGCAGAACGTGCCAGGGATTGTCAAGAACGTGACCGACTATGGAGCGTTTGTTGATTTGGGCGGTGTTGATGGCTTACTTCATGTTACCGATATGGCTTGGCGTCGGGTCAAACATCCCTCAGAAGTGGTAGGCATTGGCGAAGAAATCAAGGTGCAGGTTATCAAGGTCAACAAAGAAACCTGTCGCATTAGCCTAGGACTGAAGCAACTTACGGAAGATCCCTGGAACAACGTAAGCGCCAAGTATCCTTTGGAGACAGTGCATCGCGGGCGTGTGACCAATATAACCGACTATGGTGCCTTTGTCGAATTAGAGGCTGGAGTTGAAGGATTGGTTCATATTTCTGAGATGAGTTGGACAAAGAAAAATGTTCATCCAGGAAAAATAGTGTCGACGTCGCAAGAAGTTGATGTGATGATTTTGGAAATCGATCAAGCCAGACGGAAAGTATCATTGGGATTGAAGCAGACAATGCGCAATCCATGGGAAGTATTTGCCGAAGCGTTTCCGAAAGGCACACAAGTCGAAGGTGAGGTCAAGAATATTACCGAGTTTGGTTTATTTATCGGTCTTGAAGGTGATATTGACGGCATGGTTCATCTTTCCGATTTGTCTTGGGATGAGCGTGGTGAGGCGGCTCTTCAAAAATATGAGCGCGGTCATGTTGTCCAGGCGGTTGTATCCGATGTCGATATTGAGAAAGAGCGGGTTTCGCTTTCAATTAAGGCTCTCGGAACCAACAAGTTTGTTGAGGCTATTGGTGATGTCAAAAGAGGATCTGTTATTACCGTTGAGGTGATCAAAGTCGTGGAGGGTGGAATCGAAGTTGAGTACAAAGGCACCAAGTCATTTATTCGACGCTCCGATCTTTCGCGTGATCGAGCCGATCAGAGGCCTGAGCGGTTTTCGGTTGGAGACAAGGTTGATGTGCGTGTTACTGGCATAGACACAAAAGAACGGCGGTTAGGATTATCGATTAAAGCGCGTGAAATTGCAGAGGAAAAAGAGGCGGTTAAACAGTTTGGTTCAACTGATGCTGGGGCGTCGCTCGGTGATATTCTCGGAGCGGCTCTCAAGGGTGATGAATAGAGTACACATGATCAGGTAACATGAGGTCTTGTGTGTTAGTTGAGGTATGATTTACGCATCAATGGTTTTTTGATGGTCGTACCGATTGTGGTGTGAATGCTCCAAAGCGGATGATGTTGCGTTGGATGAAGTGCGACTTTGTCCGTGAGGACGGAGGCGGTATGTTCTTTGGAAAGCTCTTATTCACGTTGTAGGATTTATACGAATGATGATGCAGATATGTAGGGTCAGTATTCAATTCATCAGGAGGCCAGCCGATGCTTCGATCTGAATTGGTGGAATTTATTGCTGAAGAAAACCCTGAGTTTCATGATGACGAAGTAAAGCGGATCGTTGATATATTTTTTGAAACTATGACGGCCAGTCTTGAACGTGGCGACCGTATCGAGTTGCGGGGTTTCGGGTCGTTTGCAGTAAAGCGCCGTGCCGCTCGCTTGGGACGCAACCCGCGTACAGGTGAACCGGTTCATGTTGTGGAAAAAAATATTCCATATTTTCGAACGGGAAAATTACTTCGAGAACGGTTGAATAAGGGTTGATAGAATCCTGATGAAGTATTTTCGAGCCGCTTTTCTGTCGATTCTCGCTATTGTTCTCATCTCAATCTCACTCGCAAATCGTGACTTAGTTACACTGCGTTTACTTCCTGAAGGGTTGATAAATTTATCGGGTCGTCAATGGCAGGTCGAACTTCCGCTCTTTGTTACAGTTTTTGGCGGTATTGTTGCCGGATTGATTATTGGTTTTGTTTGGGAGTGGTTCCGGGAGCACAAGCATCGACGTGAGGCGACTTTTCAAGGCCGCGAAGCACGTCGTCTCGAACGTGAGGTGACTCGCATGAAGGGTGAGCAGGGGAAACAGCAGGACGAGGTATTGGCACTGCTTGAAGATAAGAGTTAGGTGCGCAATGGACTCGTCTCTTCGCGTCAAGATATGCGGATTACGTCGCTTCACTGATGTGTCGTGTGCGGTCGCTGCCGGGGTTCATTATATTGGCTTTAATTTTTTTCGACGGTCATCACGTTACGTAACACCGAAGCAGACTTTTGAAATCACAAGAGAGTTGCCACATCAGGTTGTGAAGGTTGGCCTCTTTGTTGATGCGGAGAATTCAACAATTGATGATACTCTTCAGATTGTACAATTAGACGCACTTCAACTGCATGGCAGCGAGAGTCCACAATATGTTCAAGACGTTCGGGATCGGTATGAGTTACCCGTCATTAAGGCGATTGGCCTGGCTTCCATTGAGGACCTGGCAATTCTTGATGAGTATGTGACGGTTGCAGATCAAATTTTATTAGACGCAAAGCACCCTTTCAATGGGTCAAGACCCGGAGGAAACGGTGTTCCATTTGATTGGACACTTATTTCTGAATTCCATTGGTCGGTTCCTTGGATATTGGCAGGGGGATTAACGGCCGACAATCTTGTTGAAGCTGTTCGGATTACGGGAGCGCGTCAAGTTGACCTTGCAAGTGGTGTTGAGAGTGCACCCGGAATCAAGGACGGTGAACTGATGAAGGCCTTCATGCACGTGGCACGGCAAATTCAGGTGTGAATATTACCATGGGTTCTTCGAAAAATAAACGCGACAATTTACTATAATGTGTATGTCGGTTATTCCAAATTTATTCTTTCCAGTCTGTCTAACCGATTATCGAAATCACTCATTCTCTCGTTGATATCGAATAAAATAGAATCACCAAAATGATTAGTTTCTTTTACTTCTGATATTTGAATCTGTAAATTATCCATTCGAGTACCAAGATTATCGATCCTGGCGGTCAGATCGGTATTTACCTTATCGATCCTGGCGGTCAGATCGCCGTTTGCCTTATCGATCCTGGCGGTCAGATCGGTATTTACCTTATCGATCCTGGCGGTCAGATCGGTATTTACCTTATCGATCCTGGCGGTCAGATCGCCGTTTATCTTATCAATTTTCGCATTAAGGCTGGTATTTAATATGTCTATTTTTGCATTAAGGCTGGTATTTACCACGTCTATTTTAGACGAAGTATTCCATTGAAAGGTCATTATGCTCAGACCAATTATAATCATGGTGAGTATAACAGAAACAGTTTCTTTGGAAAACTTTTTATCATTTTGAGCCATTGCCCTGTCCCTTTCTTTATTTGTCAATATCGTTCTCCTGTTATGTTTATGGCACGATCAGATAATTTCAAATCAGCATAAATGCGGTGGTGAATAATATACAAGCTTTTCGTAATTTAGCCGATGATCTTCTTTCTTTGAAGTATTCAGCATGATATGCGGCTTTGATATGTCGAAGGGCCTGATGTTGGCGACGCACTTAACCTTGATATATCGGGCAATCAGACGGGAAAAGAGATGTTTGTCGATTGTATTCGTGGTTGCCATTCAGTCAGGCCATTGCATGAGAGTCATGTTATGAAGGTTCATCACGTGCAGTCTTTACTTGGGTGTATTCCTTTCTATCTTTTTTGGAATGAAATGAATGGGTGATTTTTTGAATTCTTACAAGGTTGGTCCTGACGAAAACGGGCGTTTTGGTACGTTTGGCGGGCGCTTTGTTTCCGAAACCTTAATGCCGTTAATTCTCGAACTCGAAGACCAATATGAGCGGGCGAAAACAGATGAGACATTCTGGTCGGAAATGTTTAACCTGCGTAAGCACTATGTTGGACGACCGAGCCCGCTTTACTTTGCAAGGCGGCTTACAGAATTTCTCGGTGGCGCAAAAATATATTTGAAGCGTGATGAATTGAATCACACAGGTGCCCACAAGATAAACAATGTTCTGGGTCAGATCATTTTGGCTCGGCGTATGGGAAAGACTCGTATTATTGCTGAAACGGGTGCTGGCCAGCATGGCGTTGCAACGGCAACGGTCTGTGCGAAGTTTGGCTTACAGTGCGTCGTTTACATGGGTAGGCATGATGTGGAACGGCAGGCTCCAAATGTTTTTCGCATGAGGTTGCTCGGTGCTGAAGTTGTCCCGGTTGAAAGCGGTCGTGGTACTTTAAAAGATGCGATGAATGATGCGCTGCGCGATTGGGTTACCAACGTGAAGGACACATTTTATTGCATTGGTACGGTAGCGGGACCCCATCCTTATCCGGCTATGGTACGTGATTTCCAGGCGATCATTGGTGAGGAGGCTAAGGAACAACTGTATGAAGTTGAGGGTCGGTTACCGGATACGCTTGTTGCTGCCATTGGAGGAGGTTCGAATGCCATGGGTCTCTTCTTTCCCTTTCTTGATGAGCCTTCGGTGCGCATCATCGGAGTTGAAGCTGGAGGAAAGGGTGTTGATGACAAGATGGAACATTGCGCGTCATTGACCGGAGGTCGTCCTGGAGTCTTGCATGGAAATCGCACATTTCTTTTGCAGAATGAAGACGGTCAAATTCTGGAAGGGCATTCGATTTCGGCAGGATTGGATTATCCCGGAATTGGCCCCGAGCATGCCTGGTTGCATGACGTTGGGCGGGTGGATTATGTGTCCATTACCGATAAACAAGCGCTTGAAGCGTTTCAATTATGCTGTGAGCAAGAGGGAATAATTCCGGCTTTAGAGCCGGCACATGCGCTTGGACATGTTGCTTTAATTGCGCCCAAACTGCCGGCCAATCATATCATTTGCATGAATATGTGTGGTCGAGGCGATAAAGATATCTTCACCGTTGCGGCAGCACTTGGTCTCGATGTCGGTACTGGCGCTTAATATTGGCGGATTTCGTATCGGTACGGGTCTGAGAATCTAGTCGCATGCTTCGTGTTCAATCAAGACTTCAAGATCAATGATGTCCAACGCTCTTTTGTGAGTGGATGCCAGTCGAATCAGAGGTGCACATCCTTCATGAACAGCTTGCAGGAATCGGCCGGCGCATACGCACCATTGATCTCCGGGTCTCAATCCTTGAAAATTATATTCAGGGCGTGGTGTGCTGAGATCATTCCCAACGTACTTTGAATAGGCGAGAAACTCTTCGGTCATAATGGCACATACCGTGTGGCTTCCCTGATCCTCTGCGCACGTGTTGCAGTGGGCGTCTCTGAAAAAGCCGGTTAGAGGGTCGATTGAGCAGGGCTTCAAGGTTTCCCCAAGAACATTCAAACTTTTGTCTGCGTTCATGTCTTTATCCGATCAGTCAGATGAGAAGAGATTATGTGAGTGATGCTGCGTTCTTGATTACGTAAGGTATTTTGACCTTAGGACTGTACGTTTGTAATGGTTGATACAGACGTCAAAGGGAGTTGTGCAAGGGAAATTAGCGGTTTCGGCGACCAAGGCCTTTCAGTATTTGTCGGAGAGTATTGTTGTTGGGTGATTTTCCTGATTCGGTCGTGTTGTGCGAATTTTTGTTGCTGTCAGATATCCGGACGGTGGAGTGTTGTGAAACAATATTCATGAATTTTATGGAATCACCGTCGACAAGTTGCGCTACACCCTTTGAAATCCCGTGAAGTACATTGTGCAATGTGTCCTGATCTGTCTTGCTGAAGTCGCTGAGTACGTAATGAGAGACCAAGTCTTTACGCCCCGGATGCCCGATGCCTACTCTCGCACGTTGATACGTGTCACCGATGTGACGGTGGATAGACTTAAGGCCGTTGTGTCCCGCGTGACCACCTCCCTTCTTGAAGCGGACCTTTCCGACGCCGAGGTCTAATTCGTCATGGAACACAATAATTTTGTTCGGCACGAGTTTGAAGAACCGCATGACCTCTCCGACAGATTGTCCGGAATTATTCATGTACGTTTGAGGCTTTAGAAGATGCAGGTCGTGTGTCCCCACTCGTCCTTTACAGACTTGTCCTTGAAACTTTTCACGCCATGGGCTGAAGTTATGGTCTTCTGCAATGCGGTCCATGGCCATAAAGCCGATGTTGTGGCGATTCTTGGCATATTTCGCGCCGGGATTGCCCAGGCCAACTAGAATTTGCATCATTTTTGATCTTTATTGGGGCATAATTGGTTGGCGTCAGAGTCTTTCGCAAAGGTTACCGGCGTGGCTGGTTTTGTTCCGCTACGGTGAGATACGGTCTAATATTTCACGTTATTCGTAAAGCGGTGAAATTCCGCTGGACACCTTATGGATGACTTTTGACCTTGATTTTAGCGATTATTTCTATTTATAACCGTCGGTGGAGATGTGGCCGAGTGGTTGAAGGCGCTCCCCTGCTAAGGGAGTAGACGGGAAACCGTCTCGAGGGTTCGAATCCCTTCGTCTCCGCCATTGCCCCTTAATTTTACTGCCTTTTTCTTACATTTTGTTTTTATGTGTCATTTTATGTTAAGCGTGTCGGAAATCACTGTACTGAAGGGCTAACCATTTTCGATCGTCTAAGGAACTCGTGCACAACACCAATTGCAATATGCGCAGGGTCCTTGCCGAGTCGTGGTTCGCCAATTGGACATTCGATGCGGTTGACCTGGTCGGATGAATGACCCATTTCGGACAAACGTTTATGAAATCGTGCCCACTTTGTGCCTGATCCAATGAGTCCCGCATAACGAAAACCACGTTTCAGAAGACCATCGCAAATTTTGAGGTCCATTGAGTGACTATAGGTTAGAATATAATGATGCACATCAGGGGGTATATGCGGGCAGAGTTCTGCCGGTCTCGATTGTGGGACAATCGTGACATTATGAGGAAACTCGTCCGGAAAACGTGATGCGGTCGTGTCCACCCACGTCAGTTCGATATCTGGCATGGCGGCAAAGGCATGAACGACAGCACGACCGACATGTCCTGCGCCCCAAATCCAGATAATGTTTTGTGTGACGGTAATCGGCTCAATCATCCAGTTATCAATGAGAGCCGGATATATTTTGTGAGGGTGTCGATTGGCTTGGTCGATATAGTGCTTGACCAAGGTTGGCATTTTCCCTGTGTTTTTTGAAACCGGTCGTGCAAAGAGACCGCTTTTTGGTTCAGCAATAGGGGTTGTGTTAAAAAGTTCAAAAAGTAGATTTACATTGCCACCGCAACATTGCCCCAAATCGGGTCCAAGAGCTCGCTGCATAAAATGACGGGATTTTTGTCGGACAATCTGATCTCTTGCGGTTTGCACCGCGTCATGTTCGAGTGCACCACCGCCAATCGTTCCACTCTGGCCGTCGGACCAGACAAGCATCGATGCGCCAACTTCTCTCGGAGTCGATCCGGCTTGTTGCGCCACGACAATTCGAACGACACGTCCATGTGATTGAATTGCATGGTTCAATTCTATCAAATTGAGCGACATCGTGTTCGTTGACAGTATTTGGATATTTACGGGGTTTCTGCGGAACGAAGCGACCGCCAGACCGCTTCAGCCGTTGCTGGAGCCTGAAGATCTGGATAACATGTTTTGTAGGAACTGATGGCATGGCTGAGTGCCAAAAAGGCCGATATCCCAAGCATGAGTGGTGGTTCGCCGACCGCTTTGGATCTGTAGATTGTGTCCTTTCGGTTCTTGTTCTGCCAGAGGTCGACATTGAATGTGTCGGGTCGGTCAGAGCAGGCTGGAATTTTGTAGGTCGATGGAGCATGTGTGCATAAACGTCCATCATCATCCCAGACAAGTTCCTCTGTTGTCAGCCAACCTGCTCCCTGGACAAAACCACCTTCAATCTGACCGATATCGATCGCGGGATTAAGTGAGGCTCCAACATCGTGTAAGATATCGGTTCGCAAAATGCGGTTTTCTCCTGTGAGCGTATCAATTGCAACTTCCGTAACTGCACAGCCATAGGCAAAGTAATAGAAGGGTTGACCCTTACCGTCGATTCGATCCCAATGAAGTTCGGGTGTTTTGTAGAAACCATTTGCAGAAAGGTTTACGCGACCTGTCCAGGACAATTGTGCCGCTTTCGCAAATGAAATGTCATCTTTTCCGACCTGGACCTTGTCGTTCAAAAATTTGATGTCATGAGTCGGCACCTGGTAGAGTTCGGCTAAATGCTTGGCCATACGTTTGCGAATTTGCTCACAAGCAACTTTTACGGCCATGCCATTGAGATCGGAACCAGAGGATGCAGCCGTGGCGGACGTGTTCGGAACTTTGCCAGTATCAGTTGCGGTAATCTTGATTCGATCAATTGAAACGCCAAATTCATAGGCGGCCACGTGTGCTACCTTTTGAAAGAGCCCCTGACCCATTTCAGTGCCGCCATGGTTCAGGTGTATAGATCCGTCCTGGTAAACATGAACCAACGCGCCCGCTTGATTAAGATGTGTTAGAGTAAATGATATTCCGAACTTCACCGGAGAAAACGCAATGCCTCGACGGATAATCGGATTGTTTGAATTCCATTCGTCAATGGCGCGTCGACGTGTCGTATAGCAGCTTTTTTCGAGGAGATGATCGGTCATATCGTCTAGGACGAAGTCAGTGACGGGCATACCATAGTGCGTGGTTCCCAACTCTTTATTGTGGCGCGGATTTGGATAATAATTGCGGGTGCGAACAATTACAGGGTCCAGTCCAAGCGCATGAGCGATGTGGTCCATGACACGTTCTATTCCTAACATACCTTGCGGCCCTCCAAATCCTCGAAAGGCTGTCGCAGAACAGGTATTTGTTTGTAATCGATGACTCTCGACGCGCAGCACTGGAATATGGTATGCGTTATCAGCATGCAACATTGCGCGATCGGCAACCGGTAAGGATAAGTCCATCGACCACCCGCATCGCACATAGTGACAGAATGACACGGCAACGACGTGACCTTCGTTGTCATAGCCAACTTCGTAATCGATGCGGAAATCATGGCGTTTGCCAGTGATGATCATATCATCATCGCGATCATATCGGAATTTGCAGGGCTGATTGACATGATGTGCGGCGACAGCACAGGCGACAGCGAGTGCATTTCCTTGACTTTCCTTCCCCCCAAAACCGCCACCCATCCGGCGTGTTTCCACGCGAACACTCGCCATCGAAGATCCGATGGCCTCCGCAACCTTATGTTGAATCTCTGTGGGATGTTGCGTCGATGAGAAGATGTGCATGTCGCCATTTTCCTGGGGCCAAGCCATTGCAACTTGGCCTTCGAGGTAGAAATGCTCCTGGCCACCGATGTGAATTTGACCCGTTAATCGATGCGGAGCAGAGCCAAGTGCGGCCGCACAATTTCCCTTCTCGTAAACTCGTGGGGTTTTTTCAATATAACTGTTTGAGGCCAGTGCCTGTTCAATCGTCAGAATAGGTGGATGAGGTGTGATCGTTATGTGACCGAGACGCGCCGCTTTGCGCGCCATCCAGTGCGATGTGGCAATGACAAGAAAAATAGGCTGGCCAACGAAATGGACCATATCGGTGGCCAGCAATGGTTCGTCATGGTTCGATGGGGATGTGTCTGTCTCAAATTTAAGATCCTGGGCGGTCAAGACGGCTACGACTCCCGGGGCGGTTCGCACTGCATCGAGATTGATGTTTTTGATAGCACCCGAAGGTGCATTCGACAGACCGAATGCGAGGTGCAAGACGTTAGCGGGCGCGGGGATGTCATCAATATATTTTGCCTCACCCGTTACGTGGAGATGAGCTGAGTCATGCGGCCGGGGATCGAAGGTGTTCATGCGGTAACATCCAGTACGGAAGTACATGCTTTTTGATCTTCGAGCCAAACGCGCATTAGCATGTTTTGTGCGGTATGCAGTCGGTATTCTGCCGATGCACGCATGTCGGTCAAGGGTGAGAAGTCGATGGCAATCGAAGGCATCGCGTTCGTGATTGTCTCCTTGGTCCAAGGTTGGTTTATTAGTGATTTTTCCATTGTCGTGGCGCGCTTCGGGATTCCCGCCAGTCCTCCGAATGCAATTCGGGCATCGCTGACAACGGAGTCATGAATTTGAATATTGAATGCGCCGCAAACCGCAGAAATATCTTGATCAAATCTCTTGGATAACTTGTAAACACGCAGTCGGTCTGTTTGATCGGGTATGATTATTGCCTCTAAAAATTCGCCTGGTGCACGATCTTGTTGGCCGTATTCAATAAAAAAATTCTCGATCGGCATTTCGCGTCGGGTATTGCCCTTGCGTAAACGTAACGTGGCCCCAAGAGCGATGAGCGGTGGTGGATTGTCTCCAATGGGTGAGCCATTGGCGATATTGCCGCCAATGGTTGCAGCATTGCGAACTTGTTGTGATCCGTATCGGCGAATGAGTTCGCTGTAAGCTGGATGTCGCGAGGATAGTGCTTCGCCGACGCGATCCATTGTAACCGCGGCGCCAATCTCCAAGCCTTTATTTGTTAATTCAATATTTTGCAGATCGTCGCATTGATGCAAAAATGCAATGTCATCGAGTTCCCTCAGTTGCTTCGTGACCCAGAGGCCGACATCGGTGGCGCCCCCGATGATCGTTCCTTTGGGGTGATTGATATACCATCGTGCCAACTCGTTTGCAGATTGCGGAAGTTCAATTTGTTTCGTGACATGTGGGGCCTTTGATTCCCACATCCACATGGGAATTGGTTCGTTGGACACAGCTTGAGCGGCCCGAATGATTGGAGCGTAACCAGTACATCGGCACAGGTTACCGGCAAGGATGTCATCATAGTTACGGTCTGCGTTGAGATGTGCACATGCTAAAGATGTAATAAAACCGGGTGTACAAAATCCGCACTGGCTGCCGTGATGGGTTATCATTGCAGATTGTACCGGATGCATCTGACCTTTTGGGCCTGAAATCCCTTCGACGGTACGAACCGCTTTGCCATGTACTTGCGGAAGAAACAAAATGCATGAATTAAAGGTTTTGTGGTGAGAGACGTCGGAGACTATAACGGTACAGGCGCCGCAATCGCCTTCATTGCAACCTTCTTTGGTGCCAGTGTACCCCTTCTCGCGACGTAGCCAGTCAAGCAGTGTCGTTGTTTTTTCGACGTTCTCGATGTCAACAGTCTCTCCATTTAGAAGAAACGAAATGTCCATAAAATGTTCTCGTCGCGTTACGGTTTCATATCAATCCGGCACATCTCGATGCGACGTAAAGAGTGCTGATTAATGATTTTGCCTCTTGTTCCTTAATCAATTTGAACGATCTATTGCAAGAAAAGAATGTTCGTGATGTGGATGTCTTTGAGTGACGGGTAACTTGCCAGTAATTTAATAACGGAGTATGCCGAATATCAAAATAGATCCTATGAGAGGTTTACCGAGACCGTCATTCCGTCGTCTTTTTTGATATCTATGACACACGCTCATTTCATTCATCTTCGAGTACATTCAGAGTTTTCCCTACTGGAAGGCGCAGTACGTTTGAAAGCGATACCCGAGCTTTGTCATGTTGCACGTATGCCTGCGGTTGCCTTAACCGATACAAACAATATGTTTGCGGCCCTTGAATTTTCCGTCACGGTTGCGAATGCCGGAATCCAGCCGATTATCGGATGTCAAATTGATTTGGTTTATGATGTAGATACTGTCTTGAAATCAGAGACGGTTCCGGCGCCAATCGTTTTGCTGGCTCAAAATGAAATCGGGTATCAAAATCTACTGAAGTTGAACTCATGTCTTTATTTGAACAAGTCGGAATCAAGTCCAAGAATTAGACTTGCCGAGCTTGGTACGCATCACGAAGGCTTAATCTGTCTTACAGGTGGACCGAAAGGACCCGTTGGTCAATTGCTCAATTGTGGTCGGCAATCTGCTGCTGAACAGTTGATTGATTCGCTCGGGGCAATATTCACAGATCGTCTCTATATTGAATTACAGAGACATCATGCCGATGATGAGACGTTGATTGAGGAAGAGAGATTGGCGGAAAAGGGCAGTGTTGAATTCGCTTATGACAAGAATATTCCGCTCGTTGCCACGAATGATGTCTATTTTCCGACTACTGAAATGTATGAAGCACATGATGCGTTGCTCTGCATTGCGGAAGGTTCTTACGTCGATCAACAGGATCCTCGCCGTCGTCTCACACAGCAGCATTACTTTAAGTCAGCAAAGGAGATGTCAGTTCTTTTTTCTGATTTGCCCGAGGCCATAGAGAATACAGTCGAAATCGCCCGGCGCTGTTCTTTTATGGCAAGTACGCGTGAACCGATTTTGCCGAAATTCGCGGAAGATGAGGTCGAGGAATTACGCAGCCAGGCACGACGTGGTCTCGTGGCCCGCCTTGAAGTGATTCCACTTTCGGCCAAAACTGAAGAATACGAAGAACGGCTTGAGTTCGAACTTGGAATCATCGAACGTATGGGGTTTTGCGGATATTTTCTGATCGTGGCCGATTTTATCAAGTGGGCGAAAGAACAGGGTATTCTTGTCGGGCCCGGACGTGGGTCGGGAGCGGGTAGTTTGGTTGCTTATGCACTGACGATCACGAACTTGGACCCCTTGCGCTATGCGTTACTGTTTGAGCGATTCTTGAATCCAGATCGCGTTTCAATGCCTGATTTTGACATCGACTTTTCTATGGATCGTCGTGATGAAGTTATCAACTATGTGCGGAAAAAGTATGGCAATGATCGTGTTGCTCAGATTGTCACGTTTGGTGCTCTTTTGTCCAAGGCTGCTGTTCGTGATATCGGACGTGTACTGCAGATTCCATACCGGCAGACGGATCGAATTAGTAAGTTGATTCCAACGGAGGCAAATACGCCAGTCTCGATTGATAAAGCCCTTGCCGATGAGCCACGTATTGGTAAAATGGTAGAAGAGGAAGAGGTCATCGATCGTCTCATTTCCTATGTCCGGGAAGTGGAAGGGTTGCTTCGTAATCCATCAATTCACGCTGCGGGGTTGGTGATTGGAGATCGACCTTTAGATGAGATCGTTCCGCTCTATAAGGATCCTCGCTCCGACTTGCCTGTAACCCAATTCAATATGAAATGGGTTGAGCAGGCGGGGTTGGTCAAATTTGATTTTCTTGGATTGAAGACCTTAACAGCCATTCAAAATATTGTTGACATTGTTCTTGCCTCGGGTCGGCATTTGCATGAACGGGCTGACGGCAAGATGCTCTACGAACCCGCTCGGGGCATGATTGATGATATTAACGGCATTCCGTTCGATGACGAGGCTACATTTGACCTGTATGCGTCGGCCCAGACGGTCGCAGTGTTTCAGGTCGAAAGCACGGGAATGATGGATGCATTGAAACGCATGAAGCCGAGTTGCATTGAAGATATCATTGCCTTGGTGGCTCTGTATCGACCGGGTCCTATGGAGAATATTCCAAAGTTCTGTGAGGTCAAGAACGGTCTCTCGGAGCGTGAAACTTTGCACCCGCTCATTGATCACATACTGGATGAAACCCAGGGAATCATTGTTTACCAGGAACAGGTCATGCAGATTGCGCAAGAAATGGCGGGCTATACATTGGCTGAAGCCGACTTGCTGCGCCGTGCGATGGGTAAGAAAATACAGTCCGCGATGAATGCGGAACAACCCAAGTTTCTCAATGGGGCGGTAAAAAATGGTGTCCAGGAGAGCACCGCTTTGCATGTTTGGAATCTTCTGCAGAAGTTTGCCAATTATGGATTTAACAAATCACATGCCGCAGCTTATGCTGTCGTGAGTTATCAGACAGCCTGGCTTAAGGCCAATCACCCGGCCGAATTTATCGCGGGAATGATGAATTGCGATATTGCCTCCGCAAACAAACTTGCAGCTTACCTCGAAGAGGTTAAGAGAAACCTTGCGTTACCTTGGATTCCACCATGCATTAACCGGTCAGATGCAATGTTCAGTGTAGTTGATGGGCAGCTGGTCTTCGCTCTCAGCGCACTTCGAAATGTTGGTAGTGATGCCATGCGGATGCTGGTGGAGGCACGAGGCGATCACCTTTTTGTTAATCTCTTTGATTTTGCACGTAGGGTTGATTTAAAGCGGGTTGGCAAACGTTCACTCGAAATGCTGATAAGGGCCGGTGTCTTTGATCAATTGGATTCGAATCGGGTTCGTGTGCTCGAAAGCCTCGACTCACTCATCGCCTACTCGACCGATGTTTTTGAAAGATCGTTGTCAGGGCAAATCTCGCTCTTTGGGGACTCAGGTGAAGATCTTACGGAGCCTCGTTTGAGCGCGGCGGAAGACAATACACCTTCTCAAAAACTGGCCGACGAGTTTGCGGCGATTGGGTTTTATTTGTCCGGACATCCAGTTGACGAGTTCATACCTTCATTAAGGTTGTCGAACAAGTTGAAGAAAGATTACCAGCCGCCTTTTCGAACGTTTGACGAAGTGGTCAATCTTGGTATTGATAAACCGATCCATTCGCGCATGGTTGGCGTTGTCTCTGGATATCAGATACGAAAATCCGCACGGGGAAATCAATTTGCCTTTTGTCAGCTCTCGGACCCAACAGGAGCGTATGAGGTGACAATTTTCTCTGAAGTCTTGGAACGTTCCCGTCCATTTCTGGAAGTTGGTTCAATAGTTGTGTTGGTCGTCGAGGTGTCTTCGGACGCTGATCAACTCAAGTTTTTGTGCCGATCAATTATTCCGCTTGAAAAGGCTGTAGCTGATGTCCCTGCGGCGGGATTGCGTGTGTATGTACACGACGAAGAAGCCCTGCCGCAAATTGCGAACATCTTAGATGAAAGACGGTATAAAGATGGCTGTGTTGCCAAGGGAGCCGTTTCTTTATGTTTGATGGCTCCTGATTTACCGGGTGAGGTGGAGTTAGATGTTGGCTCAAAAGTGCCTGTGAATTCCGACATCCGAAAGGCTCTGAAGAGTCTGCGCGGGGTTATGGAAGTCGAAGACATGTAAGTCTTTTTTCTGTGGATGGATGTCTTGATCTTGATGCTTTGAGCGCGTATCCACTCATGCGCCTGTTTTTGTGTTTGTTTTCGTATTTTAATGCATTCCGTTACCCAGTTGATATTTCATTGATAAAGCCGTCTTCAGAGACTCGTCTGCGTTTTGCATTATTATCCCTCCCAATGAATTGGGAAAGAGATTTTGGTTTTAGCGTATTCATGAAATGGTGTGCAGTGACGTCTTCGACCTCCGTGTCCCTGGAGCATGCTCCGTAGCATGGATTGTGTACTCAACGCCTCTTGGCGTTCTTCTTTTGAAGGATATAGTGTCTTTCATCGATCTCAAACAAGTGAGCCGTTGGAATTCCTTGTCATATTGTTGCCTGTTCAACAGGATAATATTCTCAACTGGCGTCTTCAGATCGGTTCATGGATGTTGCGTCTATTCCAGAATATGATCACAGTCTTCGAGATCTCGTTCATTCCTTCTAATCGGTATTCTGTCGTTATCGTGTCATGACAAAAAAGATCAGCAAATTACGTCCGCGCGCCATAACACCGAAAGGCTTTCGTGACTACTTTGGTGCCGAGGTGGTTCGCCGCGATGCTATGTTGCGTCAAGTGGCTGATATCTATTTCCGTTATGGCTTTGAGCCGTTGGAAAGTTCCGCTATTGAGACTGTTGATGCGTTAGGGAAATTCCTCCCTGATACGGACCAGCCAAATGCCGGCATTTTTTGCTGGCATGAGAATAATGACTGGTTGGCTCTCAGGTATGATCTGACGGCGCCTCTTGCCCGGGTTTACGCACAATATCAGAATCACCTGCCGACTCCGTATCGTCGGTATTCCATGGGACCTGTCTGGCGGAACGAAAAGCCCGGTATTGGTCGGTATCGACAGTTTTATCAGTGTGACGCGGATACGGTAGGATCGGCCTCGATGGCATCGGATGCGGAAATCTGTGCGATGCTGGCCGACGCTCTCGAGGGTGTGGGAATCCCGAAGGGAGAATATCAAGTCAAGCTGAATAATCGCAAGATACTGAATGGTGTTCTGGCTTGTGCAGGTCTTTCTGAGCAAGCGCAACGCGACCATGTATTGCGAACGATCGATAAGTTTGACAAAGTTGGTGTGGACGGTGTGATGCAACTCCTTACATCTGGACGTTTGGATGAATCGGGCGCGTATATTGAGGGTGTAGGTCTCCGCCAAAGTCAGGCTGAAGCGATTATTGCGTTTTTGACATCCGGTGAATGCAACCCAGATCAGATTTTAGACGAGTTGCGGACGATCATCGGTACCTCGGAGGTCGGGCAAGAGGGCATTGATGAGTTGAAAAAAATTACTGAACTTCTTGATATCCAGGGATATGGACCCGATCAGATTCGCATTGATACAACAGTTGTGCGGGGACTGGGATACTATACAGGGCCTGTTTATGAAGCTGAGTTGACTTTTGATATCACTGATGAGCGTGGTCGTCAGCGACAGTTTGGATCGGTGGCTGGTGGTGGCCGTTATGACAACTTGGTTCAACGGTTTACGGGACAAAGGATTCCAGCCACGGGAGTTTCACTGGGTGTTGATCGGCTTTTGACGGCTCTTGATATCAAGAGCCGGCGAAACTCGGACATCGATGGTCCTGTGCTGGTTACGGTCATGGATCGAGAGCGCATGCAGGATTATCAGAAAATGGCTGTTGAGCTTCGCAATAATGGCGTACGTGCTGAAGTTTATCTTGGAAATCCCAAGAGTTTTGGCAATCAACTTAAGTACGCAGATCGGCGAAATGCACCCGTGGCCATCATTGAAGGTGCGGATGAGAAATTGAGGGGGATCATTCAGATCAAAGATTTAGTGCTCGGAAAGGAGATTGCCAAAACCGCGACTGTGGGTGAATGGCGACAACGTCCAGCGCAATTTGAGGTGCCGCGGAACGAACTGGTTAATAGCGTAAAGAAAATCTTGGAGCAAGGCATTTGATATGCCCTCGCGGGCTGACATTTTTGTTGAGGCCAATCGCTTGCTTCAGTGCTTTGAAACGGCCGGTGCAGAGATTGTTGAAACCTCTATTTTGCAACCGGCCGATGTGTTTCTTGATCTTTATGGTGAAGATATACGAGCACGGGCCTATACGACGGCTGACGCGCTTCGCGGTGAACAAATGCTGCGTCCCGACTTTACGGTACCAATTGCGCTGATGCACATTAAGAATGCTCGTAGACAGTCCCGCTATACCTATTCTGGGGAAGTGTTTCGGCGACAAGAGCATAATGCATTGCGTGAGAATGAATATCTTCAAGTGGGATATGAAGTGTTTTCCGTGTCTGACGAAGTGGCATCGGATGCAGAGGTCTTCGCGCTGTTTGCGCAAGTTCTTGCGCCCTTTGATTTGAAGCCGAAGACGGGCGATATGGGTATTTTGACGGCTGCTGTACGCAGTTTGAAGACGACAGAACAGCGAAAGTCGGCGTTGATGCGACATATCTGGCGTCCGAAGAGATTTCGTGAGATTTTGAATCGTTACGCCGGCCGTACCCCAATATCAGATTATCAGGCAGCTTTAATTACGAGGGATGTGGCGAATCTTGATTTCCCGGAGTTCGGTTTGAGACGCCGTCAAGAAGTGTATGATCGCATTGAGCGTTTGAGACAAGATAATGATACCGTGCCGATTTCGGAAATTGAAATGACTGTGCTTGAGCGGTTACTTGAGATCAAAGCGACCGCACCTGTTGCCATCGAGCGTTTGTTGGATATTGCGAAAGATCTTCCGGCATTATCTTCATCCATTGAGCGTCTGCGTCTGCGCATTGATACCTTTGACGCCGGCGGAATTGACGTTGAGACACTTGCGTTTGAGGCATGTTACGGACGGGCAAAGATGGAATATTATGATGGATTCATTTTTGAGTTTATGTCCGAAACATATGATGATCTGCCACCTGTGGCAACGGGAGGGCGGTATGACGCGTTAATGCGCCGTTTGGGGGCAGGATCTGAGATCTCTGCTGTCGGTGGCGTTATTCGTCCAAGCTTGATTTTGGAAGTGAGCCAATAGTGCTCAAGCTCGGTATTCCCTCGAAGGGACGAATGATGTCGCAGACCTTTCGTTGGTTTATGAATCGTGGCATATATATGCGGCGTCTCGGGGATGAGCGGACCTATTCTGCACATATTGATGGCATTGATGAGGTGTCGCTTGTCATGCTGTCGGCGGGTGAAATACCACGTGAACTTGCGGCGGGACGTTTGCATTTTGGAGTAACGGGGACTGATTTAGTTTATGAGAAATTGCCCTGTCGGGAATCGCATGTTGAATCGGTTATTGAGTTGGGCTTTGGGCGTGCAAGTCTCGTTCTTGCAGTGCCGGATTTCTGGATTGACGTTGACACGCTTGACGACCTGGATGACGTGGCAGCTGATTTTCGTGCTCGGTCGGGAATGCGGTTGAGGATTGCGACAGGTTATCCGTTGCTCGTGCGCGAGTTCTTGAACAAAGCAGGAGTGGCCGATTATGCTTTGGTCGATAGCCAAGGTGCAACTGAGGGCACAATCAAGAATGAAGTGGCTGAGGCAATTGCAGATATCACCTCGACCGGCGAAACCTTGCGGGCGAATTCCCTGCGTATTTTGTCGGATGGATTAATTTTGGATAGTCAAGCGACCTTGTGGCGGAGCTGTGTGGCTCACTTTGATCGTGGGGAGACCACTGTTGCGTCGGATTTTTTGTCGCGGCTGAAAATCTAAAGTCGAGCCATGGCTTGGCTTTATGCGCTGATGTCACTCACTCATCTCTGAGATAACATTGGATCATCGTTTGAGAGACTGAATCGACAGGAAGCAGAAACGCACAGGATCTGTCTTGTGATTCGATGAAGCTTCAAATGACACCAATCTTGTTCAAAGCTCGATTAAGTTCTTCCGGGAGGGTGACTTCGGTTCGGTGGGCGCTATGAACATCTTTTGGTGCGTCCTTACTGTAAAAATAGCGCCAACCTTGAAATGGCCGTCTGGCCATCGGCCGCGTTCTAATAATAGTGGGGTCAAAGATGAGACCGCACCGTGTGATGGAGTCGTCTCCAATGACTTTATCAAGTCGAATAAGTTTTTGACGGCAGAGAATCAGTCCTTTGACTACCCAATACAGCGAACCGCCCTGTAAGAGCTCTTCACTTCTTTGCGGCCACATGCGGGTAACATGCATGGGTAATCCATCCGGGGTTTTCGCAGCTGGGGTGGCTTGCCATCTGATGAGATCTTCGACGGTTTCGGCTCCAACGCAAAGTTTGATGAGATTGATTTTTGCGTCGGCCATTGATGTTACAGAATTTTGATTGGTCATGACTGTCCAGAGTAATGTAGTCTAATGAAAAGAAAATTCAAAAATTCTTTCTTGTACCAATTTGGATTTAGTGGACAACAAAATGACCGCCTTCACCGTTCCAATCGCTGAACAAATCTGGGATATGAAATACCGACTCAAGGAGATCGATGGTACTCCTGTTGACGGTACAATCGAAGATACATGGCGCCGCATTGCCCGCGACCTCGCAAGTTGTGAGGATGATCCCCGACGCTGGGAAGAGACGTTCTACGGGGCACTTGAGGATTTCAAGTTCTTGCCGGCCGGTCGTATCATCGCGGGAGCAGGAACCCGACGAAGTGTTACACTGTTCAATTGTTTTGTCATGGGAACATTGCATGATTCTATGGAGGGTATCTTCGAGGGTTTGAAAGAGGCGGCCCTCACCATGCAACAAGGTGGAGGAATTGGCTATGATTTCTCTACGATCCGTCCTCGCGGCGCTGAAGTAAAAGGTGTCGCCGCCGATGCGTCGGGTCCGTTGAGTTTCATGGATGTTTGGGATGCGATGTGCCGAACAATTATGTCAGCGGGATCGCGCCGCGGGGCCATGATGGCGACATTGCGATGTGATCACCCTGATGTGGAAGAATTTATTTCTGCCAAATCGGACGCGGCGCGACTTCGGATGTTCAATGTATCGGTATTGATCACCGATCCGTTTATGGAGGCGGTCAAGGCTGATCAATCTTGGGATTTGATTTTTGACGGTGATATATACCGGACAGTTAAGGCGCGTGACTTGTGGGACAAGATTATGCGTTCGACGTATGATTATGCGGAGCCGGGTGTCATTTTCATTGATCGCATAAATGAGGCCAATAATCTTCATTATGCGGAGACGATTGCGGCGACAAATCCATGTGGTGAGCAACCCCTTCCCCCTTATGGGGCTTGTCTGCTTGGTTCAATCAATCTTGCGAAACTTGTTGAGGAACCGTTTGAGGACGATGCGGGGATCAATCAAAAGATCCTCGAGTCTCTCGTCGGAACGGCTGTGCGAATGATGGACAATGTCGTCGACGTATCAAAGTTTCCACTGCCACAACAGCAGAGAGAGGCAAGGGCGAAACGTCGGATTGGTCTGGGGGTCACAGGCCTTGCAGATGCTCTTGTCATGATGGGGCTGCGATACGGGTCCGATGAAGCGGTCTCACAAACTGAGATGTGGTTAAAACAGATCGCACACGCCGCCTATCGAGCATCTGCAGATATTGCGAGAGAAAAGGGTGCATTTCCGCTCTTTGACCAGGAGAAGTTCTTGCGCTCGGCTACGATGCAGACCATGAGCGAGGATGTTTGTGAGTTGGTTCAAGCTCATGGTTTGCGTAATGCGTTGTTGACATCTATTGCGCCTACGGGAACAATTTCACTTTATTCGGGGAATGTGTCCTCGGGAATAGAGCCCGTGTTTGCCTTCAGTTATAAGCGACGTGTTCTGCAGAAAAATGGATCGCACACGGAAGAGGATGTCGTTGATTATGCGGTACAACTGTGGCGTGACAAATTTGGCGATCGTGCTTTGCCTGATTTCTTCGTAAATGCTCAGACTTTGGCACCGGTGGATCATGTGAAGATGCAGGCTGCGGCCCAAAAGTGGATTGATTCGAGTATTTCAAAGACCATCAATTGCCCGGCTGATATTGACTTTGACGCGTTTGAAGAAGTGTATATGCGGGCTTGGGATCTGGGTTGCAAGGGGTGTACGACGTATCGGCCGAACGATGTGACGGGATCGGTGTTAAGTGTTGTTGAGCCCAGTCCGAAGTCCGAGCGGGATTTTAACAAGGAACACGAATCGCGAACGGATGAGTCCGACCTGTCGGGTGATGTTGTCTACATGTCGGAACCACTCGGGCGTCCTGAAACACTTGAGGGTCGTACTTACAAGGTGAAATGGCCCGATAGTGAACACGCCATTTACATAACCATCAATGACCTTGTTCAGGGCGCGTGTCGGCGGCCCTTTGAGGTATTTATCAATTCCAAGAACATGAATCATTTTCCATGGACGGTCGCCTTAACGCGCATGATCTCGGCGGTTTTCCGTCGCGGAGGGGATGTGTCTTTTGTGGTCGAGGAACTCAAGGCGATCATCGACCCGCTTGGTGGTTCATGGGTTGAGGGAAAGTACATTCCATCCGTTTTGGCAGCCATTGGCGGCGTTATCGAACGTCACATGATTTCGACTGGATTTTTGAAGGATGTTGCAAACAATATGACGGACGAGTCAGCCTCAACGTCTTCGGAGATCACAGCGTCCACAGGCAAGGTATGTCCGGTCTGCTATCAGCCCGCGATGCAGAGAATCGAAGGGTGCATGACCTGTCTGAATTGTGGTTATTCCAAATGCGGATAAAGGTGTTGAAAAGAACAGGCCACCGATGGAACGCGTTGCAACTTTTTCCTGTATGGGATAATTGCCTTCCATCTGTGCAGTGTCTTTAGACCATGTGACGTTATGTCACTGACTGTAAAGCTTGGGGACTGGACGGGATTCTCGGGTACGCTGTCTTGATCTGACTCAGACAATGTTGCCAAAGCCGCTGCAGATTCTGGATCGTTTAAAACGCTGATATGGATTGACCGGGTAATTTTTGTTGCACTTATGTCATAATGTATCTACACATTGTCTCATGACTGACTCAGGATGCAGACAGTTTTTCGACGGTGGATCAATCTGATATCCGCGGGTT